>CANGPL010000128.1 GCA_947455725.1 Hyphomicrobiales bacterium | reverse complement strand
ACCTCCCAGCCCTTAGCTTTAGCGCCGTTGACTAAGCCCGCTTGAATTTGCCCCTGACCACCGAGAAGGGCTGGTGCGGAATAGCCGATAACAACCTTGTCCGCTGCCGAGGCAGAAGAGAATACCGCGGCGGCCATGAGAGCTGACAACAATAATCCGCTTTTCATTAACTTCATGTTTTTCCTCCCGTTTTAAGCGATTCATTTTTTGAGATCGCTTTTTCTTCCTTTATTGCAAGGTTTATCTTATAGCTTTTTTGCGAATTGAAAAGGGTTGTAAGACAATAATTGTCAGACAAGTTGATGTGATGTAAGATTTGATTATGTTAAAAGCGAAATTAACCAGCCGTTTGAAATCGGATGCGCCGCAAGAAATCGCGGATCTTTTGTCGCTTCACATTCGAAACGGAGAATTTCTCGCTGGTGCCCGGCTGCCTTCCGAGCATGGCCTAGCGGAACATTTCGAGGTCAGTAGGCCGGTAGTGCGGGAAGCCATTTCCCGGGTTAAGGCTGACGGGCTGGTTGAATCACGTCAGGGCAGTGGCCTTTATGTAACAGGACTTTTGGAACGCCAGTCATTTAAGGTCCATGCGGAGCTAAGCAAGGATTCGTCTGCCGTCATTAAGTTGTTCGAATTGAGGATGCCGATTGAAGTTATGGCCGCTCGACTTGCGGCTCATAGGCGCTCGGATGATGATGTTGCGCAAATGGAAATGTTTCATGTTCAGATGGAGCAAAGCCAATCAGTTGACCCTGAAAAATATGACCTTCAATTTCATCTTGCTATCGCGAATGCCACGCGAAACCAATATTTTACTGAGCTAATGGCTTATCTTGGCGGTGTTATTTATGCCGGAATCCGGTTTGCTCGTTCCAGTAGTGGCCCCAAAGTTCATCGCAAAGCAATTTTAGAACATGGTAGAATATTGTCAGCTATCAAAGATCGTAAGCCGGAAGCGGCAGAGAAAGCAATGCGAGCCCATATCAACGGCGCTTTACGCCGCATGAATGCGTATAAGTAATAAGATTCGATAGGCACTTTATTGTTAGATTTGTCTAACTCCTCAAAGTGTCATGGGGTATTGAAAAATTACAGTTTTCAACTTTATAGACTACTTTATATTTGGCTATGATTGATAATCAGCTCATCTGTTGTCAATTACCTTGAAAATATAATACCTTGAAAATATAAGTTTGGTCTCGAAAATTAGTCGATTGACAATTGTGCCTAGACAAAGTTACCGTTATCGCAATGTATAAATGTGGGGTTGTCCTATTGTCTTTCAAGCTGCCCTGACCCCATCAAGAATACTTCACTGATAATTAGCCATGCCGACCATTTTATATATTGTTCGGACAAATCGGATCGGGGGGGGTATGAAGTCACACAGTTTAAAGGATATGGCTCGTTCGGTCGAACCAAAATTTGGTAGTTTTGTTGTTGAATTTGCTACACCGGGCATCGGGCACATTTTTAAAGCATCGGGTTGTGACTTTGTTTTATTTGATATGGAGCATTCGGGTTTTAGTATTGAAACCGTAAAGCAAAGCATCCGCTATTTCGAGGCCGCTGACGTTCCTATGATTGTTCGTGTTCCGTCAAAAGAATACGATCATATTGCACGCGTCTGTGATATGGGGGCGGAGGGAATTATGTTGCCGATGGTCAATGACGCGATCGAGGCGCGCCATATTCTGGACAGCATGAAATATTTTCCTAAAGGCAAGCGGGGTGTGGCGCTTGGCGTTGCCCATGACAGCTACCGTAATGTTGGAACGGTAGCCGAACGCCTGAATGCGGCCAATCATCGTACTACTTTATTCTGTCAAATCGAGACGGCTGAAGGCGTGGAAAACGCTGATGAGATAGCCGCATTAGATGGAGTTGATTGTTTATGGGTTGGCCATTTCGATCTTTCTGTGTCTCTGGGAATTCCGGGGGATTTTAATAATAAAATATTTACAGATGCGATTGCGAAAGTTGCCGCTGCTACACGCAAGCATAGCAAAGCTCTTGGCCGACTTGTACCGAATGTTGAAACAGGTATTGAATATAACAAGCTAGGGTTCGATTTTATTTGCTATTCAGGCGATGTTTGGATGCTACAGGCAGCACTTTCAGATGCAGTTGATAAATTGAGAGTATCTTGCGTGGCAAAATAATGAGGTGGACCTAATGAATGCTCTTTTTCGTGTCGCGCTTTCGGGCGATTTTAAGAAGCCTGATGGATCGCCAACATTTCCCGATTTTGACGTCAGTCCGCTCTTTGATGCACCAGGTATAGAAGTCGTTTACCTTGATCCGACACCTGTAATCCGTGCCGATCAAATTGAAGATATCGACGTTCTCATTCTTCTTGTTCCGCAGTTCAATGCAACGAGTATTCATCCTAATGGGCGGCTAGCTGCTGTTGCACGCTTTGGTGTTGGCTATGATAGCGTTGACGTTGATGCCTGTACAAAAGCCGATATTGCGCTTGTGATCACACCGGACGGCGTGAGGCGCCCCGTGGCTGTTTCTATTTTAACTCTCATTCTTGCGTTGACCGGTAAATTAATGATCAAAGACCAGTTAACCCGCGAGGGTCCAGATGGCTTCAACCGCCGCGGCCAACATATGGGTATCGGCCTTGTAGGCAAGACACTAGGATCGATTGGTATTGGCAATATTGGGGCTGAAATGTTCAGGGTGTGTAAACCACTCGATATGCGCTTCATTGCGCATGATCCATTTGCCGACGCTAACATTGCCGCCGAACTAGGCATTGAATTGGTTGGGCTAGAGCATGTCTTTCGGCAAGCTGACATTCTTACGGTCAATTGCCCATTCACTCCGCAGACGAAACATCTAGTAAACGCCGAGCGCTTGGCGCTCATGAAGAAAACAGCTTTTTTAATAAATACTGCGCGCGGGCCGATTGTGGATCAAGCAGCGTTGACCAACGTGCTGCAAGAACGCAAAATTGCAGGGGCTGGTTTGGATGTCTTTGAAGTTGAACCCCCTGT
>CANGPL010000127.1 GCA_947455725.1 Hyphomicrobiales bacterium | reverse complement strand
GATGCGCCACTCTGTCGCCTTCGTCGTAAAATACATATAGGCGACAATCATCAGCACCGTAATGATCGCGTAACGCCAATCGAACTCATACAGCAGCACGGCCAAAATCATCACGAATTCAATGATGGTTGGGAACAAGGTCAGCATTGTCATCCGCACGATGGATTCGATACCGGCGCGCCCGCGCTCCAACACACGTGTTAATCCGCCCGTCTTGCGCTCAAGGTGGAAGCGCAGCGACAAACGATGCATGTGCTCAAAGGTCTCATTGGCGAGACGGCGCACCGAATGCATCGCGACCGCCGCAAACAGCGCATCGCGCACCTGCGTCAAAAGCGCCATCAGCGCACGTGTGAAGCCATAGACGATCGTCAAAACAACAGGAACGCTGATCAGCCACCAATCCGATGCACCCGAGATCAGCGAGGGCGCCAAAGCGTCCGTTGCCCATTTAAAGGTATAAGGCACCGCAATCGTCACGAGCTTGGCAAGTACGAGCAACAAGGTTGCCCAGATAATGCGCATCCGCAGATCGGCGCGATCCTCCGGCCACAGATAGGGCCAGAACCCACGGACCGTGCGCCACATAGAAGAATCGGATCGCGAAGATGTTGCGGGTGGGGTCGACCGACCCCGAGACATGGAACGAGCCATTATGTATCCTGATCACGCCTTAAACGCACAAATGCCGCAGTCATCACTCCAGTGACCCGCCGTGCCCAGTGGAGAGATGCGTCAATCGGACGAAAGGTTCAACCCGCGCGAGAAGAATTTTCGATGCGCGGGTACAAATTCACTGATTTAATTTTGGAAGCACGAAGATTTGCCCCGGATAAATCAAGTCCGGATCCCGAATCTGCTGCTGATTGGCCTCATGGATCACCGTGTAGCGATAACCCGAGCCATAGGTCTTACGGCTGATCCGCCACAGGCTGTCGCCGCGCGTCACGGTGGCCGTTTCAATCGAATCAACAACGATAGCGGCTTTAGGTTTTATGGCCGTATCGGTTGCCGCAGCCGGTGCCTGTGACTGCTGCGTCGCAGGATTGGCGGTTTGCGTGGCCGCCGTTTCGGCAATTTTTGCAGCAAAATCAAAATTTACCTCGGCACGCGACAAGACCTTACCCGTGGCCGGGTCCACATCATCGACGCGGACCTTATATTGACCAGGTACAACGCCCTTCGCGATCTTGAGCGACCAAGCGGCGTCCGGCCCGACATCAGCCGTCGCTAGGTAGGTATCGTTCAAATAAAGCCTCACACTAGCTCCTGCCGCCGCTTTACCCGCAGCATAGAGAGTGCCGGTATCTTCTGCCTCGACAACGGTAATCGCAACGATCGCCCGACCACTGGCTGGTTCAGGCGTCTTTGGCGCCGCAGCCGGTGGCGAAGTGCTTGATGTACCCGCTCCCACCGTTTTAGCCGAAGTTTCCTGCGCCGAAGCTTCTGGCGTGTTCTGTGTCAAAACTTGCGTCGGCTGACCGGCCTCCGTTTTTGCAACGAGCAGAGGGCCCTTTTTGGTTTCAGGCACATCAACGGCGACATTCTGAGTGGATAGAACGATTTGCCCATCCGTCGTTTTCATCGAAAGTGTCAAATTGTGCGGTCCGGGCGAAATCGGCTTCGGTACCATGGCAAATTGACCATTTGACGCCACTTTTGCAGTATCGAAAGGCTTGCCATCACTAAGCAATGTCATTTCAGCACCAGGTTGGCCTCGTCCGCCAATCACCATTTCGCCTGTGGGTTCAACGCGGACAATATCAAAGCTGGGCGGCGTTATCGAAGGAAGTTGAGCGACCGGTTGCTCGGGAACGGGCACTGCAGCGGGCGGTGTGATTGCAGGTACAGCAGCAACGGCAGGTGTTTCAGCAACTGGCTTCTCCGTCACCACACTCGTTTTTGATGAACCGTTAAAATAGGCAATAATTCCGATCAGCACGACCGCTGCAAGACCAAGCAAGAGCCACTTTTTCATCAAACCAGTCCCTACCCTTATTGCCGCTTTTTCATAATGAAACACGAATCGGTAGGAATCGCTACATCCTCCCTTTATCGCCCTTGACGCTCTCTCTATTGCAGTGCGAAAAAAGCATTATGACTAATTTGAACTCTTTATGCGTTTATTGCGGATCGGGGAACGGGTCGGACCCCGTTTTTGTGGAGGCGGCCATAACGCTGGGCAAAATGATGGCGCATTCCGGCATCCGCCTTGTCTATGGCGGTGGCAATACCGGATTAATGGGAACGGTGGCCCGCGCCGTCATCGATCATGGCGGCTTGGTGACCGGTATCATTCCCGAATTTCTCAAAGACCGCGAAGTGATGCTGAAAGATGCCGACGAAATGATCGTCGTGCCCGACATGCACACGCGCAAGCAATTGATGTTTGACAAAGCCGATGCCTTCGTGGCGCTGCCCGGTGGCGTCGGCACGCTCGAAGAACTCGTCGAACAACTCACTTGGGCGCAACTTGGGCGTCACACCAAGCCCATCTTGATTGCGGATATCAATGGGTTTTGGCGGCCGCTTTTAAGCCTCTTTGGCCATATGCGCGAAACCGAATTTATTAGGCACGGCTTTGATGTGACCTATCTAGTGGCCGAGAAGGCCGAAGACATTGTGCCGATGCTTGAAGCCAAGGCGAAATTGATACCCCCGCATGGGATGAGCGAGCGGATCGCGGAAAAGCTTTAAAATTTAAGCCACCGCGCCGCTGCGGACCAGCTTGTAGGTGATCGAGTCACTCAAGGCCTGAAACGAAGCGTCGATAATGTTGCCGCTCACGCCAACCGTGGTCCAACGCTCGCCGGTCTCGTCCGTCGTTTCAACCAAAACGCGCGTAACAGCATCCGAGCCGCCTTGGAAAATACGCACCTTGTAATCGACGAGCTCCAGATCCTTGATATAGGTTTGGTATTTACCCAAATCTTTGCGCAAAGCGAGATCGAGCGCATTCACCGGGCCATTACCTTCAGCGGCTGAGATCAACGTCTCACCGTCGACGTCGACCTTCACAAAAGCTTCCGCAATCGTCTCCGTATCGCCATCGTCAGAGAAGCGACGCTCTACATTCACGCTGAAGCGTTGCACGCGGAAAAATTCTGGCACCTCGCCCAAAATGCGTTGCGCCAACAAGAAGAAACTCGCATCCGCACCTTCATAAGAATAGCCAAGACCTTCGCGCTCTTTCACTTCTTCGAGCAAACGCGAAATGCG
>CANGPL010000126.1 GCA_947455725.1 Hyphomicrobiales bacterium | reverse complement strand
CGACAACATCGCCTCGTTCTTCGCCGACCGGTATGCCGTGTCCGCCCAAACCTCGCTGGCCGTGTTCGACCGATCCAGAACATCCTCAAGACGGGCGCCGTCGTGGGCGGCGGCATGTGTCGCCGTCCACTTGCGGATCAGACCATAGGCCCGATCCACGGCGATATGGTTCTTGTAGCCAAAAGCGGGGATGGCGAGATCTCCGGCGGAAGCGATCCGTCCTCGTTCGGCTTGGCTTTGGTATATTTGACCGTCCAGCGCGCATCCCTGTCCTTTCGGGCGAGCCGTGCCCGGTTCTGCGCCCAGCCATCGGGAATCCGCCCCGCCTTAATCGCCTTTTTCTCCTCGATAGTGTTGCGCTGCTTTGGCGCTGCGACGATCGTCGCGTCGACAATCTGGCCGCTCATCGCCAGGAAACCAGATGCTCGCAGAACATCGTCAAATCGCTTGAACAGCTCGTCGATCGCGCCCGCCTTCTTCAGGGTCCCGCGAAACGTCCAGATCGTGTTTGCGTCAGGAACAGGATCGGAAAGCCTCAATCCAAGAAAGCGCATGAAAGAAAGACCTTCTTTGATCAGAAACTCCGCGCGTTCATCCGAAAGCGAATGCATCGCCTGCAGGATCAGAACTTTGAACATCAGTACATGATCGAACGGGGGCCGCCCGCCCCTGAAGCGGTCTCTTCGCGGCGCTGCAGCCTGCAGTGTGGAGCGGAAAAGTTCAAAATCAACGAGCGTCGCAACGCGTTCCAAGCCGTCTCCCTTGGCGGAAATTTCCGCCAACCGCGCGTCAACATCAAAAAGCCCCGGGGATCGATCGGCCATGTATGCGCTCCTCCGCCACTCGACAGATTGAATCAATTAAATCCTGATTTGCCCAGAGGTTTTTGGAGGGGTCCAGCTTTGGGATGCGAAGCGGGACTGTCCCGGCGCGCGTCTCGATAACGTACAGAATCTTTCGCACATTTATGGAACTTGACGGCTCCTTTAATAGAGATTGAGAGGAGGAAGAGATGGACGAGAAAACGGAAGGCAAGGGCACGCGTGGTGGGGGCGTTCCCCGATGGCTCATCATGCTTGAACCTTGCTCCGGCTAGGTTGCGGCATATTGCGAGAACGCACTAGTCGACACGATACTACATGAACATGGCGGCTTTGAAATAAGCCAAGGTGGAAACCTACGGAGCCGCAGTAGCTTGATCAAATGTGCGAAAAATACTGGACACTACCGACAATCTGGTTGAGTCTAGGCCACGAGATGCCCGTTCCCGCCAAATGCACCTGAAAAGCCCTGGTGTCCCCGGCATCCAACCGAGCCGCCGCAGTAGCGGCTTCGTTCAATCATGAACCGCTGCATTTGCGAATCCTCCCCAGCGCATTTATGAGATTACAATCTAACGCCTTTTCGACATCTTACAAAGTTAAAAATTCTCACTTATTTTTCAATTAAAATCTCGTCACAATAGCTACTCCGGGATCAAGACGTAGGCCAATCGCTTGCGCAATTTTCATACCTTTTTCGTATGAAAAGCTTTTATCGGTCGTAGGTTGGAAAAAGTTTATATAATGTAACGAGCGCTTCGCAAGGACAAAGCCTCCAACCAATGGGTGGTTCACCGCATAATGCGTCGGAAGCAATGCCATCATAGACGAGGCGGGAACTCCTATAAGATGCTCTTCTAAATCGCCTTGCTGCTGTGTGTCCTGAGGATAGAACCATAGAGGCGTGCTTATAAAAAGAAAGGCCTCATCATTCATGCATGATAGTAAGTGTCTCAGTAGATATTTAGCGTTTTCAATTTCAAGATGCTCTATCACATCAAGAAGGCAGATAATTTGATATCGTTTTAATTGCTCACTTGGCATCTCTTGAGCAAGCCCATGCCACACATTTCGATAAATTTTTTTATCCATTAATGACGCATTGCAGCAGTTCGCTTCGAAACCCTCAACACCATCAACTTCCCAATGCTGAGTGTTGGGGTTGCTTTTGATTAAGGCGCCCAAGCTGCCTGCCCCAAAACCGACATCAAGAACTTCAGTCGGTTTACTATTGTCTTGCAATAACAAAAATATCAACTCCTTAGGGCTTGCAGAATCACCTGCTGGAAAACCAACGGCACTACCAATCGGAGCAATGTTCTCATAATCGCGCACATACTGTTTCATGGGCATCAATCTTAAATATTTCGCGGGACCCTTAGTTGAAATTTTTTATACTAATCTTCATTTTTATTGTCAATTGATTAATTTTCATCTTAATTTCATCTCCAGTCAAGGATTACGGCCTCACATAGATGTTGTGCACAAACGTAGTGAGTAAACAGACATCTTTGACAATGGTTACATTACGGGCTGACCTGAGCATGCATTTCGCAAAATCATTTACGATATCCGTGTCTTTGTATATATGTGCAGTTCCACCCACGAGCTGAACACCCTCAGTGATCGTCGCCCGTAGTGCAAGAGGATTCTGGTCCACGTAGGAGTGATCGAGAGCGCGCTTCTGTAGGGTCTTTTTATGCGGCTTTCCGCAGGTCGTATTGAATGCGCGGGATTAAATCCACGTATCCAAAGTTAGCTCGGAGCTCTGGGTGTCCGGAACCGCACTGGGTTTGCCGGAGGCTCCAACTCCTGAGTAGGATGGAGCGTCATGAGCAAAACAACGAACAAATTCTCACCTGAAGTCCGCGAACAGGCGGTCAGGCTTGTGTTGGACAATGAGGCCCAGCACGGCACACGCTGGCAGGCTATCATGTCGATATCGGCAAAGATCGGCTGTTCGGCTCAGACTTTGAACGATTGGGTTAAAAAGGCTGAAGTCGAGTGCGGTAAGCGGGCTGGAGTTCCGGTCGCGTCCGCTGATCGGCTTAAAGAGCTTGAGCGCGAGAACCGCGAGCTGCGGCAAGCGAACGAGATCTTGCGTAAAGCATCAGCTTATTTTGCGATGTCGGAGCTCGACCGCCGATCGAAGTGATGGTGTCGTTTATCGATGCACATCGTGATGCGCACGGGGTCGAGCCGATTTGCAAACATTTGCCAATCGCCCCTTCCACTTATTACCGCCATCTTGAGATGCAGGCTCTTCCTGACTGTCGCTCGCAACGCGCTCGTCGGGATGAAGCGCTCTGCATTGAGATCCGTCGTGTTTTTAACGACAACTGGCGGGTTTACGGGGTCCGGAAGATCTGGCGCCAATTGCAGCGTGAGGGTTACGACGTGGCACGATGTACAGTTGCAAGACTGATGAAGACGATGGGCCTGCAAGGGATCATCCGCGG
>CANGPL010000125.1 GCA_947455725.1 Hyphomicrobiales bacterium | reverse complement strand
CTTAGCCGTCTTGATCATCTGAATGCGCCATGTGTTACCAACGAAGCCGTTCACGATCGCAATGCGATAAGGACCTGGCTTTTTATCCCATTGGAAATACTTCGTTTGATCCGTCCATGGCTTAAAGCATGTAGGCTCAGCACCTGGTCCTGAAACAATCTTCGGCCCAGCGAAAGCCGATGTAGCAGCCAACAAAGCTGCTCCTGCTACCAATGGCAGCACGAACTTATTGATAAACATAGGTTTTACTCCCGTATATAGTGCCGCGTTTTAGTCCCTACACGATGCGGCATTCTCGTGTGGGAATTGATTAAGCCTTCACTTAAGGCGTTATTTTTAGAAAACGCAATAGAGGTGCCTCTCAATTTCTGCAATGGAGCCCTACTTTAAGCGGGAATTCGAAATGGACGTTGCAAGTTGCCAGCCACTCCTCGCCTTTCGACGAAAATCATTATTATATAAAGGGTTAAGGAGCTGATGACCGTATAAGAATAAGCGGATGAAAATCGATCTGCTCAGCATAGACCATAGCATTACTGGCAACTATGGCCTGATTATAATTGGCAAACATGCATGCCAATCGCGATGGGCATTCTTGCTCAACCCTTCAACCGGGCTCGCACAACGCCAGCGAACATTGAAGCAATCTGAATAGTAATCGTTGAAAAGTTCAAAGATGACAACGTTCAGGCTCGAAACGCCTATATCAGGTAAATTATTTCCGCCATTAAACGAGCCGACGGCCGAGTTTGTATCTTGGGCGAAAAGACACAACTCGCTGCCGCTCTATCAGCACAAAACGGACGAACTGGTAAGGTTCCTGGTTTCGTACACAAATGGTGTGCCATTTGCGAACAAAACCACTAACATTTGTATGACTGGCCTTTAGGCCGACTCATACTATGGCTAGCGGCACCCCCCCTGAAATGGTACTCGCTCCGTTTTTAAAGTTAGGATTATTCTACCCACCGCCTGATATTCGAGATATGAATGTAGGTTTCCAAGCCAATGCGACTGTCAGGTCGTTGGCCCCCCTTTCTGTTGATGAGTAAAAGCCATGGTAGCGCTATCGATCCTCGATCTTGTTCCTGTTGTTGAAGGAAAAACACCTGCGGATGCCTTTGCTAACACCAAGGACTTAGCACAGCATGCGGAGCGATGGGGCTATCAGCGCTATTGGGTTGCTGAACATCATAATATGGTGGGTATAGCGAGTGCTGCGACATCGGTCGTTATCGGATTTATCGCAGCCCATACGTCTACGATACGGGTAGGTGCTGGCGGCATTATGTTGCCGAACCATTCGCCGCTCGTCATTGCCGAACAATTTGGGACGCTTGAATCGCTTTATCCGGGGCGGATTGATCTAGGCTTAGGCCGGGCGCCTGGAACTGATCGCGTAACCTCGCAGGCGATGCGACGCGACATGATGGCGTCGGATCATTTTTCGGACGATGTTTTAGAGTTGCAATCCTATTTTGGGCCGCTTCAGCCCGATCAAACCATTCAAGCGGTTCCGGGTGCCGGATTGAACGTCCCGCTGTGGATTTTGGGTTCGAGCCTTTATGGCGCTCAATTGGCAGCCGCTTTTGGATTGCCATACGCCTTTGCTTCACACTTTGCGCCGGATGCGCTTGAACATGCGCTCGCGATCTACAAGGCGCAATTCAGGCCATCTGAACAATTGGCAAAACCTTACGCAATGGCAGGTGTGAATGTGGTTGTAGCCGATACCGATGCTGAAGCTGATTATTTATTCACGTCTATTCAGCGGCGCTTTACGGATATGGTGCGGGGTAAACGCGGCTATCTCCAGCCACCGATTGACGACATCAATGCCTATTGGACTGCCGACGAACAATTCCATGCCTCGCGTATGCTGACCTGTTCGTTTGTCGGTTCTCCCGATACCGTTCAACGCAAACTCGACGCGTTTGTTGCGGCAACGGGTGTTAATGAGCTGATGGTCGCATCCGCCATTTTTGACCATCATACCCGTTTGCGGTCTTACGAGCTCTTATCTAAATTAGGCGATCAAGTTTTGATCGATAAGGCAACTTAATCGAGAACGCTTTTTCTAAGGTCATCGTAAGACCGTCCTGCTCATTGCAAAGGCCATTTGTGCTGATTAGAAAATATCACTCTTGTTTTGGAGCCGTCAGCGACTGAGGTGAGCGATGATCGATTTTCCCATTGTCGATACCCATGTGCATCTTCTGGACACCGAGCGTTTTCGGTATTCTTGGACTAAAAACGCGCCTTCCTTGCTGCGCGACTGGACGGTTGACGACCTTTGCGCCATGGCGTCGCCCTATGTGGTGGATAAGATCGTTTTTGTCGAAGTCGATGTCGATATGCTCGATTATGTGGATGAGGGCATTTGGGTACAAAGCCTCGCGGACAAGGACCCCAGAATTCAAGGGTGCGTAGCCTGTCTGCCAATGGAGAAGGGCGCCGCTGTCGAGGCGGACATGGCGCAATTGGCAGATTTGAAGATTGTGCGCGGCATTCGGCGTTTGATCCAAAACCAGCCAGACCCTGAATGGGTATTACGACCGGAAGTTATCGAATCGACGCGGCTATTGGCGAAGTATAATCTCTCGTTCGACCTGTGTATTTTTCATCACCAGTTGGAAAATACGATCCGCTTCGTCAAACAATGCCCTGATGTTTTCTTTATTCTTGATCATATCGCAAAGCCAGGCATCAAGACGGGAGAAATGGAGCCTTGGGCGCGCCAGTTGCGGGAGTTGGCCGAACTGCCGAATGTCGTTTGCAAATTGTCGGGCGTAACGACTGAGGCCGATCATGCCGCTTGGACGCGTGAGCAATTGCGTCCCTACATCGATCATGTGATCGAATGCTTCGGCTTTGACCGGTTAATGTATGGCGGCGATTGGCCCGTCTCCGAATTAGCCGGAGCCTATCCTGCCTGGGTCGAGGTACTCGATTGGGCGACGAGCGGGTGCAGTAGAGACGAAAAGCGGAAACTGTTTCGTGACAATGGCATCCGCGATTATCGCCTGTTATGAGATCAGGATCGTCTTTGTCCGCTTCTCCAAATCTCTAACGAAATCAGGAATACCAAGTCCGCCTTGAATTTTCGGCAGCAAACCGGCCTCGGCTGCTTTGACCTTTTCCAATCGCTCGATGGTTTGATCAATCGCCTCAAAGGGCACGACGATAATTCCATCGAGGTCGCCGATAATGATGTCGCCCGCATCGACGCGGACGCCACCACAGACGATCGGTAGATTGATTGCGCCCGGTCCGTTTCTGACCGG
>CANGPL010000124.1 GCA_947455725.1 Hyphomicrobiales bacterium | reverse complement strand
GCGGCATCATCGGGGAGTGCCAGCCCGCGCAACACGGCAAGACCTTGAGCGGCAAAGGCTTCGTTGAGTTCAACGACGTCAAAATCCGAGGGCTTCAAACCAAGACGATCACATAATTTCTGCGTCGCGGGAACTGGGCCTATACCCATGATGCGCGGCGCAACACCTGCTGTCACCCCGCCAACAATGCGGGCAAAAGGTTGCAGGCCATGCTGGCGCATCGCGGTTTCCGACGCGATAATCAAGGCTGCTGCGCCATCATTCACCCCCGACGCATTGCCTGCGGTTACCGACCCTCGTTCACGAAACGGTGTTGAGAGTTTCGATAGCGCTTCAAGGGAGGTCAAACGCGGATGCTCGTCTTTATCAACGACATGCGGGTCGCCTTTTCGTTGTGGAATTGTAACGGGGGTAATCTCTTTGGCCAACCTTCCATTGGCTTGCGCCGCAGCGGCTTTGGTTTGTGAGCGGACAGCGAAGGCGTCCTGATCGGCACGGCTAATACTAAAATCCGCCGCAACATTTTCAGCTGTCTCCGGCATGCTATCGACACCATAGAGTGACTTCATCACTGGATTGATAAAGCGCCAACCGATCGTGGTGTCGTGGATCTCGGCGGCACGCGAAAAGGCCTCCGTCGCTTTCGGCATGACGAAGGGCGCGCGGGACATGGATTCAACGCCACCGGCAATGATGAGATGGGCTTCCCCGCTCGCAATCGCGCGCGCGGCCGTGATGATCGCATCCATTCCGGAACCACAGAGGCGATTGATCGTGACCGCCGGAATCGATTGTGGCATACCTGCCAAGAGCAGCGACATGCGGGCGACGTTACGGTTATCCTCGCCTGCCTGATTGGCGCACCCGTAGATCACCTCGTCAACCGCTTGGCAGTCAAGTTTGGCATGGCGTTGCATCAGAGCTTTGAGAGGAACAGCGCCAAGATCATCCGCTCTAACGCTCGAAAGCGCGCCACCAAAGCGACCAATGGGAGTTCGAATGTAATCGCAAATAAATACTGGTTGGTTGAGCATGATCAGGCCGCTATTTTTTGACGAGCATCGAGGATGGGTGCGCCTGTTAAGCGAACAAGCTCGTCAAAGTCCAGGCCTGCAATCAGTTCAATGGCCTCAAAGCCACGCGGTGTGACGTCGATAACGGCGAGATCGGTATAGATGCGCGACACACAGGCTTTTCCAGTCAACGGATAGGTGCAGGTTTTCACGAGTTTATGATGGCCTTCTTTGGTTACGTGCTCCATCATCACCCAAGTACGCTTTGCACCGATCGCCAAATCCATCGCGCCACCAACCGCCGGAATAGCGTCCGCTGCGCCCGTGTGCCAATTAGCAAGATCGCCCGTGTGGGACACCTGAAACGCGCCGAGTACGCAGATGTCGAGATGACCACCGCGCATCATCGAAAAAGAATCGGCATGGTGAAAATAAGAAGCGCCCGGCAACGCCGTTACCGGCTGCTTGCCGGCATTGATCAAATCCCAATCCTCGGCACCTTTCGCGGGCGCTGGACCCATGCCTAGTAATCCGTTCTCGGTATGAAGAATAATCTCCCGCTCTTCGGAAATGGTGTTGGCCACCATTGTCGGCAAACCGATGCCAAGATTGACGTAAGCGCCATCCGGAATATCTTGCGCCACGCGCGCGGCAATTTGTTCACGGTTAAGCTTTTGCATCACCTTCTCCTTAAGCCACTTTCGCAGCTTGTATACCAACTGCGACGACGCGCTGAATAAAAATGCCGGGCGTAGCAACCAATTCAGGATCAAGCGCACCAAGCTCAACAACTTCATCAACTTGAGCAATGGCAACCTTAGCCGCCATCGCCATAACGGGGCCAAAATTGCGGGCCGTCTTGCGATAAACAAGATTGCCCCAGCGATCTCCCTTAAGCGCTTTAATCAACGCAAAATCACCGTGAATAGGAAATTCCAGAACATAATCGCGGCCATTGATCGAACGCGTTTCGCGGTCGCCAGCGAGCAAGGTGCCATAGCCGGTGGGGCAATAAAACGCCCCGATGCCCGCCCCCGCCGCGCGCATGCGCTCGGCGAGATTGCCTTGTGGCACAACATCCAATTCGATTTCACCAGCCCGATAGAGCCCGTCAAATACCCAAGAATCGGTTTGGCGTGGAAAGGAGCAGATGATTTTGCGAACGCGCTTGGCCTTCAATAAAGCGGCAAGACCTGTCTCACCGTTACCTGCATTGTTGGACACAATCACAAGATCGCGCGCGCCGTGTTCGATCAAAGCATCCACCAACGCGAAGGGCAAACCCGCCGTGCCAAAGCCACCAACGAGAATGGTTGCGCCATCCTTGATATCGGCTATCGCAGCCGCAGCAGATTCTGCGATCTTGTTTACCATCTCAGAGGCTCCCTTTATCCGAGCTTACGATTTCGTTAGGATGAAATCCCATTCCACGATTTTAAACGGATTGGGCATTCCAAGTTCAGCCGCCAATTCCGGATCATCAACTGATTTGAAGTCCGCAATCAGGCTTTCTTTGACACCAAATACCGCGTCATCTTGAAGCCATGGGCAATCGGGCGTGAAGATATGCGTCGTAACCTTTTCGTATCCAGGAGCCGAAACGATGAAATGAAGATGCGCCGGACGGTTATGATTTCGGTCTAACGATTTCAACATTTTTCCGACGGTACCATCATGCGGGATCGGGTAATAGCGCGGATAGGCCGAGCGGAAATAATAATTGCCGTCTTTGTCGGATTTGAACACGCCACGCAGATTCATGTCAGGCTGGATGCCCTTCTGCTGCACATCGTAGAAGCCATCTTCATTGGCCTGCCAAACATCCAGTTTTGCGCCCTTGATCGGATTGCCTTTTGCATCGGTCACACGACCATGCACCCAAACCGGCTCCCCTTTGTTATCGAGGCAAATATTGGCACCGTTTTTATATTTCGGGGCATTCTCGATATAGAATGGTCCGAGCACAGTCGACTCGGTCTCGCCCGACATTTTGTGATTATTAAGGGTTTCAACGAGCATCGAAATACCCAACGTATCGGAGAGTAGGATAAACTCCTGCCGCCAATCGGTGGATAGATGACCCGTCTCGGTCAGAAAATTAATGCCCCACATCCACTCATCCATAGTGGGATTGGTTTCCTTGATAAAGGCATGGAGATGCTTGACGAGCGAATTGAAAACTTCCTTTGCCCGCTTATTCGCTTTCGGTCCTGCGCGGTCTTGCACAACCTTCACCGAGTCTTCGACAGTGAAATAATATTTCATGTCGCGCTTTTTCGATGCGACAGGTTTTTTCGTTGCACTTGATTTCTTTGT
>CANGPL010000123.1 GCA_947455725.1 Hyphomicrobiales bacterium | reverse complement strand
TTGGTGAAGGCGAGATCGAGCGTGACGGCGTTGTCCGGTATGACCTGTTTCGCAATAACCGCACGAAGAGCCGCGGGATCTAGATCCAAGCGATAGTTTGCCGTCGATGCCGTGCCGCCAATGATGGATTGACCAAGGTAAGAACGCACTTCAGGAACAAGGAATGAAGGCCAGAAAGCTAAGAGAGATAGCGCATTGGATTGCTCAGCGGTTAGGTCAAGTTTTAGTCCGTCACGATTATCCGCCGCACCGATCAGCGCATTGCCTTTAACATTGAGTTCGGGGCCTCGCGCTTCGAAGGATGTTATGCTTACGGCACGAAATCCCGCTTCAATCTTTCCGATCATGGCAAGGTGATCGATCGTGATCGGTGGATGACCGGTCGCATCGGTCATGATGGTGGCGCCTTCGCTTCGAAGAGCAAAGGCCCAGCCCTCAGACGCCGCTTTTGGTATGCCGATATCACCACTGATACGCCAATGCGTGTCGCTGCTGATAAATTCGATAAGTGGAAGAACAATGCGATTACCATCGTCCGAGAGTGTGAACTCGCCATGGACTTCATCAACCTTGATCGGCGGTGCTTTTGGATCATCAAGAATGATCGTGGTTTTACCCCCTGTGATAGCGCCTGAAAGACCTGTTAATACGCTGTTTTTGTCGACATCAATCGAGATGTTGAGCGAAAGCGGCATATCGGTTTTTACAGGGATTGTTCCTTGCTCAGCAAAGCCCAAGAGTTCCGAGACGGCAATGTCTTTGCTCTGAAGGGTAAGACGACGGGCTTCACCGCCACGCCCCGTTAATATACCGCTGGCCGACCATGTGCCGTGCTCGCCTTGCGCACTTAGCGCGATACGCTCGACGGTTTCGCCGGTGCGATCAAAGGACAACGACAGATCGCGATACCGGATCTGTTTGCCGCGGCGTTGATCATCAATGCGTAAGATGCCGTTTCTTAAGATAGCATGGTCTAAGAGGCCCAATGGACCGGTGCGATTGGAAAGCGCATCAATAAAATTACCAATGGCGAGTGTGCTCTCAGGTGTGTTTTCTTGCGACGCGATGGTTGTTGATTCATTTTTTGCGACCGGATTTTCGTCCAACTGATCTGATGTTTCTTCCGATATGGCGACCGATCCGTCGGGCCTAATCGTAACGGCAACTAAGAGACCGGTGAGATCAATATCGCGGGGCACCAAGCGCCCGATTAAAAGAGAAAGTCCGTCAAATCCGATTTCTGCCTTTGGCGTTACGAGAATGGGCTTGCCGGTTTCGTCTTTGATAACGAGTCCTCCGACGGACAGATGGAGCCCGCCGACAACTTCACCGATTTCTGCCGATGAGATCGAGACGGAAAAACCCGGTGGCATACGACTTTCGATGCCTGAGGCGATTTGGCGGTTCAGCCCATCATAACTGATGGGCCCTTTCGAGAGTTGCCACACGAGATAACCGACGCCGACGCCTAAGACGAGCAATAAGACAGCGATGACTTCGGCGATTAATTTTAGACCGTTCAGGGATAAACGAAACGACCAATGCCGCTTGCGCCGAACCGCGCCCAACAGACGGCGCGGCTTTTGCTCGCTTGTATCCGCGCTTGCATCGGCTTTGTCTTGATGGGCTGTATCGGGGTTTTCACTCATCGTTGAAATTAATTACCTTTAAAGTCCAATTAGTCCGTGATCGATCGTAGCCGGATCGAAGTTTCAAGCAATCTAAGCCGCATTATCATTCGTAGAACAAAGCATTCCGAATGATTCGATGAAAGGAATAGGAAATGGCTTCAGCTTTGTCTGTAGGGGATATGGCCCCTGACTTTTCACTTCCCGGGGATGGTGGTTCGACCATTTCATTGTCCTCCTATCGTGGCAAAAAAGTGGTGGTCTATTTCTACCCGAAGGACGACACGTCCGGTTGCACCAAAGAAGCCATTGAATTTAATGGGCTAAAGGCTGAATTTGCGAAGGCAAATACCGTTATTATAGGCATGTCGCCGGATAGCGTCAAAAGCCATGATAAGTTTAAGGCGAAATACGAATTAGAATTTCAGATCGCCGCTGACGAAGAAAAGTCTGCGCTTGAATCCTATGGCGTCTGGGTTGAGAAGAGCATGTATGGCCGGAAATATATGGGCGTCGAGCGGACGACCGTGTTGATTGGCACGGACGGTCGAATTCTCGCGATTTGGCCGAAAGTGAAAGTCGATGGTCACGCGGCTGAGGTTTTGAAGGCTGCTCAAGCCGCGTAAAATCAGTCGATATCCTCAATCTCGACTTCACCGCCATAGACGCGCTGGGCGAGGGCCGCTTCCATATAGGGATCGAGCGCCCCGTCGAGCACGTCACCCGGTGCGGTGGATGTCACGCCGGTACGCAGATCTTTGACCAATTGATAGGGTTGGAGGACGTAAGAGCGGATCTGATGTCCCCAACCCACATCCGTCTTGGCCGCCTGATCGGCCATGGCTTTGTCTTCGCGCTTTTTCAATTCGATTTCATAAAGCCGCGCGCGTAGCATGTTCCATGCGGTTGCGCGGTTTTTATGCTGGGAGCGTTCTTGTTGGCATGCCACAACGACGCCGGATGGAATATGCGTAATGCGCACCGCTGAGTCGGTTGTGTTAACATGCTGGCCGCCGGCGCCCGACGAGCGGAACGTATCAATGCGGCAATCTGATTCTTTCACATCGATCATGATGCGGTCATCGATCACGGGATAGACGCTAACAGACGCGAAGCTCGTGTGACGGCGCGCGTTCGAATCGAAAGGCGAGATGCGGACGAGACGATGAACACCGGCCTCTGTCTTTAACCAGCCATAGGCATTATGCCCTTTAATGAGAAGGGTAGCGCCTTTGATGCCGGCTTCTTCACCATCGGCGACATCTATGACATCGACTTTGAATTTCCGACGTTCGGCCCAGCGCGTATACATACGCATCAACATTCGGGTCCAATCTTGGCTCTCGGTGCCGCCTGCGCCTGAGTGCACTTCAAGATAGGTATCGTTTTGATCGGCTTCGCCCGACAATAAGGTCTCGATTTGACGGCGAGCGGCTTCGATTTGAACCGTGCGAATGCCTTCCTCGGCCTCGGCCACGATCGCCTCGTCACCCTCAGCTTCACCCATTTCGATGAGTTCAATCGCGTCGGTGAGGTCTTGTTCGAGGCGGGAAATCGCGCCCAACCTGTCTTCGAGATCGGTACGCTCGCGCATCAATTTCTGCGCGCTTTCGGGATCGTTCCACAGATTCGGATCTTCGACGAGCGCATTAAGCTCCATTAAACGCCGGGTTGAGGTGTCGACGTCAAAGATGCCTCCTCAGCAGTCCCATGGACTGCTTGGCAGCTTCGGCAAGATTTTCAATTT
>CANGPL010000122.1 GCA_947455725.1 Hyphomicrobiales bacterium | reverse complement strand
GGGCTTGCGCGCGAAGGGCCTACGCTCCGTCACGCTGTTGCCACTCGGCTATCGCGATGCGGAGAATGACTGGCTCTTGCCGCTTAAAAAAGTGCGTCGCACGCGCGACACTTTCATCATCGAAATCAAGTAAGAATAACACGCACAAAAAAGCCGCCGTTCTGAAAAGAGCGGCGGCTTTTTTACTAGCCTGCAACGGCAAAAGGCTCGACCGGCAAATCGCGCGTCGTGCGATAAACGCCGGACCAATAGAGCAGCGGATCGGACCATTCGCCAAGATCAACCGCCTCGATGCGACCGATCACAATGGCGTGCGAATGCCGCTCGATGATTTCCTCGACCGTGCAATCAAAGGCGGCCAATGCGCCTTCGAGCAGAGGCGCGCCGGTGACAAGGCTCTTCCAGCGCGCGCCGGAAAAACGCATCGCACCTTTTTCGCCGCCGCGACCGGCGAAGCGATCGGCCAGATCTTGTTGGCCGGAATCGAGCAGATTGACACCGAAGGAGCCATATTCGGATAAAAGCGGCCAGGCTGACGCGTTGCGGTTGATGCAGACGAGAAGACGCGGCGGTTCAGCCGACAGCGATGTAACCGAAGTTGCCGTTAGGCCGGTGCGGTCTTCACCGCTACCAACGGTGATAACACCTACGCCGCCCGCAAGGCGACGCATGGCTTGGCGAAATGCGGTCGGATCAATGGCGGGGTTCATATGACATACTCCTCGGTCTTGGATTTTGATTTTAAAAGCGCGGTTAAAAGATGTTCTTCGAGTTCGCCGAATTGCACGGCACCGCGCCGTCTTGGACGATCAAAGGGAATAGCGAGATCAAGCGCGATACGGCCATTCTCGATCAGCACGACACGATCAGCCAAAGTAAGCGCTTCAGTGACATCATGCGTGACCAGAATGGCGGTGAAGCCTTGTTCAAGCCAGACGCGCTCAAGCAAGCTTTGCATGCCGATGCGCGTTAAAGCATCGAGCGCACCAAGCGGCTCATCCAAAACCAAAAGATCGGGCTTGCTGACAAGTGCGCGCGCCAGAGCAACGCGTTGTTTTTGGCCACCCGACAACACGTCCGGCCATTCGCCACCGCGATCACCAAGACCAACGGCGTCAAGCGCTGCACGCGCTTGGGCGAAGGCTTGATGGCGCGTCGATTGGGGGCCTAGGCCAAAGGCGACGTTTTCGATCACGCTCGCCCACGGTAAAAGCCGCGGCTCTTGATACATGATCCGCGCTGCTGTCTTTTGACCTTTCGCTGAATCAATCGATAGCGAACCCTGAAAGCCATTGTCCAAGCCTGCGATAATGCGCAGCAGCGTACTTTTGCCGGAACCGGATTGGCCAACAATGGCGATAAATTCGCCGGGCTTAACGTCAAGCTCAATGCCTTCAAGAACGGGCTTTGTACCGAAAGATCGGGTGACATGGCGAAGCGCGACGGAGGCACCTCGTATGGTTTCACTCTGCTTCAACGCAAACGCGCTCATGACCGCACTCCTTTGCGATAGGCGGGATGCCAAGCAAGGCTCAGCCGTTCGATGATGCGCACCGAGCCATCGGCGGCTTTGCCCAAAAGCGCGTAGATTAAAATCGCCAACACAACGATATCGGTTTGCATGAATTCGCGCGCGCTCATCGCCATATAGCCAAGGCCCGATTGAGCGGCGATGGTTTCAGCAACAATCAAAGTGAGCCACATAATGCCGAGCGCGTAACGAAGCCCGACAAGGATCGATGGCAAGGCACCCGGAAGGATGACACGGCGAAACAATTCAAAGCCCTTAAAGCCATAGGATCGAGCCATTTCGACGAGCTGCGGATCAACCGTTCGGATGCCGTGAAATGTGTTGATGTAGATCGGGAAAAATACACCAAACGACACCAAGAATAATTTTGCTTCCTCGCCAATGCCGAACCACAAAATGACGAGCGGTATCAAAGCGAGGTTTGGAATGTTGCGAACCATTTGAATGGTTGTGTCGGTGGAGCGTTCCGATATGCGCGAAAGCCCGTTTGAAAGACCGAGCAGAAATGCAAGACTGCCGCCGACGATTAAGCCGGAAAAAGCACGCTTAAAGCTAATCGCCGCATTGGTAAGCAACTCACCCGACAAGAGAAGACGCCAGGCGGCCTTTGCAACATTGAAGGGCGCTGGCAAAATGGAAGGCGGCAATGCACCATAGCTTGCGGCAGCCTGCCACAGCACAAGCAAGCTTAAAGGCAAAAGCCACGGAATAAACCCATTCGGCGAGACGCGAAAAAGAGACGCTAAGGCGTCTCTCTTCCGGTCGGAATGCCGTGTGGCCAAAAGGGTAAGCTCACTCATAATACCCTCACGATGCCGAGACACGGATGCCCGTGCCGCTGACGCCGAATTCACCCGGCGCTGTCGTGTGGCGAAGACCCGAGCCCGTGTGAATGCCGAGTTTCGGGAAGAGCAATTCGGCCGTCTGATAGGCTTCCTCCAAATGCGGATAGCCCGAGGCGATGATGGTATCGATACCAAGCGCTTGATATTCACGCAGACGCGTTGCCACCGTATCCGGATCACCCACTAAGGCGGTACCGGCACCGCCGCGCACGAGACCAATGCCGGCCCATAAATTCGGGGCAATGATGAGATTGTCGCGACGACCGCTGCCATGCAGCGCGCTCATCCGCTTTTGACCGACGGAGTCGGATTCGGCCGCGAATTTCTTTTGTGCGGCATCAATCGCTTCATCCGGCAAATGGCGGATGAGCCGATCGGCTGCAGCCCATGCTTCGTCCTCGGTATCCCGAACGATGAGATGGATGCGCAGACCGAATTTAACCGTGCGGCCGAAGGCCTTGGCGCGCTGGCGCACCGCGTCAAGCTTCAGCCGCACATCCTCGAGCGGTTCGCCCCAGGTCAAATAGGTATCGACATGCTCAGCGGCGACTTCAATCGCGGCATCGGACGAGCCACCAAACCAGATAGGAGGCGATGGCTGCTGCACCGGTGGGAAATCAAGCCGCGCGCCTTTTACTTTGAGATATTTGCCTTCGAAATCAACCTTCTCGCCGCGCAATAGTCGCGCATAAATCGACAAAAATTCGGCGGTGTGCGCATAGCGCTCATCATGGGGCAAAAAGATTCCATCGCCTGCCAATTCGGTTGGATTACCACCGGTGACGATGTTGACGAGATAGCGGCCATTGCTGATGCGATCGAGGGCTGCCGCTTGGCGCGCGACATAAGTGGGGGACGCCACACCAGGACGCAAAGCAAGCAAGAAACGAAGACGCTCGGTATGGCTCGCAAGGGCTGCGGCGGTGATCCAAGGATCATCGCAGGATTTACCGGTTGGAATGAGAACACCGCCAAAGCCTAAACGATCAGCGGCTTGGGCAATTTGCTTGAGATAGCCGAAATCAGCAGG
>CANGPL010000121.1 GCA_947455725.1 Hyphomicrobiales bacterium | reverse complement strand
TGGGGGCAGGGCCCACAAGGAGGCGGTAAAAACAATGGTCCCACGCCTGATCTCGAAGACCTGATCCGCCGCAGCCAAGACCAACTGAAAAATCTGATGCCGGGTGGTGCCTTTAGCGGTCGCGGCGTGATGTTGATTGGGCTTGGCGCAATTGTGTTGTGGCTCGCCAGCGGGCTTTACACGGTGAAGCCTGATGAAGTGGGTCTTAATATGGTGTTTGGCCGCTATGTCGGCTCAACGCAGCCGGGCCTGAATTATAACCTGCCTTATCCAGTCGGATCGGTCATCCGTCCGAGTGTGACGACGGTCAATACGACCGAGATCGGCTTCCGCTCTGGTGAAGGGCGCGGGCGTAATACGCAGCGTGATCTCGCTGAAGAAAGCCTGATGCTGACGGGCGACGAGAACATCGTCGATATTGATTTTGCCGTTCAGTGGCAGGTGAACCCCGCCAAGGCTTCTGACTTTGTATTCAATATTCAAGAGCCTGAGACCTCCATTAAAGCGGTTGCTGAAAGCGCGATGCGCGAGGTGATTGGCAAGCGCAATATTCAGGCGATTTTGACGACCGAGCGCGGTGCGGTTGAAGCCGATGTTCGTCAATTGATGCAAGACACGCTCGACTCCTATGGTGCGGGTGTGGTGATCCGTCTGGTGCAGCTGCAAAAGGTGGATCCTCCCGCACAAGTGATTGATGCGTTCCGCGATGTGCAGGCTGCGCGGCAAGACCAAGACCGTGCGCGTAATGAGGCTGAGACCTATGCCTCTAAAGTGGTGCCAGAAGCACGCGGTGAAGCCGCGCGCATTCAGCAAGAATCGGAAGCCTATCGCGAGCGCGTGATTGCGGAAGCAACCGGTCAAGCAAGTCGCTTTAGTCAGATTTATACCGAGTATAAAAAGGCACCCGAGATTATTCGCGAGCGGATGTATCTTGAAACGATGGAACGCGTTTTAACGGGTGCTGAAAAAACCATCATCGATCAAAACGGCGCGGCGCAACAAGGTGTTGTGCCTTATTTGCCGCTTGGTGATTTGCAGAAAAAGAATGGCGCGGGAGCAGCGAAATGAACTCGACCAATCGTTTTGTAGCGGGCATTGCCGTTCTTGTTGTTGCGTTTCTCGTTTTGTCGTCGACCTTTGTCGTGCAACAAACGCAGCAGGCGCTTGTGTTCCGATTTGGTAGCGTCGCGCGCGCGCCGATTACCGAGCCGGGGCTTTATGTGAAATTTCCCTTTATCGAAAATGTGATCACGATTGATAAGCGGATTCTCGATTTGGAATTGCCGCAACAGGAAGTGATTGCGTCGGATCAAAAGCGTCTCGTTGTCGATGCGTTTACGCGTTATCGCATTACCGACCCCTTACGCTTTTATCAAAGCGTGAACAGCGTGGCGGGTGCGAATATTCGTTTAACGTCGATTGTGAATTCATCGGTGCGTACGATATTAGCCGACGCGACACTCTCAACCGTTGTTCGTGCTGATCGCTCGGGCTTGATGCATAAGATCCGCGATGATGTGAATGCGCAAGCCCAAGGCCTTGGTTTGCAAGTAGTGGATGTGCGTTTGCGGCGTGCGGATTTGCCTGAACAAAACAGTCAGGCCGTCTTCCAACGGATGCAGACCGAGCGGCAACGCGAGGCAGCTGATATTCGCGCGCAGGGCTCGCAACTTTCGCAAACGATTAAGGCGAAGGCTGATCGCGATGTCGTCGTGCTCCGCGCTGAAGCGACGAAGACCAGCGAAAAAGTTCGTGGTGAAGGCGACGCCCAAAAGAACCGTATTTTGGCCGAAGCCTATGGTCAGGATCCGGAATTCTTCGCATTTTATCGCTCTTTGATTGCGTATGAGACGTCTTTGCGGCCGGGTGAAACACGGCTTTTATTGAGCCCTGAGTCCGAGTTTCTGCGCTATTTCAAAGATCCGTTTTCTGCCAAGAATAGCGACCAGATTCAGGAATAAGACTCACTATAAAGCGTAAGAGAGGAGCCGAAATCATGCGGGTATTTCGCTTGATGAACGTTGCGATCGTGAGTGCCATTCTCTTGGTACAACCGGTTGTGAATGGGGGTGCGATAGCACGTGGCCCTGAATCCCTCTCAGGGCTTGCAGAACAAGTAATGGATGCGGTGGTCAACATCTCCGCTTCCACCAATGCGCCTGCGGAACAGCAGCGTTCGACGCCGATGCCGCAGTTGCCGCCCGGTACGCCGTTTCAGGAATTCTTCGACGAGTTCATGAATCCTAAGGGTGAGAATGGCGGCAAAATGCCACCACAGCATAAATCAAGCTCGCTTGGTTCGGGCTTTGTGATTGATGCTTCTGGCATTGTTGTCACCAATAATCACGTCATCAGCGATGCCGATGAAATTATGGTTATTTTTAACGATGGCCGGAAGTTAAAGGCTGAAATTATCGGCAAGGATCCGAAGGTTGATTTGGCCGTGCTGCGCGTCAAGCCCGATAAGCCGCTTGTGGCGGTGAAATTCGGCGATTCCGATGTTGAAAAAATCGGCGATTGGGTGATGGCGATTGGTAACCCGTTCGGCCTTGGCGGTTCGGTTTCTGCCGGTATTATCTCGGCGAAAAACCGCGATATTTCCGACCAATCCTATGGGCAATATCTGCAAACGGATGCGGCGATCAATAAGGGCAATTCGGGCGGGCCGTTGTTTAATATGGAAGGTGAAGTGATCGGCATTAATACCGCCATTCTTTCGCCAACCGGCGGCTCCATCGGGATTGGCTTTGCTATTCCATCGGCACTTGCTGCACCCATTATTGATCAGTTACGGCAATTTGGTGAGACGCGTCGTGGCTGGCTTGGTGTGCGTATTCAATCGGTCGATGATAATATTGCCGAGACGTTGGGCCTTGGTACGGCACGCGGTGCATTGGTTGCGGGCGTTGATGAAAAGGGGCCTTCGAAAATCGCAGGGCTTGAGCCGGGCGATGTGATTGTGACGTTTGACGGCAAGCCGATTAAAGAGTCGCGTGATTTGCCGCGCATTGTCGGCCAGACGGCGGTGGGCAAAACCGTCGATGTTGTGATTGTGCGTAAAGGTAAAGAGCAGACCATGCGCGTGACGCTTGGGCGGCTTGATGAAACCGATACTAAGCCAGCCAAAGCCGGCGAACCTGCGCAGCCTGAACAGCCGGTGTTCAAGAAGGTGCTAGGCCTTGATCTCGTCACCATCAATGACGAGATGCGGAAGCGTTTTTCCATCAAGGACACGGTTAAAGGTGTGTTGATTGCGAAAGTGGATCCGAACTCACCAGCTGCTGAAAAGCGTCTAGCGCCGGGTGATGTGATTGTGGAGGTTCAGCAAGAAGCAGTGGCAACGCCGGATGCCGTGTCGAAGCGGATTGATGCGTTGAAGAAGGACGGCAAAAAATCCGTGCTTCTGCTCGTGGCTAACCCGCAAGGCGATGTGCGGTTTGTGGCGTTGGGGTTGGAGTGAGCTACTCCATCCAGCTCGAACGCGAAT
>CANGPL010000120.1 GCA_947455725.1 Hyphomicrobiales bacterium | reverse complement strand
CCGAATGTGCAAACTACTTCAGCGCCGCAGGCTACGATGCAACCTGATCGGATTCTGCTCTAGCGGCGTGCGCATGTTTTGCTCAAACGTGATGGCTGGGCCGTCAATCTAAAGAAATTAAGAAAAATTACAGGGGGAGTTGGGCCTTCGATTGCGATAAAAAAAAATGGTAACTACTCAGGTTCCGGGGGGGTATCAAGCCGCGCGTAGGCTCTTTGCGAGATCGACCGGGTCCCGGCGCAGGGCTTCGATGATGTTCCATCCCTGTTTTCTGGCCGTCGACAGAAATCCACGGATTGTGGCGAAGTATTCCGCGCCTTCGGGCGATCGAAAGCCTCCCGAGATTTTCATGCGCAGCTTCATCATGCGCACGTCGCGTTCCGCTTCGTTGTTGCTGAAGGGTACGCCGGGATCGCGCAGAAAGCGAAGCGTGTCGCTTCGCCGCGTCAGGAAACGTAAGAGCAGATTGTGTCCGGTTCGTCGCGGCGCGCGGCCGCGGGTTTTGCCGCCGCGTTTCGCAATGGCCTGCGCCAACGGCGGTTGCCTTTCGTGAAAGGCGAGGCCTTCCGTGACAATCGCGTCGTAACGTCGCTCGATGCACGCGACGAGCCCGGGCTTCAGGGCAACGCCGCTTTCGCGCGCGAGGTTCGCGGCGTGACAGGCGCGGCGCAACAATCGTTGCATCTGGCGCGCCCACTCCTCTTTCTCGATCTCGACAAGCGCCTTCAACTCGCGAAGGTGATGCGCGTTGCACAAGGCGTGCAACACGCCGGTCATGGTGTAGTAGGGCTTCCAGTGATCGTGCACGACAATGCCCGCGACGCCGGCGAGCAGTGACCCGCGTTTGGCGCATGTGCGATAGAACGTCAGCAGCATCGTGCAGGCCACGTGCAGCCATTGCGTCTTGCCACCGATGCGAAAGCCCGTTTCGTCCATGTGTTTGACCGGCGCGCCGGCCACGAGACCACGCACTGTTTCGGAAAACCCCTTCAGACGCGTTGCGCAGGCGCGGCTCATGCCCTCCAGCGTGGCGGCGGCGATCCTGACGCCGAACAGATCGGACATGAGAGACATTGTGCGCTTTTGCGGCAGCAATTGCTGATGCTGCAGATAGACCGCGAAGGCGGCGATACGCGCGCCATATTGCACCGGCGCGTTCACACCACCGGGAAACGAAGCGCGGGTTTTGGCGCCGCAGCGGGCGCACTCGCAAACATGAGCGCGATGTTCTGTGACAACAAGGGGACGCGGCTCCGGCAGATCATTCACCTGACGAGCCGTGTGAGCGTGCGCCATGGCGGGTATCAAGGTGTCGCCGCATCCAGAACAGATCGCTGGAAAATGATCGACGATCACGTCGGGCTCTGCGGATTGCCGCAGGGTCTCACCCCCGTGGCCCTTCTGCCCGCCCGGCTTTTTGCCGGAAGACTCGCGCAGGCTCGCCACCCGCGCTGGCCTTCTCAACCCGTCGCTCGACGGCGGCTTGCCGCTGTTGGAGCTGTTCAGGCCGAGACGACGCTCAAGCTCCGCCACGCGCGCCACAAGCTCGGAGATTTGCGCAGCCTGCGCCTGAATCAGCGCAATCAGTTCTTCTCGAGACGGAATATCCGACGATACAGCGACCATCCGATTCTTGAATCTGAAACCGATTCCCACGTCCAGGAAAATCCGCTAAAAATAACGGCAACAGGAAACAACCTGGGCAGTTACAAAAAAATGGTATAATCGATGTCATTTAGAGGACGCCCTATTGACATTGATTTTGTTTTATGAATTGTAAAGGAATGAAAAATTGAGTTAAAGGTGAAGATATGAATGTTGGAAAAATGACGTCGTTCTGTCAGACGAAAACCCTTATAAATGTATTATCAGCATTTATTATTTTAGCAGTTTTTTGCAATTTATCACATGCTGCAGAGCAGAATAATCCCTATTATTTTAGGCTTGATGGGGGCATGTCAACTTCTAGGGATGCAGGTTTTAAAAATAAATCATGTGATCCTCTGTCCACTCCGCTGTGTTATTTAGGGCCCAATGGTTTGAATGACATTGGTAAAAGTGGTTTAGTTTCTGGAGGTCTAGGTTTTAAAACGTCAACTTTTTTTCGGTTTGATATTTCTTTGGATTATAAAACTGGTTTCAAGTTAAATGAAACGTACAATGGTGGTCCTAATTATTGGGGATCTAACACTAATGTAGTTTCTAAGATCTCTTCTACTTCTGGTTTTGCTACTGGTTATGTAGACATTGCGTCACTCTTTAATACTAGCTTTGGCTTTTTTGAGCCTTATGTAGGTCTTGGATTGGGTGTGGCCCATAATGCAATGAAGTCCGGTAATCTGAAAGACAACTCTGATCCAGCTAATATTTTGGGTGCTAAATTTTCGGGTGCGAGCAACACATCTTTTGCCTACAGACTTCTCATCGGTGCAGGTTTTCGTTTAACTCCAACTTTAGCCTTGGATATCGGATATCGCTTTTCTGATTATGGAAAGTTGTCGGTATCTAACCAGCAATCTCAGTGGTCAATTAATAATTCACCAGTACCGTCAGCATTTTCTGGATTTAAGGGCAACCTTAAAGCAGATGAATTAACCGCTGGGCTTCGTTATAGCTTCTAAATTCAATTGTAATGTAGATCCTGTTAAAAAAAGTGAGTATGCAAAATGCCTTCTGCAAGTACAGTAAAAACTTTTATACAGAATAATAACATTGCTGTTTCTCCAGAGTTGAATTTAGCAATTGGAGGTTCTGTAACGGACACAGCGTCCTCAGCATATTCTAAGTTCAGTGCTAACCCTTCGGCATCATTTAAAGTATCTGATACTGCATTAAATTTACTTAATACTCTATACAGAGCCTCCCTTTCGAAGGCTACCTCGGTTAAGTTAATAGGTTCTAATTCTCCAGTTAGTGTTTCTGATGCTCTAGTTTTAGTTTCTTTCCCAAATTTTAGTGTTGATAGTTCATCAGCACTAAACATTTCTGACAATTCTTCTTCTGTGGCTGGCGCGAGCGCATCCGTTTTAGGTCAAGCATCGACTGTGGCGGCTACCGGTTCTGCGACTGCCGCTCAGGCTGCATTGATTTATGCTGGTAAGTCTTCGGCTTCCTATTCGATTTCTGATACAGCATCAGCTGTGGCTGGCGCTAGCGCATCCGTTTTAGGTCAAGCATCGGCTGTGGCGGCTAGCGGTTCTGCGACTGCCGCTCAGGCTGCATTGATTTATGCTGGTAAGTCTACAGCTTCTTATTCGATTTCTGATACAGCATCGGCTGTGGCTGGCGCGAGCGCATCCGTTTTAGGTCAAGCATCGACTTTGATGGCAACCGGTTCCGCGACAGCAGTGCAGGCTGCATTGATTTATGCTGGTAAGTCTTCGGCTACCTATTCGATTTCTGATACTGCATCGGCTGTGGCTGGCGCTAGCGCATCCGTTTTAGGTCAAGCGACGGCTGTGGCGGCTACTGGTTCCGCGACAGCAGCGCAGGCTGCATTGATTTATGCTGG
>CANGPL010000119.1 GCA_947455725.1 Hyphomicrobiales bacterium | reverse complement strand
TCGGGCGAGAAGGGCCACATCTTCCTTGCAAGCGTTGACGCATGCCTTTCGGCACTCGAGTTGATGCGTGCCAAGAAGTTCGACCATGCTTCCAACCAGCCTATTCCTGACTTCGGAGTTCTTGCCGCCGATTTCATCGAAAAGCAACTTAAGGGACAGCCTGCAACGCCAGGTGAAGTCAAGAAAGACGGCACGCTTTGGTCGCCTGCTCGCGTTGAAAAGTCTGACGTTGGTATGCAGCTCTTCCTGTCAACGACAGCGATTAACCAGTCCAACATGAATGATGAACGCCTTTGGGGTAACATCGAGAAGAAGAATGGCGGCTAATCGTTTTATCTATTAAACAAAAGGCGCGGCTTGATTTGATATTAAGCCGCGCCGATTTATCAATAAAGTGGTCCATAAGATGATTGGAGATCCAGGATGGACGATAAACATTCCATACCTGTGGTTGAAATGGTCGATATCGTTAAGGTGTTTCCTGGCGTAAGGGCCCTTGATTCCGTTTCGTTCTCGGTACAGCAAGGCGAAATTCATGCCTTGTTGGGAAAAAACGGCGCCGGCAAATCAACCTTGATGCACGTATTGACGGGTCTATATACGCCAGACTCGGGGACGATCCGGATACGTGGTGAAATTCATGAAAATTTGAATACGGCCAAAGCCAAACAAGTTGGTATCGCGCTTGTGGCACAACATGCCAAATTCGTACCGGGACTTAGCATTGCAGAAAATGTCTATTCCGGGATGCTGCCGCTCAATTGGGGTGGTTTCATCGACTGGAAAAAAATGTATCGCGACGCCCAGGAAAAACTGGGACAATTCGACATCGATATCGATGTGTCGCGGTTGATGGAAGATACAACGGTCGCCGAACGTCAAATGATCGAAATTGCTCGCGCCCTATTTGCGGATGCAAGCGTCATTATTCTGGATGAACCGACAGCGCCTTTACCCAAGCATGATGTCGCAAAGCTTTTCGAATTTGTCAGACGCCAAAGAGCACGTGGCGCCTCCTTCATCTATATCTCGCATTATCTGGAAGAAATCTTTGAAGTCGCCGATCATGTGACTGTCATGCGCAATGGCGTTGTGGCTGGGGTTTCACAGGTAAAGGACATCACTCAACCCGAATTGATCAGGCTGATCAGCGGTGCCAATGTCGAGCGATACAAAAGAGAGAGCGGAAAGATCGGCAATCCCGTCCTGTCCATCAAGGGATTAAATAGACCCGGTGCCTATACAGATGTTCAATTAACGTTAAATGCGGGCGAAGTGGTCGGCTTAACCGGCTTGGAAGGGAGCGGTCCCGGTGAACTGGCGCGGGGATTATTCGGGTTGGAACCCTTGGGCAGCGGCAGCGTGATGCTGAATGGCTCCCCTTATATCGATGGCAGCCCGATCAGTTCGCTCAAACAAGGATTAGCCTATCTGCCACGCGACCGGCACGGGCTTGGAATCGTTGCAATCCGAAGCGTCCGGGATAATGTTTCGCTGTCGGTACTTGACAGACTGCAGCAGTCTTTAAACCTGATCGACGGCACTAAAGAGAAAGAGCTTGTGTCCGATTTTATCGATATTTTGGGTATCAAGACACCGAGCATGGAGACCGCTGTCGAAAATCTAAGCGGCGGCAATCAGCAAAAAGTTGTTGTGGCCAAACTTGCTGCTACTGAGCCTAAAGTACTGTTACTAGATGAACCTACCCAGGGCGTCGATGTTCAGGCAAAGGTTGAACTGCTTCGGATTGTCGATAAACTCAGCCAACGTGGCGTGGCCGTTGCGGTGGTCTCGGACGAGCTCAGCGAATTGATGGATATTTGCGATCGTATTGTCGTATTTTATCGCGGCAAGATTATTCGCGAATTCCGAAAAAATCATGAACCGATTACGACAGCGCTTTTATTAGCCGCAATTGAAGGCGAGACTTTGGAGAATACCAATGCAAGCGTCTAAACATATTCCCACCCTTTTGGATCATTTGATTTGGGTCATTTTGGTTGGGGTATTTATATTCTTCGTCTTTCAATCCCCGGTATTTCTGACTTCGACGAATATCACCAATATTTTTACCGCCGCTGCAGTGCTTGGCATTTTAGTGGTAGGTCAAACCTTCGTTCTTATCAGTGGCAATTTTGACCTTTCCTCCGAGTCAACGCTCGGTGTCTGTGCCCTATTTGGCATGTATTTGATCGTTCCTGCGACGCCACCCTATTGGGGCGGCGGAATTTTGATTAATCCCTATCTTTCCATCGCGGTCATCATCATTACGGGCTCCCTCTTCGGCTATATAAACGGGTTGCTGATAACCGTCGGCAAAATGAATAATTTCATTGTCACACTAGCAATGCTCCTGATTTTGCGCGGTTTGATGATGGCTTTCACACAAGGTAAGCCGATTAGTGGACTAAACTTTCCACCGGCTGAAGTATATTTCTGGCTCGGCCATGAATCGCTTTTTGAAATTCCGGATCTTATTAAAATTCCGGTTGGCGTTATGGCGACAGGTCTTATCTTTATCATCGGTCATATTGTTCTCAACCATCGCCGTTTCGGCCGTGAACTCTACGCCATCGGCGGCAATAAGCAGGCAGCCATCGCATCGGGAATTGATGCTGATAAGCGCGTCCGGCAGGCCTATATTATCAGTGGCGGCCTTGCGGCATTGGCTGGCTGGATGCTGGCGGGCCGCGTCGGTTCTATTCAAGTCAATCTCGGTGACGGCTATATCTTTACCGTAATGGCGGCAGCGGTCATCGGCGGAATCAGCTTGCAAGGTGGCCGCGGCACAATGCTAGGTGCCTTGGGGGGCGTTCTTTTGCTATCAACAATTGATCGAGGCCTTAATCTGATGAGTGTCTCGGTTTTCTGGGTTAAAGTGATCCAGGGGTTAATCATCATGTTCGCGATGTTTATCGATGCCCAGCGCGTGCGATATCGTAAACCTCAAGCGAAAGTTGCCGCCGTTACGGCTTCACCAGCAAACCCGGCTTAAATCAGCCGGGGGCCAGCGGAGGCGGATTGAACGGCTTCGAGGATCGCCTGGGTGTCAATTCTAAAATGCCGATATAGATCTTTTATGGTACCACTCTGTCCAAAATGTTCGACACCCAGAGGAATGGTGCGATGACCACGCACACTACCAATCCAAGATAGTGTGGCCGGGTGTCCATCCAAAACAGTTACCAAAAGCGTATGGGGTACTAGAAGCGACATATGTTTTTCAATGGCTGATATATTTCGAGCCTGATCAAGAGATCGCGCTTTTGTTGCGGCATTCCATGCCGCATTTAATCGATCGGCCGACGTTACCGCCAATAGACCAACGTCACGCCTTTTGCCTACAAGAAGGCCAACCGCTTGAATCGCTTCTGACATCACGGCGCCTGTGGCTATGATCACACAATCGGGATTGGGGCCCGGTTGGCGCAGCCAATACGCACCTTCAATCATGTTTTCTTCGAGCTCGGCATCTAGCTCACGGAGCGGTTGTTCCATCATCCGTGTTGATAACCGCAAATAGACCGATCCACCCTGCTCGTCCCGCACCCATTCCGTTCCTGACAGCTCATTTGACTTCGCAC
>CANGPL010000118.1 GCA_947455725.1 Hyphomicrobiales bacterium | reverse complement strand
TATATGCGATGCATTAAATAATATGCATCGCGTTCCTAGGCGCGCGCCATGATCCGCGCTGAACATCTACCAACTTAATGCTGACGAGGATCGCGATGCATCTTTCCATCTTTCATGATCATCGAGAAATGAGATGGCCCAACAAGGACAGACTGATCCTTGAGAGGATCCCCATTCACTAATAATAAATCGGCCAAGGCGCCTTGCTTGATAACGCCTAACTCACCTTTATGACCCATTAAATCGCCGCCAACTGCCGTGGCGCATTTTAATGCTTCGGCCGGTGTGTAGCCAAAAAATTTCACGAAATGTCCGATATCACGGGCGTTTTGTCCCATGGGCGTTATGGTGAAACCGTAATCTCCACCAACGACTACGCGCATACCGCGCTTACGCATCGCTTTATAGGTTGCAATCGTGTATTCGATTTTTCGTGGCAAACCCATGCGTTCTGCGACTTCTTTCGTTAGCCCAACGGCATCGCCCTCATAGACCGAATTGTGAACTAGGCCAAAAGCAGGTCCCACAATGACACGGTGCTTTGCCGCCTCTAGCATATCGAGCGCTTCTTCATCGGCAAAGTCGCAATGATAAATGCAATCAACGCCTGCACGTACGGCACGCTTAACCGATTCTGCTGCCCGACTATGGCAAGCCACACGCTTGCCAAAATCATGAGCGACTTCAACACCAACTTTAAGTTCTTCTTCGCGCATCGAAATAATCTCCGCGCGTGCATGACTGACAAATTCATCTCCCGACACGTTGAATTTGATATTGTCAACATTTTCTCGGCAACAGAGTCTAACGGCGCGAATAATTTCATCGACGCCATCAGCAATCATTCCGAAACTCTCGGCATGCATGTGTGCCTTTCGCTCATCGCCTAAGCCGCCCGTCGTTGTAATCTCGGGACCAGCCGCTTTATAGCGTGGACCTGCTAGATAACCGTTCTCAATTTCCGCTCTCACAACAACATCGAGTCGAAGCTTGGCGGAGGCTGCCGAATAAGCACTCGTAAAGCCATGATCGAGAAGAAACGTTGCGGCACGACAGGTTTGCAGCAGATGTTCTTCGGGTGGAATTTCACCAAGATCTTGATTGCGTGATGGGTTGACGAAAGAGAGGTGGCAATGGCCTTCAACCATCCCCGGCATCAAAAATTGACCCTGGCCATCAATCGTCTCTTTAACCCGATCCCGAGAAATCTGACCTGGTGCGCAGGCTACATCGCTTATCCGGTTGCCCTCAATCAGCACTTCTCCGGGATAGGAAGCATCATTAATCGCATCCCAAACCATTACATTGGTAATCAATAAAGCCATCACGGTATCCTCCCCTTCAAACGGGTCCCGCTGGCTTTTTATAGCGTCCAGTCGCTTATGAGCGACCGTTTATCGGCCATGTCAGGACGTTGCCTTCTCTCCACGCCCATAGACGAGGAGCATTGAGATAATAACCAAACCATAAATGATCTGACGTCCGGCTTCCGGCATTTCCATGATGGAAAGGACGCTGTTCAAAAGCACGATCAGAATGACGCCAACGACTGTACCCAAATATCGACCGCGACCACCAAGAATATTGGTCCCGCCAATCACAACCGCTGCAATCGCGGGCAATACATAAGCATCACCCATGCCTTGATAAGCCTTGGTTGAGTATCCTGCCAACAACACGCCCGCCAAGCTCGCTAAGACCGAGCATAAAATAAAAGCAATGATTGTAACGCGCTTTGTCGGCACGCCCGAGAGATAGGCCGCCGCTTCTTTGTTGCCGATGGCATAGATGGATCGGCCGAATGACGTGCGGCGGAGCATGATAACGAGCAGGATAGAAACCGCTAACCACACGAAAATCGCATGGGGAATGCCAAGGGTCCGCTCTGCAGCTATATAGCGCATTAGATCGGTTGCCTTTGTCTGCGGCGCAAAGCCGCCCGTCTGGGCCACCATCAAGCCGCGCATCACGGCATTCACGCCAAGCGTAAAGATCATCGACGGAATGCGTAAATAGGCCACGCCCAGCCCGTTTACGGTGCCGACCAACAGGCCAACAACAAGGGCAGCAGGCAAGGCCCATTCGCCACCAACCGCCGTTGCCGTCATCGCGCCGGCAGCCAATGTCCATGGCACCGATAGATCGATCTGCGAAATCAAAATCACCAGCATCATGCCGGCGGCAACGATACCCAAGAACGAACCAATCTGGAGCTGCTGAACAAGATAAGTGGGCGAGAACAACGGCGCCGAACCAAAGCGATCTAACGTATAGACTGTTCCCGCGATCAAGATAACGATAATAAAGGTTGCCGCGATCGCAATCGGCTTATCATCGCGCGATAGGCGTGAAAAGGAGATTTTTTTGATCATATCAATCACCGGAACAACTCCAGCTGGTTCTTAACGCGGAGGATGCTCAGGGCGCCAAGGCTAACAGCGGCCAGAAGAACGAGGCCTTCAAAAAGCGGTTGCAGCAGCGGGGCAATATCGAAGACACGGAAATTAAACGAAATGACCTTCAAAATCAGCGTACCAAAAATCGATCCGATCGCTCCACCCGTACCGCCCAAAAGCGAAGTACCACCAATTACGACGGACGCAATCGACGAGAGCGTGTAAGCACCCGCCATCGGAATATCGGCATTGCCCGACGATGTCTGGATCGCCATGAAAATACCGCCAATGCCCGCAAACAGGCCGGCCAATGTGAAAGCCGCAAGCTTGCCACCAGCAATGTTCAAACCGGACATAAAGGCAGCTCCCTCGGCCGAGCCAATGGCGTATACCGTGCGGCCCGTTACTGAACGACGGAATGGTACCCACGTCACAAGCGCGACAATGATCAATAGAACGAGTGCTGTCGGCACGCCTGCGATGGGCTGGAACCAAGCCGCTTTGCCATCCTCAAAGATACCAACCGTCTCGGCGAAATCACCGAGCGCATTCGTCATGGCCCAATTGATATCTTCATTGATCTTGCCGCCGGGAATGGGGCGCAAAAACAAGGCAAGGCCCATATAGACGGCGCCCGTTGCCAAAGTGGCGATGATCGGTTGAATGCGGCCAAACACGACAACGCAACCATTTACAAATCCAGCAAGAGCACCCGCGAACAGACAGGCGATAATGCCGAAGCCAACACTCGGGCCCGCTCCCTCCAGCAAATGGCTCGCCAGACAATCAACCAAGGTCATGACAGCACCAACCGAGAGATCGAGACCACCCAACAAGACAGGTACGGTTTGAGCCATGGCCAACATCGCAAGCGAGAACACTTCGTTCGAGTTTTGAACGAGCACTTGCGAGGAGAAGCCCTTTGGATGGGCGAGATGATAGAGAAAATACACGATCACAAACAGCAAAACAGCGATCGAAAAGCCCATATTTTGCCGAATACGTAGACCCAGATCGGATTGCTTAGTGGCCGACATGCGCGCCTCCTTCATATTTCTGGCCCGCAATGTTCAGGGATGCGGCAACAATATTTTTCTCGTTAATTGCATCACCCTGAAGTTCGGAAATGATTCGACCATCATATAAAATGGCAACCCGATCGCATGAACCAATCAGCTCATCATAATCGGTTGAATAGAATAGGATCGCCGCACCCTCATCGGCCAATTCACGCAG
>CANGPL010000117.1 GCA_947455725.1 Hyphomicrobiales bacterium | reverse complement strand
CGATACCGTACCCAGTACCTCGCTTCCCTTACTTTCCCTTATCGGTGGAAAGTGGACTACATTCCGTGCCTTTGCTGATGAAGCAGCGGATTTGATTCTGGCTCATTTCGGTACCACGCGCGTACAAAAGACAGAGGACGCAGCAATTGGCGGAGGCCGCGATTTTCCGCTTACAGAGATAGCGCGTAAAAACTGGCTGGTCGAAAATGCAGAATTGCATCGCAGCACATCGAAGCGCATGGAAGAATTGCTAGATCGGTATGGCACCCGCGCTGAATTAATAGCAGCCATCGAGCGTGACAGAGGCTTTGAGCCGCTTACTTTCTTGACGACCTATTCGCGCGCGGAAATCGTCTTCTTGTGCCAAGCTGAATATGTAAGCCGACTATCTGATATTGTGCTGCGTCGTACAGAAATGGCGATGGCCGGTCAAATCAACCTATCTGCAATTCGTGAAATCGCTGAACTCGTGTCGAACGAATTGGCTTGGGATCAGGCCCGCACGGAAAGTGAAATCGACAACACCATCCAAGAAATGCGTCGGCGAAGAGTCCGTCTCGCCGCTTAATAACGAACATGACATCGATTTAAAGACTGTTAGGAGAGTTTGAGATGCCTATTAATATTTCACCGACCGGATTGGCGCGTGATCTCCAGATACGAGCGGATAGTGGAAAGCCAATTCGAATTGGCTTGGTTGGTTCTGGTGAAATGGGCACCGATATCGTCGCCCGTATCGCGCATATGCAGGGTATCGAGGTTGGCGCAATTTCGGAATTACGTCTCCCCAATGCGGCGAAAGCCGTTGATATAGCCTATCAAGGAGAGGATCGCTCGCAGATCACAACGAGCCAAGATACCCTTAATCACGCCATGCAGGCAGGCAAGATTGCGCTCACCGACAATGTTGATCACCTCATCAAGAGCGAATTAATCGACGTCGTTATTGATGCAACCGGTGTTCCTGCGGTTGGTGCTGAAATCGGCCTTCGTGCTATGGAGCATGGCAAACACCTCGTGATGATGAATGTCGAAGCGGACGTCACCATCGGTGCTTATCTCAAAAGCGAAGCCGATCGTCTGGGTGTTACCTATTCGCTTGGTGCAGGAGACGAGCCTTCGTCATGCATGGAATTGATCGAATTTGTTTCGGCCATGGGTCATCCGATTGTCGCAGCTGGTAAAGGCAAAAATAACCCTTTGAATATTAATGCCGTGCCAGATGCCTATGCCGAAGAAGCCAAGCAGCGGAACATGAATGTCCGTATGTTGGTTGAATTTGTTGATGGCTCTAAAACCATGGTCGAGATGGCCGCAATTGCCAATGCAACGGGACTTGTTCCAGATTGCCCCGGTATGCATGGCCCATCGGCAACGCTTGAACAACTATCGTCGGTGCTGGTGCCCAAGAAAGACGGTGGCGTTCTATCGCAAATGGGGGTTGTCGATTACTCGATCGGCAAAGGTGTTGCACCAGGCGTTTTCGTTGTCGCCGAGATGTCGCATCCGCGCATTCGGGAACGCATGGAAGATCTAAAGATGGGCCATGGCCCTTACTTTACTTTCCATCGTCCCTATCATTTGACTTCGCTTGAAGTCCCGCTCACCTGTGCGCGTGTCGTTTTATATGGCAAGCCCGACATGGTTCCCTTACCAAAGCCGGTTGCCGAAGTATGCGCGGTTGCGAAGCGCGATCTAAAACCCGGTGATAAGCTCGATGCGATTGGTGAATATTGCTATCGCGCCTGGGTAATGAAAGCGGACGATGCGCGTGATCAGGGAGCGGTTCCATGCGGTCTTTTGCATGGTGGCTCGGTGACTAAGCCAATTACAAAGGGCCAATTGATTACACGTGACGCGATCTCTATTCCGGCAGGATCAAAAATTGCCGAATTGCGCGCGCGCCAAGACAAACTTGTTTACGGACAGTGAGTGAACCGATGAAAACCGAATCTAAGTCCAAGGCTAAGCTCGATGCGGCCAATGTGCCCTTCGCTTTCCGAGCCTATTCGCCAGAGCAATTGCGCGATGTGCTTCGTAAAATGTATTTGATCCGTCGCTTTGAAGAAGGCGCAGAAGAATCCTATACACGCGGTCTCATTCACGGCACGATGCACTTATCAATCGGTCAGGAAGCCAGCGCGCTTGGTATTTGCATGCCGCTTAATGCTGATGATCAAATCACGTCTACGCATCGCGGTCATGGCCATTGTATCGCTAAAGGCGCGCAGGTTGATCGCATGTTCGCCGAGTTTTTTGGCAAGACGACGGGCTATTGCAAAGGCCGTGGTGGTTCGATGCATATCGCTGATGTCAGCCAAGGCAATTTAGGCGCGAACGGCATCGTCGCTGGTGGCATTCCAATCGCTGTTGGTGCCGCACTTTCGGCCAAAATGCAGAAGAATGGCAAAGTCGTGATTTGTTTCTTCGGAGATGGCGCTAACAATGAAGGTGCTTTCCATGAATCATTGAACATGGCTTCCATTTGGAAATTACCGGTGGTCTTCGTTTGCGAAAACAACGGCTATGGCATGTCGACATCAACCGCCCGCTCAACAGCCGTTGCCAATATCGCCGATCGCGCATCCGCCTATTCGATGCCGGGCATTATCGTGGATGGAAATAATTTCTCCGCCGTTGCTGAAGCTTCAACGGCAGCGATTGAGCGCGCGCGGCGCGGTGAAGGTCCAACGCTGATCGAGAGCAAAACCTATCGTCATCGTGGCCACTCGAAGAGCGATCGTAACCGCTATCGGACCAAGGAGGAGATCGAAGAATGGAAAGAGCTTCGCGATCCGATTGCTTTGTTTGAATCAGAATTACGTCAATTCGGTATTTTGGATGATGCAGGCATTACAGAAGTACGCAATGCGGTAGAGCAAGATATCGCGACCGCCATCCAATTCGCAAAAGACAGCCCGATGCCCAATACAGGCGCGGTTCTTGATTATGTTTACACGGAGTTACCCCAATGACTGGCGCGATGCGTGAATTAACTTATTCGCAGGCGATCCAAGAGGCGATGGCTATTGCGCTTGAATCAGATCCGCGCGTCTTTTTGATGGGCGAAGATATTGGCGTTTATGGCGGCGCCTTTCAAGTTACGGGCGATCTCGTCGAGCGGTTCGGTACCGATCGTGTCATCGACATGCCCATCTCGGAGCTTGGCGGTGCAGGTCTTGCCGTCGGTGCTGCTATGACCGGTATGCGTCCGATTTTCGAATTCCAGTTTTCGGATTTCGCCACGCTAGCGATGGAGCAAATCGTCAATCAAGCGGCGAAGATGCGCTTTATGTTGGGTGGCGAAGTTTCTGTGCCGCTCGTGATGCGCTTTCCGGCGGGCTCGGGTACAGGGGCTGCTGCTCAACACAGTCAAAGCTTAGAAGCATGGCTCGCGCATGTTCCAGGGTTGAAAGTGATCCAGCCCGCTACACCGCATGACGCAAAGGGCTTGCTATTGGCCGCCGTTCAAGATCCTGACCCAGTGATGATCTTCGAACATAAGCTGCTTTATAAAGTTAAAGGTCCGGTGCCTGAAGGCCATTACACGGTTCCGATTGGCAAGGCAGAAATCCGCCGTCAGGGGCGTGATGCAACCATTGTTGCTACATCGATTATGGTTCAAAAATCACTCGAAGCAGCCGAGAT
>CANGPL010000116.1 GCA_947455725.1 Hyphomicrobiales bacterium | reverse complement strand
GTTGGCGATAGCTGGAATACAATCGATTACTCCAAGTCTGCCAAGGATTGGATGCATCCTTTGAAGCACGGCAAGGAAATCGACCTCGTTGATATTGCGGCTAACTGGTATGTTGATGACCTTCCTCCGATGATGTTCATGAAGAAGGCGCCAAACAGTCACGGTTTCGTTAATCCTCGTGATATTGAGGAGCTTTGGCGCGATCAGTTCGACTGGGTCTATCGTGAGATGGATTATGCCGTGTTCGCCTTTACCATTCATCCGGATGTGGCGGGCCGTCCTCAGGTTCTTCTCATGCTTGAGCGCTTGATTGAATATATCTCGAAGCATTCGGGTGTTGAATGGATGCCATTTGAAGATATCGCTGAAGACTTCCGTAAGCGTTATCCGTTTGATGGCGGCAAACGTCCTGCTGTCATCTGATCGATCTTAAGATTGCGGGCGGTATGAAATTACCGCCCGCACGAAAACCAAAGAGGGTTTGACCATGTGCTCTGCCTGCGGATTTCCTGCCGCGCCCGGCCACTGGACGGAAGCGGGCGCTGCAAATGCTCACGAAAGATTGCGCGGACGTTACCGTCGTGCACAAGTGCTACAGCGTGTCTTACCCTCTTATAATTTGAGTGTTAGCGAAACCAACGATATTCCTGGTATTCAATTGTCCACTTTGACAGGCAGTCAATCCATCGTCAGTCATCTCGATGAGGTTTGGGCATTGGCCGAGAAGGTGAATGGGACGCCAGTTGATCCACTAGACAGGCGCTTCATTGGTGAAGAATGAGCGATACAGACGGGCGTATCCGATTAATTATTTTGGGTGGTTATCTCGGATCGGGAAAAACGACCTGGCTCCGTCATCAGCTGCACGAAGGAAACTTTCAGGGCGCATTGGTCATTGTCAACGAGGCTGCAGAAACGCCTATTGATGATGCGTTACTAGGAGGCTCCGAGCGACTTGCTGTGCTTGCGGGTGGCTGCGTCTGTTGCGCTGCCAAGCAGGACCTCATTGATCTCTTACGCCGAATTTCTGATGACCGTAGTCGAGCTGTATCGACCGTGAGCCCGCTTGATCTGATTATCCTTGAAACGAGCGGTCTTGCTGATCCTGGCGCTATTGTTGAGGCGATCCGATCCGACCCTGTCCTCGTCTACCATATTGTTGTGAGTGAAGTGATTGTTGCGGTGGACGGTTTGCATGGCATGAGCCAATTGCGAAGCGAACCCCTCTCTCGATATCAGATCGAAGTTGCAGATCAATTGATCGTCACGAAGATGGACGCTGTTGATCAAGCCGAATTGGAACTGCTGTTAGCGACCCTTCAGGCGATGAGTCCAGGCGCGATGATTTCGGGCGCGGTTAAAGGTATGCCCCATCAATTGCCGGAATTTAGCCAAACCAAAGCGGAAAGCTTGAAGGATCTGTTAGCTGAGGATGTAAAAGCCCCGATTTTACCGACGCGGCTTCATCTTGATGACAGCATTGATTGGACGGCTTTCACCGTCTGGCTTTCAGCACTTCTCTATGCGCGTGGTGACGATATTGTTCGTGTGAAGGGTGTGATCCGAACGCCCGCAGGACGCCTCTTGCTCCAAACGGTTCGCAAGATTGTCCAATCCCCGGAAATTCTGCCTGAGCAGGGTGATACAAGAGAGGATAATATCGTCGTGATGATCGGCCGCGGTTTCACACATTCACAATTGACGAAATCTCTTCGTCATTTTGTCGGCAGGCAGGGGGATTGAGACTCTTATTTTACGTTGACGGTAGTAATCATGCCATATCGAATTTTGTAATAGTGGAAGTCAGATTATTTGTTTTTACAAATATCAGGAGATCGGGCATGTTGAATAAAGTTTATAAGAATCCGCTGCATGTTGGAGAGGATATGTTTCATGGTTTCCATTAATTGTGACATGGGCGAAGCGTTTGGCCTTTATCATTTGGGAGATGACGAGGGCTTAATGCCGCTTATTTCCATTGCCAATGTGGCCTGTGGTTTTCATGGCTCCGACTTTAACCACATGCGCGAGACGGTTAGGCTCGCAAAGCGGCATGGTGTGAAGGTAGGGGCGCATCCATCCTTACCCGATTTGCAAGGTTTTGGCCGCCGCGAGATGAAGATGTCGCGTGAGGAAATGGCAAATTGCGTCATCTATCAAGTAGGCGCATTGAAGGGCTTTCTTGACGCGGAAGGCATGGTGCTGAACCATATTAAACCCCATGGTTCGCTTTATGGAATGGCTGCCCGCCAACCAGATATCGCGCATGCCATTTGTGATGCTGCTGATATTTTCAAAGTGCCCTTGCTTGGCATGATCAATACGTTGCATGAAACGATTTATGCCGAAAGAGGCCATGCTTTTCAGTCCGAATATTATGCCGATCTCGATTACGCGGACGATGGCGGATTGATAGTTACCCGTAAGCACGACGCCAAAGATCCAGCAATTGCCGCAAGCCGCTGTCTAACGGCTGTACAGAATGGAACGACAACAACAGTTGGGGGTAAAACGATAACTGTTCGCGCCGATTCCATTTGTGTTCATTCAGACACCCCGAATGCGGTCGATATCGCATCAGCGGTGCGCGATGCAGTAAAACCATATTTATCCGCCCATTGAATTCTCTTTGACAAAAGGACCAACTGACATGGCCACCAAAGACCTTTTGAGCCCTCTTCCCGGAACATTTTATCGCAAGCCGTCGCCTGATGCAGCGCCTTATAAAAACGAGGGTGATGCCGTCAAAAAGGGTGAGGTAATCGGACTTATCGAAGTCATGAAGTCCTTTCACGAAGTTCATGCGGATAGTGACGGCACCATCACCGCCTTTCATGCGGATAATGAAGACGCGGTAATGGCAGGTCAGCCATTAGCTACGATCTCGCTCTAAGGATATTGTGGTGACGCGTCAGGTTAAAAAACTCTTTATTGCCAATCGTGGTGAGATTGCCGTTCGAATAATCCGAGCGGCCCGCGAATTGGGACTTAAGACGGTTCAGGCGCATAGCCTTGCCGATGCGGACTCACTGGCCGTTCGGCTAGCGGATGAGGCTGTAAATATTGGTCCACCTTCGGCGGCGAAATCCTATCTGAATGTGGATGCTGTTGTTGCCGCGGCTGTTGCAAGCGGGACTGATGCCGTGCATCCGGGCTATGGATTTCTAGCAGAAAATGCAAGGTTTGCCGACGCCGTTGAAGCAGCAGGGCTAGTCTTTGTCGGACCAACAGCTCAGCAAATTAGAGTGATGGGTGACAAGGTCTCGGCTTTGGATGCCGCAATTCGGGCGGGTGTTCCAACCGTTCCTGGTAGCAAAGGTCGCGTGGAAACGCCGGATGCGGCTTCGGCTGTGGTGGATCGTATCGGTTTTCCTGTGATGATCAAAGCGTCCGCCGGCGGTGGCGGTCGAGGGATTCGTGTGGCGACGTCGCGAGAAGAATTTGATCGACTTATGCCGCAAGCCAGTGCCGAGGCTCTTGCTGCGTTTGGCGACGGTGGACTTTACATCGAAAAATTTATTGCCAGCTCTCGCCATGTCGAAGTCCAAGTGCTCGGTGACGGTCATGATGTCGTGCATTTTTTCGAACGTGAATGTTCGCTACAGCGTCGGCGTCAAAAAGTTTGGGAAGAAGCACCGGCAGCGATGCTGCCAGCCGATGTGCGGGCAAAGCTTTGTCAATCGGCC
>CANGPL010000115.1 GCA_947455725.1 Hyphomicrobiales bacterium | reverse complement strand
CACCAATCGGCGATGCGCTCTAAAAAAGCCTGATCAGCCATAGGGTTATGCTCCTCGGCGATGAAGGCCGGATGAAGCGCGCGGGCGGTGGCGAGCGTCATGCCTATGCCTAAGCCGGCTTTGCTGGCGGCTTCGTCGAGGGCGGCGATAAGGAGGGCGCCTTTGACCTTTTCGGTTAAGACGAGGGGGAGATCAGCTGGCGCGCTTAAGGGATGACGCAGGCGGCGTCTCTGTAGCCGATCGGTCGCAAGGCGGGGAAAGGCTAAGGCTAGAATTCGCCTGTCGGAACAAACACTTGTCATGACTCCACTCCATCATCCACTCGCCGCCGGGGCCTCCCGCTCCAGCCTGCCTATTCAGAACAAGACGGCCTAAAAAGGCCGGTAATCCCAGCTCAAAATCCGATTCCGACTGGCTGGGCGAGGCCGAAATCTCCCATCGGGTCCGGCAAGATCCCAAGGGGGAATGGCCTCCGCTTCTGAGCGTAATCAGGGTTACTCCGCTCTCTTCTGCGGTCAGTGAGAGCCTTCTTGTGGCGGTTAGATCGAGTTGCTTGGGGTCGCCCCAGGGTTCCAGCAAAACGGCGCTAAGGGCTTGGCAACGCAGGGCTTCTTCAGCCGTTCTGAGGGCTTCTTTGGCGTTGGGGACCCGCACCAGCAAGAGCTTGGCGGGGTTGAGCCCGTAGCTTGCCAGCCCTGGACCATAGGGCTCGCCAAGTTCCCGGCTTGCCGCATCCTGCCTGATCCAGACCCAAGGCGTGTCGCGGGGGCTTAAAAGGCCGATAAGACCCAGTGCGAAGCCTGAGGCAGCGGAAAGATCGCGCGGCGTTAATGCCATCACATCATGCGTGGTACCATGCATGAGGCCACCGCCAAGCATATGATCTATTTCAGGAATTCCGAAGGATACCCGTTTCCTTTCAATCCCGCCAAACCGTTGCGCACCATCCCGGACGATCCCTTGGATCGCCTGTTTTAGAGCTGCAAACGCTTCGCGCGTAACGGACATGGTCGCCTCTCGGTCAATCGCTTGTTCATGTTATGTTCTATTTTTTGTTCCCATTCCTCACAAGAGTCAAGATGATTCCGAAAATTCTGATTCAGACCTATTTTGAGATAGTCCCGAGGCCGTTTGAGGTGAATAAGACCTATGGTTCAGATAGTCCCGCGCGCGTTTCGAATAATTGAAACGATAAAAGGTGCATAAAAGCTGGGTTGAGGTGAATAAAACGAGGTTTGAGATAGAGAAACCATAAATGATGCCACTGCCGACCACAGCCTATGCGGGTAGAGAGCGAGGAGAAGCCGAAAACAGAACTGAATGTGGATGATTGGGCTTTGTCATGGTCAACGCCAATGATCAAACGCCTTTACCAGCACAAGGCGGTTTCATGATTCTCACTTGCTTGAAAGACCTGTTTAAAGTACTCTTTATCGCACTTTTAAGGAGGCTCTAAATGGCTCACCACATTCTTGCGGCAACCAGCGCCAGCGTGTCCGAATTGAAAAAAAACCCGATGGGAACCGTCGCGGCAGGCGAGGGTTTTCCGGTTGCGATTCTTAATCGCAACGAGCCAGCTTTTTATTGCGTGCCGGCTAAAGCCTATGAGGCGATGCTGGACCGGCTCGAAGATCTGGAGCTGAACGCTATCGCCGACGCGCGTGAAGGTCAGACTGTTCACAAGGTCTCGCTGGATGAGCTATGAGCTCGCCTTTTTGGACGAGGCTTTGAAAGAGTGGCGCAAGCTCGACAATGCAACGCGCGAACAGTTTAAGACGAAGCTTGCCGAGCGCTTGCAAAACCCGAAAATACCTTCGGCTCGTCTCCATGGAACTAAAGAGCGCTATAAGATTAAGTTGCGCAACGCAGGCTATCGACTTGTCTATCAGGTCAAGGATCATGAACTGCTCGTCTTGGTCGTTGCCGTTGGTAAGCGTGAGCGTAATGACGTCTATAAAAGTGCGGAACGTCGTAAGATAGATTGATCTGAATTATCGAAATCTATGATGTGCAGATAGCGATTGAAACAATCCAATACGCATTCCTATTCAACACAATAAGCTCGCTCTCATGATATTTATCTCGCGATGATTGAATGAAAAGATATTGTGTATCTTGTTTCAGAAACGAACTAGCTTTTTAGCTAACAAATGAGGCGGCTCCAAGCTGAGCCGCCTCATTCGCTACCGCTGTCATGCCATGTCAAACGATAGTAACGGATCTTATTTTGAAGGCCTTGGCGTCGATAAAATCTCCGGCATTATTCCTCGTGCACCTTCCTCAATGAACATTGCCGCGCCTTTGAATCCCAACGCTCTGGCTTCATCAGCTGCGAAAATGAGACACCCTACTAAATAGCTGACACGGGCAAATAGTGCTTCGTCGGTTTCTGACGGTATCCTAAGAGCTTTGTTTTTCATTTTGGTCTCCTTCGCTAAATCACGAAACAAAATATCGATAATTTCTGTCGTGATTAGCTGTTAAAAATGACAGGTGGAGCGGCCTCCGAACCTCGTCGTTAATGAACCTTACACGTCAGTTGGGCTCATTATTGAAGGGCGCATTATAAAGCCTGCAGCATAGCCAGACTCTTACGAGCCCTTTCATAAAAATCACCCAATCCATCAAATCCAACCCTTTTGTTTAAGTGGATGCTTGTAATCGGCGTGCCAGATAGGTCCCGTTCGTCATTTTCGTTGGCGTCTGTTGTTTGCTTTTGAGTGGGTGTGAGACTATGATTAACGTAAGGTCAGCTGATGCTGACCCCGGGGACTCAAACACCCCGCGCAAAGCGGCAGGCTCCTGCCGAACAGTAACGAGCCAACTCGGCCTTACGCCGGGGTGGTGGCGTCATGTCCAAGTCGCGAGACCAAAAGCGTCGCGGCCAACTTTGCGTGGCTATTTGAGCACCCCGGCACCAGCGTGGCACTCACGCTGGGGCCAGTCTCATGCCGCATCTAAGGAGGCTCGCTATGGCGATTGATTTATCCAAGCCGATGGGTTTTCACCGCTCGGTTGAAACCGTTGCAGCGGCGCTCAATATTGCTTTGGTACGTTTGCGCGAAGAAGTGGCTTTTGATGAGCGCGATCCAACGAATGATCCACTGCCAGCCGCGCATTTATTATCGGCGATGCTTGAAGATGCCGTGCGTGAGGTAGATGAATTGGTGGGGAAGTTGGAAGCGTAGTTGGCGGTGGGCAGTGTTTGTATACCTCATCCTGAGCCACATCGCGTTAGCGATGTGAGTCGAAGGACGTGGTTCGACACGCGCTTTCAGCGCGGCTCACCATGAGGTTTTTTTTATTTCCGAGTGATTACGTATAATAAACACCCGCTACTTCACAATGCGCTTCAACGCTTTGAAGTGCTCTTCTGCTTGCACTTCTAGCACCTGCATCCATTGGCTGGCGGTGTGGCGGCATTCTTCTTCGGGGATGATTTTGAGCGGACGTCCCGTTGACATCGCATAGACTTGTTGGCGGCAGGCGCGCTCTAAAAAATAGAGATCGTCAAAGGCGATCGCAACCGATGGGCCGCCGACCATTACACCGTGATTGGCCAAGAAAACAATATCGGCATCGCCGCGATTATTCTTATCGCCTGCAATGCGCGCGCCTTCATTTTCATCCAATGCGAAGCCGCCAAATTCTTCTTCATAGGCGGTGCGGCCATAAAAGCGCGCTGCCGTTTGATGGGCCATTTCGAGGCGGCCTTTTTCGATCATCGTTAGGCTTGTGGCAAACGGCATATGCGTATGCAAAATGCAGAGATGCTTCGGATTGGCGCGATGACCGGCAAT
>CANGPL010000114.1 GCA_947455725.1 Hyphomicrobiales bacterium | reverse complement strand
TCCGAGATTGCCCGCGAACTGGCACAAGGTGGCGCGCATTTTGGGATCACGGGTGAAGATCTGATCCGCGAATCCATCCCCGATGCGGATCAAAAGCTTGATATGTTGACGCCTTTGGGCTTCGGTCACGCGAATGTGGTTGTGGCTGTGCCGCAAGCATGGATCGATGTCCGCACCATGGCCGATCTTGAAGATGTGGCTTCAGCCTTTCGTTTGCGCCATGGCCGCAAAATGCGGGTGGCGACCAAATATATCAATTTAACGCGACGCTATTTTGCTGAACATGGCGTCACCGATTATCGCATTGTAGAAAGCCTTGGTGCGACCGAGGGGGCACCAGCCTCCGGTGCCGCTGAACTCATCGTGGATATTACCACCACGGGAGCCACATTGGCGGCCAATGCGTTAAAAGTATTGGATGATGGCACGATGCTAAAGAGCGAGGCCAATCTCGTAGCCTCGCTTGCCGCAGATTGGAATGAGACGAGCCTGCAATCGGCGCGCACGATCTTGGCGCGCATTGCGGCTGAGGAAGAAGCGCGGACGCATCGTGTGGTGCGGGCGAGCTTTGCGCGTATGCCAAAATCGATAGGCCAGCGCAGCGTGGAACGGTTTGGTGTGGCGGTGCTGGGTGATCAAGGCGAAGAGATTGGCTTTCACGCCAAAAAGGGTTTGATCTTTGAGCTTTCAGAATGGCTCGTCGCCGAAGGTGCCCTTCGCGTTTCGGTGAGTGAAGCAGATTATGTTTTTACGGCAACGAATGCCTTGATCGAGCGGCTTGAAGCTCGTTTGCGGCTGATTGGATAAAAGGGCTTTCGTGATGAAACACATGATGCATGTCACATTGGCAGCACTCGGTTGCTTGTATGTTGTCGCCACTTCACCGCTTGCGGCGCAGGAAATGCCGAAAGGCGGCGCGGCAATTATGCAGCCGAAGCAATTTCCACTGAATGTGCAGTGGATCCTATCAACGATCAATGGCAAGCCTGCGGGCGATAACCAGCCTACTTTGTTGCTCGATTCGCAATTGCGGATGCGCGGCTTTGCCGGTTGCAATACCTATTCAGCCACCGCCTATCCGGGACGCAATCAAGGGATCGCCGTCGGGCCTTTGGCCTTGACGAAGAAGGAATGCGATAAAGCGACGAATGAGTTTGAAAAAGCCTATCTGTTAAGCCTCCGCACCTCCCTACAATGGCAGGTGAAAGATGGCTTTCTCTATTTGCTCGGCGAAAAGAGCGAGCTGAAATTTGAGCGCGCACTTTTTTAGAAAGCGACGCGCTCTAATCGATTAAACCGCTAATGCTTTGAACACACCATCGTCTGATGGCTCCATCCGGATTGCCGCGACGTGAAACGCTTTTAACGTTGAGCGATGACCGATGGAGATGAGCGTCGTTGTCGGTAAACGGTTTTTGAGCGCCGAATAAAGCTTTGCCTCGCTGTCTTCATCGAGTGCTGATGTGGCTTCATCCAAGAACAACCAATCGGGCTTAGCGAGCAAGGCGCGTGCAATGGCGATGCGTTGTTGCTCGCCGCCTGACAGCCTTTGGGACCAATTGCCTTGATCGTCGAGTGCGTTTGAGAGTTTCCCCAAACCTGCAGCACTGAGCGCCGAGGTGAGTTCGGCATCGCTATAGCTGGACGTGTCGGACGGATAGGCGACACAGGCCCGAAGCGTGCCTTGCGGCAGATAGGGCTTTTGAGGAAGCAACAGCACGCTTGAATGGGTAGGAAGCGTAATCTCGCCGCTGCCATAGGGCCAAATGCCCGCTATGGCGCGAAGCAGCGTTGATTTGCCCGAGCCTGACGGACCAGAAATCAAAACCGACTCGCCGGGTTTAAAGGCGAGATCAGCTTCGACGATCATCGTGCCATCGGGCAAAGCGAGACGAAGCTGATGGGTCGTTAGGTCTGGCTGATCGGTGCGGCGGGTCGCAATGGTGAGCGGTGCCTTTCCAAGGTGGCGCGCTTTATCAATCGATGTATCAAAACCCGTCAAACGGCGAATGACCGAGAGATAATCCGCTAGCGAGGTGTAGGCGTCGATGAAGAAACTCAACGACCCTTCAACACGACCAAAGGCGCTTGCCGTTTGGGTTAAAACGCCCAATTGGATCTTGCCGATAAAATAGAAGGGGGCCGCTACAACATAGGGAATAAGGGGGCTGATTTGGCCATAGCCCGATGTGAAGGCCATCAAGATTTTCCGCAACGAAACGATGGATAGAAAATTGCGGATCACGTCACCAAATGTATGCATCAACAAGCTGCGTTCCGCAGGCTCACCTTTAAGAAGTGCGATTTGCTCGGCATATTCACGCAAACGGGCGAGCGAAAAGCGGAAATTGGCCTCGTATTTTTGTTGATCGAAATAGAGGCCGATCAGACGGCGACCGATCACATGGGTGACCAAGGTGCCAAAGCCTGAATAGGCCATGGCGACCCAGAACAAGAAGCCGGGGATTGCGATCTCGGTTCCAGGAATCGTGAAATTCGCCGAGATCGTCCATAAAATGATGGAGAAGGACACGAGCGAGCTTGTCGATGATAAAAGCGAGATCGAAAAATTATAGGTCTTGTTGATAAACATATCGACATCATCAGCGATACGCTGATCGGGGTTATCGGCACCGGTGCCTGCAAGCGCCATGCGGTAATGGCTGCCGTCATCCAACCAATCGGACACGTAGCGCGCGGTGAGCCAACGCCGCCAACGGATCATCAGTTGCGATTGCACAACATATTCGATGATTGCCGAGACGATATAGATGACCGCCCAAAATAAAAATACCGTGTAAAGCAGCGACCAAAAAGCCTCGCTGTTTTTTTCCTGAATGGCATTGAACCAATCGCGGTTGAAATAAGACAGACGCACAGAGATGGCGACTTGTGCCTGATTAACCACAACGAGAAACACAACAAAGCCGCGCGCTAGGGTTTGTTCAATGATCGTAAACGCTGGCAATGGCCATAAGCGGACCGTAACGCGATCGCGTCCGTCAAAAAAACGATCGGCAATCCGCATGATCGCGACGATACCCGGTACGAAAGAAATCGCGTAGATGATGAGACCAAACACGCCGACCGTTACCGGCAGGCTTTCGGGCACCGCGATGGCCTCAAGAAATGCGGGCCAAAGATTGTGGGCCTCTAGTGTTAAAATGCCGCCAAAGGCCAGATATTCCGTTGCAAAAATCGTCGCAAAAATTTGCAAGAAGCGCGACATTTTTTGCGCCCGCCATGTTGTCACCGCCAGCAGAAGGCCTACGACGCCTAGACCAACCGCTTGCATATCGCCCCCCGATACGCCGAGACCGATGGAGAGGAGGGCAAAGAGGGCGATGGCGAGAGAGAGGAGGCGCATGGGAACCTTTAACGTTGATCGACAGGAGAAATACACCGTAGATTTACGGCATTTGCGATTATTCGGATGGGTTAGAGGTGAAATCCTGCCAAGCGGTTTGGAATTTCACGGATAGAGTCGACACCAACATTGGCAAAAGCAAGGCGAAGATGGCGGTCTTGGCCGGGACCGAACCATGGGCCGGGCAGACCTAAAACGCCCCGTTCCGCGGCGAGCTTTTCGGCGATGTGGAAAACGGAAGCATTATCGAACGGGTGGGTTACATACGCGAAGTAGGCACCAATGGAATTAAGCTGCCAGCCCGGTGAGGCTGCAATCGCTTCACGAAAAGCCGCTGCGCGACGGGTGATTTCAACGGTGTTGGCTGCGCGCCACTCATTCAATGAGGGAATGGCCCAAGTGAGTGCCGTTTGCGCGGCACGCGGTGCGCAGATTTGAACGCAATCGATGACTTTGCCGATTTGATCCAGTATCTCGCGCCCGCCAATAATGGC
>CANGPL010000113.1 GCA_947455725.1 Hyphomicrobiales bacterium | reverse complement strand
TTTGAGGTGAATAAGACTAGGGGTTGAGATCATTAACAGGCCGGTTCCGATAATCATATGGATTGATTATAGGCGCCGACCTCTGGGCTCTTCCGAATAAGGTCGTCGACGGCCTTAAACATCTCCCGCATCCGCGCTTCCGAGACGGGGCTCTCACAGACGATCACGAGCTCCGGCTTATTAGACGAGGCGCGGATCAACCCCCAGGTGCCGTCCTCGCTTGTGACACGGATACCGTTTACCGTGACGATGTCGCGGATCGTTTGACCGGCGAAGGTCTGACCGTTTTTGGCCATGGCTTCGATGTCGGCTTTCGCCTGTTCGACCACACCATATTTTACTTCATCGCCACAATGCGGAGACATGGTTGGCGTGCCCCATGTTTTAGGCAGCGCGCGATAAAGATCGGCCATTGATTTGCCGGGATTACGCTCGAGCATATCAAGCACCGCAATGGCGGTCACAAGCCCATCATCATAGCCGCGACCGACGGGTGCGTTGAAGAAGAAGTGACCTGATTTTTCGAAGCCTGCTAGGGCGTTTAAATCGGCAACACGACGCTTGATGTAAGAGTGGCCCGTCTTCCAATAATCAGCCTTTACTGCATTTTGGATGAGCACTGGATCGGTCGCAAAAAGACCGGTCGATTTCACATCAACAACAAAGGTAGCACCATGATGCAGGCTTGATAAATCGCGTGCTAACATCACACCAATTTTATCGGCAAAAATTTCGTTGCCTTCATTATCAACAACGCCACAGCGATCACCATCGCCATCAAATCCTAAGGCAACATCAGCATGATGTTCATGCACGGCATGCGCCATCGCATGCAGCATTTCCATATCTTCAGGATTCGGATTGTAACGCGGAAAAGTGTAATCCAATTCAGCATCCATTGGCACAACTTCAACGCCAAGCTTTGCTAAAATGCCTGGTGCAAAAGCACCCGCTGTACCATTGCCGCAGGCGGCGATGACTTTCATTTTACGCGTATAAGGTTTGCGCGTTGTTAGATCAGCGATGTAGCGATCCGCAAAGTTTTCGACAAAGCGATAGGCGCCGCCATCGGCATATTGGCCGCGTCCTTCGAGCACGATTTCTTTTAAGCGATTCATTTCATCGGGGCCGAATGTAACGGGGCGTTGCGCGCCCATTTTAACGCCGGTCCAACCATTATCATTATGCGAGGCGGTGACCATTGCAACACATGGCACATCCAATTCGAACTGCGCGAAATAGGCCATTGGCGACATGGCCAACCCGATATCATGCACTTTGCATCCGGCGGCCATCAGCCCATTGATCAACGCCATTTTGATCGAGGACGAATAGGCACGATAATCATGGCCCGTGACGATCTCGGGCTTCACGCCCATTTCGCGGATCAGCGTGCCGAGGCCAAGGCCTAAGGCTTGCACGCCCATGAGGTTGATTTCTTTTTCAAACAACCAGCGCGCATCATATTCACGAAAGCCCGTTGGTTTGACGAGCGGGAGCGTCTCATAGCCGAGCGTATTGGGGATGAGCGAGGCGACGGGCTTTGGGAACATGGGGGGGATTCCGGTTGTCTGGCGGGATGAAGGTTAAGCTCCACTGTTTCACCCAGTTGCTCGGATGCGTCAAGGAAGGGGTGATACCTAAAGGCGCGACCGTGTTCCTTCTCATTAAAGGAGAAGGTCCCTGCGCAGCAGGGGGATGAGGTTCTAAGGATAGCGGGATTAAGTACGAGGCTGCCGTACATCATCATGAAAATCAGACCCTCATCCGTCTGCTTCGCAGACACCTTCCCCCTCAGGGGGAAGGAAGCCAATGGATCGTCAGATCTTATCGTTCATAGCGCTTTCAATTTCGGCCTTGCGGGGCAGGCTCGGTTGGGCGCCGTGTGTGGTGCAGGCTAGGCTTCCGGCGGTTACGCCGCGGGCTAGTGCGCCGGTGAAGCCGAAGCCTTGATCGAGCGCTGCTGCGAAGGCGCCGCAAAACGCATCTCCCGCTGCCGTTGTATCGACGACCTTGATGGAAGGTGCGGGAATTTGACGGCGGACTCCATCGGTCCAGCCGACCGCGCCTTCACCGCCAAGCGTCACGATGCAGGCGGCGTTGCGGGCCGAGGCGATGGCTTTGGCGGCTTCGGTCGGGCTATCGGCCGCAAGGCCGAAGCCTTCCGCGACCACCATGGCTTCGTGCTCATTGACGAGAAAAATATCAATGAGATGAGCAAGCTCATCGGAGACGGTACCGGCGGGGGCGACATTGAGCAAGACGCGAGCGCCGCGGGCTTTGGCGTAGCGGGCGGCGGCGATTTGCTCGGCTTCCGGCACTTCGCGCTGCATCAATAGCGTGTCTTTCGCGTCAATTTTGATCGCTTCGAGGCTTTTAGCGCTGGCATAGGCATTGGCGCCTGAGGCGACGGTGATGGCGTTTTCGCCGTTTTGATCAACCGTAATAAAGGCGGCACCCGTTGGGGCAGTGACTTTCGCGATGGCGCTGACATCAACGCCGGCTTCGACGAGCAGCTCTAGACCGATGGCGGCGAAGGGATCATCGCCGACGGCTCCGGCCATCACGGTTGGCGAGCCTGCGCGTTGGGCGGCGAGCGCTTGATTGGCGCCTTTGCCGCCGGGGATCACATCGTAACCCGGGCCGAGCACCGTTTCGCCGGGTTTTGGAATGGATGGGACGCGGGTGACGAAATCGACATTCACGGATCCGAATACGATAATCATGGGCGGCTCGCTTGATAGGCTTTGATGAAACGGGCGGCGCGACGGCCAACTTCTTCTGCAGTAACACCCGGTGCGTAAAGCGAAGAGCCAATGCCGAAGCCAGCGAGTGGCGTTGCGGCATAGGTGGCAAAGCTTGCCTCACCAACGCCGCCGACCAGCACCATGCGCGAGCCTTTGGGCAGAATGGCATTCAGCGCTTTAACGCCTTGAGGGGACATCAGTTCGCCGGGGAAAATTTTGAGTACATCGGCGCCTGCATCAAGCGCCGCAATCGCTTCGGTTGGTGTGAAGAAGCCGGGGGCAGAGACGAGGCCTAAGCTTTTCGCGTGGGATATGACTTCGGGGTTCGCGTTGGGCGAGACGATGAGGGTTCCGCCTGCTTGGGCGAGGCGATCGACTTCGGTGCGGCGATAGACGGTTCCGGCGCCAACCACCGCGCGGCCTTTTAACGCGGTCGAGAGTTTGCTGATGCTGTCATAGGGCTCGGGGGAATTGAGCGGGACTTCGAGAATGGTGATGCCAGCAGCGACCACTGCCTCACCAACGCCTATCGCCTCATCCGGATGAAGCCCGCGCAAAATCGCGATCAAAGGGCAGGCTGCGAAGGCTTGGTCGAAGGCTGTGCGATGCGGCATGTCCAAACTTTCCTTAAGCGTTGAGCAAGCGGGCGAGCCCTGCGGTGAAGCAGTGTTCTGTCGTGAGCGTGCGGCAGGTTTTACCCTTGGCGGCCAGCGCTTTGGTGTAAGAGTCGACGATGATGCCTTCAGCAATCAGCGCGATTTCGCCGCCGGTTTGATCCATTGCGAGGCCGTGCTCGACTTCCGAGCCGATCAAGAGGCCTGATAGAAAGGGCGCTACTTCATGCCCGCTCATATCGCCAAGCAGCACGGAGGTGCGGGCGGCAAAGGCTTGATGCGTCAGTCCGCCTTTGCGTTTGCTGGCTTCCAGCCCTTTGGCGAAGCCTGCTGAATCATCCGGCTCCTCGCGGAGCTTGCCCAAAATCGTCTGGCTTAAAAATGTGGCGTAGAACTCGCCCGTCATGAAGGTGGCGAAGCTTTTGATCTGGCCCTTCTCCATTTGCACCCATTTGGAATGGGTGCCCGGGAGAATAACGGTGCCATTCTCGATGCCGGTGCCGAGCGCCAGCGTTTCTTCGCCGCGCATCACATCGGGTGCGCCTGCGGCATCGCGCGTGGAAAGGCCCGGCACGATGCGGGCTTTGCGGCCATT
>CANGPL010000112.1 GCA_947455725.1 Hyphomicrobiales bacterium | reverse complement strand
GCGGTAGCCTGAACTTTGCCCGATATTGCTGCTCATGAGCAGGGCGCATCCTGGGGGTGGGGCATGGCACGCAAGGCTTTTTCAGGCGATTTCCTCAGGGAACTTCCCAAGGGAAAAGTTGAGCCGTATCGGCTGTGGTTCGAGTACCTGAAAGTTGCTCTTCAGGACTCAAGCAATAAGGTCAATCAATCGTTCTACGAAGCATGGGGCGACGTACGTGCTGCTGATTTCGATGTTTGGTGGGCAACGCACTGGCGCGACCTTTTCACCATTCCTGCAAGCGTTATGGTGATGCCACCGCAGACCCAGGCAAGTTGGGATGAAGCAGAGCCAAACAAGTTATTGGTTCAGATTGATCTGAGGTGCGGCAAGAAGCGGCTTCTTGGAGACCTGAAGAAGCTCATCGATGTTCAACTCAAAGGTAAACGATCCAGTGTTAAAGAGCAGGCGCCTTTTTCCATATCGTCCAACAGAAGCATCAACTATAATTCGCTGCGAGCTATGTTGAAGTTTTTGCAACTGTATCGCGTGCATAAAGATTTGGAAGACACAACCGTTGCCTACTGTACTTGGGCAATCGATTGGAACAACAAGGTGCGAGCAAATAAATGGAATCGCTCCTTAGTTTTTGTGCCCGCGACATTGACCGGGTTTATGACAGAAATCACAAACCATCAGGCAGATCAGTCGAAATCTAGGAAGCGTGTCAAACAATCCGTTCAATACAACAATGCTAAGGGAGATGCCCGTCGGTTCCTCCGAAAGGCTGAAAAGGTTGTAGCTAATGTTTCGGTTGGGATTTTCCCAGGAACATTTTAGGCTCGATTGATAAAGCCTTTCTTGCTGCTTGGCTCTGAAATGAAGAGTGAGTGAGAGCAATAGCTCCCACTCTTCCTTGGCACTTGCGGATGATACCTTCAATCCATCTCTTGGATCTCATCTTTGTTGATTTCGAATTTCAGATAGTAATCATCTGAAGAGAGAACATCATAGAATTCCATTGATGTTCCCTCTTCTCGCCGCTTTAGAAATTCCCGATACCAATTCAATTGCTCTTTGTTTCCATAGCTGACGCACTGCCATTCTTCAGAGAGCCAGAAAGCTTTCTTCTCAAGCTTCTGCAATGAGTTTTCCTTTTCTTCCCGCTCTTGCTTCTTCCATTCGTTCTTTTCGTGCATTGAAGACCTTCTTGATTGCATCTCTTTCCGTTGCTGATATCGAGCCTGACTTCAGAGCCTCTGCATATGCAACGACCTGCTCATTCGCATCACTCAACGTCTTTGCAACACCTTCCAGACAATATGCTTCCATCGTTCCATACTTGATCCGCAAATAGACCTTGCCTTTCTCTGCATTGAACGAGAACACCTTCCCCGTTCGCCCCTTGCCTTTGCCTTCATTCTGAACGGCAGAAATCAAGCCATCAGCAATCTTCTGCATGACGCCTTCGATTGTCATTGTGCGTGGTGTGAAACGAACAAACTCGTCCTGCACTGCTTCAAATTTTACGATTTTCATGAGCTTCCCTTTCAACATTCAAATCCACGATCAGACTGTTCCTGTCGTGTTATTGATAAGGGTAAAGGTCCACCTGTAGGTGGCAACCATGCTGGTGAAATGATTTTTGTCTGAGGTAAAACTTCTTTCCGTCAGTGATTTTTGAAATGTATTGCTGAGGGAATTATACCCGTTGAGTTTTTATGAGAATTCCACATAGAGCCTAGATGGGTCTCAAGTTCGTTGGCTTCCATGATGAACGCAGACCGATGATTTGACTTCATGCTGTTCTTTTTTTGATGAGCAAGCTGCTCAACCAAAACAACCAGCCTGTTACACACTGGTCTATTGCTTGATGTTGTATTCCGATATTTCCTCTGCCAACCAATACAGACTGATGTGTTACCGATCTGATACATGGCTTTGATTTGGTGCGGTGTTTCTCGATCAACGAACGACCCACCGCCAGCCAGAATGAATTTCTCGAACAAAGCCTTCGCTTGATCCCACTGTTCCTGCTGAAGGCGGATACGTTCCATGACGGCTCCTCAAGTCTCAGAAGATCAGTCGGTTACAAAAGGGTTCAGTTCTATTCACCCTCAATCTGCAACACCGATGCCTTCTTTGGTGACAGTGAAATTCTTCAGCGACATTGTCCGCGACATAGCTTGATCAAAGTGCCCGTAATGAGCCTGAATGAACGCGATCCCCGTTCCAGCTACCTTGGAAACATCAAAGACTGAAGCACCTGCCCTGAGCCTGCAAGTGATGCCGAAGTGCCTCAGACTGTACCAAGTAACATTTCGCTTTTTGTATTGCAGTTTGATGCCATTCATAAGCTCCTTCCAAGTGTCATAAAGAAACTTCTTAGAAAGTCGCTCATCACCCGCACCGCCACAGAAAACGTAATCTTCTGCAGCACGAAATTCGGTTCGCGAATGGACTCGCTTAAAATACTCACCGCCACGTGTCGTAATCAACCTGCTTTTACGGTTCTTGGCGATCTCTTTTCGTACATTTAACCGCACCAGAATGACCGGCTTACCCAGATCATCTTTGTGGGTCTCGTAGCCTTGAATATCACCCCACTTCAATTGCCACAGCTCACCTACCCTCAGCATCGTATTGCTGCCTATCAAAATGCAGTCTTTGATCAACAATCGTTGCTTGAGTAATGCAGCATCACCGTTCGTTCCCTTTTTGCTCGCCCATTTCCTTAGAAATGCGACCAAGTCATCATACTCTTCGAGGGTGAACGTATCGCGAGACTCTTCCTCGACTTTGAATTTTCGGAACTCGAACCCGTCAAAGTGACAATACCCAGCCCTGTGCATCTCTTTCGCGAAATGATTGATTGTAGCTTGCTCGTTCTTGATCGTAACATCTTTGACAGTGAGATTTTCTTGCTTACGCCATAGCGCATACTCAAAGCAGGACGTTCGATCCAAATCGCTGAGCTTTATGTCCTCACCTTTGTATGCGACGAGGTGATTTATATGCGAAGCTACAGTTCCAAGCCTTCCAGCTGTGATGCGCCCGATATCGACTTCTGACTTTCTGAGTGCAAGATATTTGTCGACCGCTTCCTGAAGCTTGATGCCGAACATCTTTTTGCCGGTCGCTACATCGCTGTAGATTTGAAAGACCCTGATCTCAGCACGATTGATTGCAGTCTGAAGGTCTTTGGTCTTCAGCGTTTCACGAAGATACCGCTTCTCGCCTTCAACCCAGACGCGCAATTGATAGACGCTGCCTGATTGGGCAGTGCGAATTACCTTCGCTTTTCCGCCGAGAACATCGTGTTGCTCCACGATGAACGACGATTTCGACTGTCGCTTTCTGATAGCTGCCATCGCACGATTCCATTACTCACCAGAGTAAGGCGTGAACCTTTGCAACTTCCTTTGCATTTGTCGACCAGCCACCGTTGATTTTACTCACTTTTTTCAAAAGTTTGTCACGACTTTGTAAGTAAAATATCGTTATATTTCAAGTACTTAGCGGACGCTTTCTACTCCCACTCAATCGTCCCCGGCGGCTTCGACGTCACGTCATAAACCACCCGATTAATCCCCCGCACCTCGTTGATGATCCGCGTCGCGGTGCGCCCCAGCACGTTCATGTCGAAGGGGAAGAAGTCCGCCGTCATGCCGTCCACCGAGGTCACGGCACGCAGGGCGCAGACGTGGTCGTAGGTGCGTCCGTCGCCCATGACGCCGACCGTGCGCACGGGCAGCAACACGGCGAAGGCCTGCCAGATCTCGTTATAGAGGCCCGCCTTGCGGATCTCGTCGAGGTAGATCACATCGGCCTTGCGCAGGATGTCGAGCTTCTCGCGGCTGATGGCGCCGGGGATGCGGATGGCGAGGCCCGGTCCCGGGAAGGGGTGGCGGCCCACGAAGGCCTCGGGCAGGCCCAGCTCGCGGCCCAGCGCCCGCACCTCGTCCTTGAAGAGTTCGCGCAGGGGCTCCACGAGCTTCATGTTCATGCGCTCGGGCAAGCCGCCCACGTTGTGGTGGCTCTTGATGGT
>CANGPL010000111.1 GCA_947455725.1 Hyphomicrobiales bacterium | reverse complement strand
GGCTGATCCTTCGGACGCTCTGGCTGTGGGATATACGCATCAACCGTTTCCATGAGCTTCAAGATCGCGTCATGGCCGATTTCTGGGCGCTTGTTTTCGAGCGCACAAACCGCCGAACCCTTGGTGATCGGAATATCGTCGCCTGGGAAGTCGTACTTCGAAAGCAACTCACGAACTTCGAGTTCAACGAGCTCGATGAGCTCGGCGTCATCGACCAAGTCAACCTTGTTCATGAACACAACAAGCGCAGGAACGCCGACCTGACGGGCCAACAAAATATGCTCGCGGGTTTGTGGCATTGGGCCGTCAGCAGCAGACACAACCAAAATCGCGCCGTCCATCTGGGCCGCACCCGTGATCATGTTCTTCACATAATCGGCGTGGCCGGGGCAATCGACGTGGGCATAGTGGCGGTTCGTCGTCTCATACTCAACGTGAGCCGTCGAAATCGTGATACCACGCGCCTTTTCTTCAGGCGCCTTGTCAATCTGGTCATACGCCGTAAACGTCGCACCACCACTCTCAGCCAAAACCTTCGTAATGGCCGCCGTCAATGACGTCTTGCCATGGTCAACGTGACCAATCGTTCCAATGTTGCAATGCGGCTTTGTCCGCGAAAACTTCTCTTTGGCCATGACCTGATTCCAGTATTTTGGGGTTACTAAGGAGCCTAAACGGGCGTCCGGATAGGGGAATTCCGTCAAAAAAGCAAGGGGGATGGAGATTTTAACGCTCAAACTGAATAAGCCGATCTCTGTAACGGACTGGAATACCTTCGCCTTTAAGCGCCATACCAACAGATTCAGCCAAACTGCGGCAAGTTCGATTGAGCGAATCCAAATGCGGCCAATCAAAAGGGCCTCTTAAAAAATAGCGAGCACGAATGACGGTGTCCGAATTAGACATCAAACAAATGACTTCGAGATCCTCGTCATCAAAATTTAATCTGAACGATTTGGCTTTAGAAGCTAACTTGTTCACTTTATGGCCAAATTTTTTTGGATGCGCTAATTCATGAATAGATAACCCCTTGCATCGAAGATATGCTTTTAAAAAACATTCAATTGAATGATAAAATAAAAAACGTGTCGCATTATCATGATGAGTGGTATCTAAGTTTTGATCCAATATAAAACTTGCTGCTGCCCAATAGGAATCGGCGACATTATAATAACCAAGCGGGGAGGATCTCTCATTCTGATCTTCTAGATTATCCCTTGGAGGTTGCAACAAGATAGTATCCGGCAAAATTAGTGGCATCAAAATTATGCTACCTCCTCTCGTTCGAACGCACTCAGAGTGCCTCTGTTCGGCACCACAACATCCTCATCCGCCTCGCAATCAATCCGCAGCCGATAGCCCATGCCATCCAGAAACAAAGCCAATGTTTCAAGTGTCATTGTCGGCGAGTGACCATTCAGCACGCGAGAGACTTGCGCTTTGTCGCGGCCCAAAACATTCGCTAATTCTTGGGCCGTGAAACCTTCGGCGCTGCGGCGCTTCCATGCTTTTCGTAAAACGGAAAACGCGCGTTGGCGGGCCTCGGCCTTGATCGTGCCTTCGGTGCGCTTAAGCGTGGTTGTCATCGAAAAACTCCCCGAGCAAAAAGTCCCGACTTTCCTTTGCCGGTCTGTCGGTTGGAAACAGTCCTTGCCAAATCTGCTCCGCCCGAAAGATCGACGGCGCAAAGGACGACCGGTCTAATGTGCGGCGGTCTTGCTGCAGAACGGCAACAAAATCGCCCTGCCCGATAAACGCTCCGAAAATCCGTGTTTGAGGGTTGAAAATGATCCTGAATTCATACCAGCCACCTCTGGCCGTTTTGAGTTCCTTCAATTTCACATCGTCATCGAAATCTTCACCCGTGACAAAGCTCTTCAAGAACGCCCTGACATCATCAAAATACCGGGCCTCTCTGCCGTAGCCTTGCGTGTAAACCCAATCGGCCACGGCAGGATGAAGCCACAAGCGACGGCGATACGCCTCGCCCCTCACAAGAACAGGCTCGAAAAGGACCAAAGCCCCTTCCCTCTGCCGTTTCCGAATATGCGCTTCAGTTGATTTGGAAGTCAACTAACTTCTCTCAATAGCGTTAAAAAATAAAAGAAGGAACGCTAAACTTGGTACTGAAAAACGCGAAAACCACGACTTACGCGAAGCGCGAACGCGCGCCCGAGCTGATGCGAGGTCCCTAAAAAAAGGATGGAGCGGGTACCGGGAATCGAACCCGGGTATTCAGCTTGGAAGGCTGCTGCTCTACCATTGAGCTACACCCGCATCTTGAACCGCGTTATGCCAAGCTCGCGGGCGATAGGCAAGCTGATTTAGATCAGAGATTGCGAATTCAGAGCCGCTTCTTGGAAAATGCCCGGCCTGAATGAGATTTTAGATATTTTTCAAATTCTAGAGCTTTATATTTGTCAGGAAACGCGCAGTACCAACGCAGGTCCCAAGGCGCAAATTTAGACGTATGGGCTGATTTACCGGAATTGTGGTCGGAAACACGTTGTTTTAGGTCTTGAGTCGCGCCCGCGTATTCCTAATCCGGGAAATTGGTGCTTCGGATGATATAAACGTACCACATGGCTAGCTCTTGAGTGTCGAAGCCAAGATTGCCCGTAGACGGTCACGCCAGCCCGTCGTCGCCCTGCGGGCTATGCCGGGCGCCCCGCTACGCACCCTGTGCTTCGCAAGGCACTGCTGTTTGGCCCAAGACGATGTTGCTCCACGTGGCTGTGCCAGCCCGTCGTCACCCTGTGGGCTATGCCGGGCACTGCTTCGCCCAAGACGATGTTGCTCCACGTGGCTGTGCCACGCGTAGCCCCATCGGGGCGAAGCGTGGTGGGGGAAGCAGGACTCGAACCTGCGAAGGCGTAGCCAGCGGATTTACAGTCCGCCCCCTTTGCCGCTCGGGACATTCCCCCGTATTCCAGCCTCAATCTCGATCCGGGCGGCTAGGCCGTGCCAAATCGAGATGGCCCTTATGATGACGCGATGGGGCGGTGTCAACTGCCCATCGGGGATGAAAAGCTCCGTTCCCTCGAAATTTGCGCAAACTTGCTCATTTGTGCAAAACATTGGCCGGATCAGAAAGAGGGCATGATGGCCAAGCGCTTTGACAAAAACCGGAACGGATCAGGGGATCGCCCACGCCAAGAGCGGGGCCGTGAGGATCGGCCGCGTCCGCCCTTCAAGGCGCAATCGGGCGAGCGCCCTGCCCGCCCTGAGCGTTCTCGCTCGGGCCGACCTGTGCTTTATGGCTTTCACGCCGTCATCGAGGCGCTGAAAAACCCGCGCCGCAAGGCGTTTGTGCTGCATGTTACTGAGAATGCCTTGAAGCGGCTTTTGGATGAGATGCCGGAATTGTCGATTGCCCCCATTATGGCAAAGCCCGAAGAGATCGACCGGATCACGGGACCGGATGCCGTCCATCAAGGCATCGCGTTGGAAGTCGATGGGCTACCCGCGGCTGATATTCATGATTTAGAGGGCAAGGGCGTTGTCGTCGTACTCGATCAGGTGACCGATCCGCATAATGTCGGGGCCATTTTGCGAACGGCGGCCGCTTTTGCCGCCGAGGCGGTCTTGGTGACGGAGCGCAATAGTCCGGAAGCCGTGGGTGTTTTGGCAAAATCGGCGTCCGGCGGGCTTGAGCATGTGCCTTTGATCGAGGTGGTCAATCTTGCCCAAGCCCTCACTTTACTGGGCGAGAAGGGCTATTGGCGCGTGGGGCTTGATTCCGAAGGCCCCGATGTTCTGGCCGAAAGCCTCGCTAACCCGCCAATCGCCTTGGTAATGGGGGCGGAGGGCAAGGGGTTACGCAGGCTCACCCGCGAAAGGTGCGACGTTTTGGCACGCCTCGACATGCCAGGTGCGATTAAGAGCCTGAATGTGTCTAATGCCGCTGCCATCGCGTTAGCGACGGTTGTAGGCGTTATAAAGCGCTCTTAAAAATAGATTTTTTCGATACAAACCTTAGACCAAATGCCGATAACCGGTTGCATCGACCTCATCGGCGTCTTCCTGTATGAATTATCTATGACGTCGTAGAAATC
>CANGPL010000110.1 GCA_947455725.1 Hyphomicrobiales bacterium | reverse complement strand
TTCGTCGTCGCTATGGGGCTCGAGACCACCGAAGAAGACCTCATGCACACCGTCTTCCCCCATCCAACGCTTTCTGAAATGATGCATGAAAGCGTGCTGGATGCATATGGGCGAGCAATCCATATATAAAGGCGTGGCTGAGGGTGATTATTGGCAGAGTTTCCCTCAACCATTAAATTACACTAACCCAAAACACGCTGTATAGACCGTAGCCTCCCTCCGCTACCACCAATTCAGCGAATTCATATACGGTTTAGAATGGCGGTCAGCGCGCCTGATCAATAATTACGCAGGTGATGATTGAAGCGAGCTAAGCAGATTTTCGCTCGCACGAGCGAGTAAGCCTGCGTCAACGCCAATTGCAATAAAATCAATGCCTGCATTCATTGCGGAACGTTGCAAAGCCGTATCGCCCGTCAAGAGGCCCGCTGGTTTGCCTAATGCTTTGATCCGCTTGATGGTGTCGATTACAACCGCTCGCATATCCGCGTGGCCTTGGTTGGCGCCGTAGCCAAGACTGGCGGCTAGATCGGCCGGGCCGATGAAGAGGGCGTCAATGCCGTCGACTTTTGCAATTGCATCAAGATTGTTCAACGCTTCTTGTGTTTCGATTTGCACAATCACGCCTATGTCGTCGGCGCATGTGGCAAAGTAATCCTTTTCACGGCCAAAGCGTGTGGCCCGCGTCAGAGCCGATACGCCTCTTATTCCGTCCGGCGGATAGCGTGTCGCGCGAACGGCATATTCAGCTTCTTCGCGCGTCTGCACATAGGGAATGAGCAGCGTTTGCGCGCCGATGTCGAGAAACCGCTTGATCAGCATGGCATCATTGGCCGCCGGTCGGACGAGTGCGGAGACGGAGGTATAGCCCGCAATTGTTTGAAGTTGCGGCAAGACGGTTAAAGGGTCGCCGGGCGAATGTTCGGTGTCCAGCAGCAACCAATCATAGCCGGCGCCCGCAATCACCTCCACGGCGAAAGAGTTGGACAGCGTCGACCAGAGACCGAATTGCGTTTTCCCTGATGCTAAAGCGCGTTTGAACTGATTCTGCGGCATAAGACTGCCCCTTCATTCGAATGACACGCCGATTGAGCCCATCGGACCATAATCGGCGTAGATCACGTCTCCCGAGGCGATGTCGACAGGCCGCGTAAACGAGCCGCCGAGCACAATATCGCCCTTTTTCAAGCCGCCGCCATGGGGCGCGAGCTTGTTGACGAGCCAGGCGATGCCGGCCGCCGGATGGCCCATAATCGCGGCCGAGACGCCCGATTCCTCGATCGTTCCGTTTTTCGAAAGTGTGGCCGCAACCCAGCGTACATCGATATCAAAGGGGCGAACGATGCGACCGCCCAAAACAATCGCACCATAGGCGGCGTTATCGGCGATGGTATCGACAATGGCGCGTGGAACTTCGGTGCGATAATCAATGATTTCAAGCGCAGGCGACACATAGGCGGTAGCCTCCATGACATCGTGCATCTGGCAGCCCGCGCCTTGCAGATCCGCGCCCATGATAAAGGCCAGCTCTGTTTCAAGCCGGGGTTTGATGAAGGTGCCTGCCGGAATACGTGCGCCATCTTTAAAGAGCGCATCATCAAACATCACGCCATAATCCGGCTCAGTGATTTTTGAGGCCATTTGCATCGCCCGGCTGGTGAGGCCGATTTTGCGTCCGATGATTTTAGCGCCTCCCGCGACCCGAAGATCGGCCCAGCGTTGCTGGACATCATAGGAATCTTCAATCGTCATTTCTGGATAGGTTTTTGACAATTGCTGAATGGTCTTGCGCGTCTTATCCGCGTTAAACAGGCTGAGAGCGGCGGCTTGTCTTTGTTCATCCGTCAACATGGCGTCCGCTCCTTGATTAAACTTGGCTCAACGCAAGAGCAGCAAGCACCACAATGATCGAGGCGGGCGTGAACAATGAAATATTGGCGTCGGTTTCAAACCGCATTCCCAGAATATTCCATTTAAAGGTTGGAACGGGGTTTACCTCGCTGACAATCGTCCCCTGATAAAGCGGCATGGAGGCTGCGGCCGTCCAAAATCCGAGATAGGCGGAAGCGGCCAATAGCGTTGCGAGCCATAGGGGTCCTAATTCCGATCCAGCGGTCCATATCAGATAAAGTGCAATGATCCCGATAAAGACATAGGAGCTCACCTGCCAGACGACGTGAAACCGTGCGTGACCCGGAAAAGAGGGATTGGTTGCGTGGGTGTTGTTGGAATCAAACACGGCTGGAATGGCGCTGTAGCCCAGCGTAGCGATGGTTAGGAGCAGTTTGGCAAGCAAAAGCATGGTTCGTCCTCCCGACGGTTAGCGATGATCGATCATTGACAACTGTACCGACTTATGGGACAGTCATATCGTTTTATGGGACAATATGAAGGAGGGCCGCTTGATGTCAAGCGCCTTTGACGAAACCGCATCGCTGAAAAAAGGGCAGCGGAATGAAATGCGCATGATTGCGCGGGCGGCCGAAGTTTTGCGCGCCTTGGCCGATCATCCGTCCGGTTTAAGTCTGGGCCAGATCGCTAAAGCCGCAGGTTTGCCGCGCTCCACTGTGCAGCGTTTGGTGGGGGCGCTGGAAGCGGAAGGATTTGTCGCGACGCGTGCGGGCATGGCAGGTGTAAGGCTAGGGGCCGAACTCGTTCGTCTGGGATCCGCCGTTCATGCCAATCTGCGCAGCTTGTTTCGGCCCTATTTGCACAAATTGCATATCCAGACGCAGGATACGGTTGACCTGACTTTGCTGACCGACGGCGTTCCCGTGGTGATTGATCAAATCACGTCGACGGCCCCGTTGCGTGTTGTTTCCTTCGTCGGTCGGCCTTTGCCGCTTCATTGCACGGCCAGTGGCAAGGCGCATTTATCGGCGATGTCAAAAGCGGAGGCCGACCATTGGCTTGCTGCGCCGCTCAAGACCTTCACGAAGCAAACCATGACGGATCCGGCCCGATTGCTGCGATTGGCGGAGACGGCGCATTTAGGTGAATTTCATCTTGATCAAGAAGAATTTGATGTCGGCATTTGCGCCGTTGCCTTACCGATTAATACGCCCGGCCTCGACAATTATGCGGTTGCTGTTTCTATGCCAGCCAATCGTTTTAAAGAGCGGTTGCCTTTGCTCCGCGAGGCACTGAAAACCTGCCAAAAGGAAATGGAAACAATTGTCGGAGCAATCTAGGCGCGAGTGGCGCATGTTTTTAAAAAACAGGAGATTCGGGGCCCAATGCAGGGCGTGGGCGATTGGCGACTTCAATGGCTTCTGCTTCGCCTATACCTGTCATGCAAAGCAGTCTGACAACGGCTTCGTCGATCAGTCTGTGTGATAACTGCTCTTGGATCACTGCTCGGCTCACGCCGACAATCGCGAAGGTTGCCATTTTCCAAAGTAGTTCCGCATCGTCGACTTTGAAACGGTTCGCGCGCGCTGCATTTTGCAGGTCACGAATGGCAAACGGGCCCATGCAACGAAACATTGCGTCAGCCACAACTTCCGGCCGGTTGAGCAATTGCTTCCACCGTAGATCACCCGTTGCCGCTTCAATCACCGTTCGAACGCCAAAGGCGTAAACCTGCGCGGGGTCCGAGAATTGATTGGTGACTTCCTCGATGCGGATCGCAAGATTATGCATTACGCGCTCAAGGACTGCGACGGCCAGATCTTCTTTCGACTTGAAGTAACTATAGACAGTGCCCGCGCCAACATCGGCCTTCTGGGCAATCTCTTGCATTGTCGCGGCGTCAATGCCCTTTTCCGACATAACGCGGTAGCCGGCCTGTACCAAAGCCTCCCGATTCCGTTCTTGGCGGAGGGCTACGCGGCCCTTTGGCGTAGGGTTACGACTTGGCAAAGCATTGATTCCCTTAAATTTTATCGTTTCTTGAACAACTAGGGAGCTTAAGTCAAGATCGAACGTCATTCGAATTTGAAGTAATTCAAAAAATTAATTACCCCGACTTGACTTTCAATCGAAATTGAATGACGTTCATTTTTAGCGTTCACTATCAAAATTGAAACGCGTCAAAAGGGAGGTTTTCAATGAATATGCACGTGCATCCTCAGATCCATGACTCGAATGTCAAAGCGATCGCCGAAAGTA
>CANGPL010000109.1 GCA_947455725.1 Hyphomicrobiales bacterium | reverse complement strand
GCCTCGCCCCCGCCGTGGTACAGCCGCGTCCGACCATCGAAGTTCACACTTCGATCCGCGGAGAGGTGGCAGAGTGGTCGAATGCGTCGCACTCGAAATGCGAAGTACGGGCAACTGTACCGGGGGTTCGAATCCCTCCCTCTCCGCCAATCAATCTATAAAAATAATATAAAAAAACAATATTATGCGAATCGCCCGCAAAACTGAGAGCGCTGCAAATGCCCGCAGCGCGACCCCGCCGGTCAGGGCGGAGGCCCCGAACAGGTTGTAACAGCGCGCCAGATCTGCCGCGTAACACGCGCGGAGCGCCAGCCCTGTGTTTGCCAAAAGCTGGTGAATACGCCTACTCGAATGCGCGGCGCGGAATATACTTCAGGGCGACCCAGCGTAGGACAGGTAAATGAGCGGTTCGCTCCCGGACGACACCGAAGTTCTCATCATAGGCGGTGGCCTGACCGGACTGACATGCGCCGTCTTGCTGCACGAGGCCGGTCACTCTGTGATTGTGGTGGAGGCCGCAGATCGTCTTGGTGGCCGGGCGCACTCGCTCAGGAACCCAGTCTCGAACGTCTATCTTGCCGATCTCGGCCCAACCTGGATTTGGCCTGAGGCCCAGCCCTTCGCCGCGCACTGGCTCCAGGCGCTCGGCCTGGGATTAACGCCACAATTCGACACAGGTGACACGATCGTCGACATGGCGACACATGGGTCCCCAACCAGACACCGGTTGCCCGGCATGGATGGCAGTTATCGCGTTGACGGGGGAACGACGGCCATTGTGGAACGGCTGGCGAAACGCCTGCCTGGCTCAGCAATCCGGACCGGCACACGCGCGAACCGCATCGCCTGCGAGGCTGAAACAATCAAAGTCTCCACCGATAATATCGCTCTACCAGCGATTCGCGCGCGTCGAGTGATCGTGGCGACGCCCCTGCGGGTTGCCGCCAGCGCAATGAACTGGTGGCCCGCGCTCGACAGCCGTGTCACCCACCTTATGGAAGCGACGCCGACATGGATGGCGGCCCAAGCCAAGGCTGTCGCGATCTATGACAAGCCATTCTGGCGCTCCAAGGGGCTCTCAGGTCGAATCGCCAGCCGCATGGGGCCACTCATAGAAGCGCATGATCATAGTGGAGAACTGGGGGATCCCGCCGGGCTCTTCGGGTTCATCGGCTGGCCTCGTCAAGCCCGGCACATCAATGCAAATATTTTACAGAGCGCGATCATCACGCAGCTCGTTCGATGCTTTGGCGAAGAGGCTCGCACACCAGATTATTTTCACATTGAGGACTGGGCGGAAAACATTTTCGTCTGCACGCCAACGGACGTGACCGAGCCTCCTCAACACCCTCAACTCGCGCCGTCTCTATTACGAAAAGCGTTGTGGGGCGGCCGGGTGTTTCTGGCCGTCGCCGAACTGGCGACTGTCAGCCCCGGATTGATAGAGGGCGCTTTTCATATAGGCTCGGAAGTTGCTAAGAGCGTCTCTGCGACTTTGCGATAAGGCGCGCTAACTGATTTTAGCCGGTGCCGCGCGGACCAAAGACGCCAACCGTTTGGTCAGTCAAGTGGCGTTGCATCGTTAGGCGCCGGAACCTCGAAGGTTTTGATGGTCATGCAAATGAGCGTGTAGAAACCGACCGCCGTGACGATTTCCAGAATCAAATCGACACCAAACTCCTGTTGTGCTTGCATATATGTCCCATCCGAGATCACTTTCGTGTCGACTAACTCATTGGTGAGTTCGTAAATGAGTTTCTGCCGCTCATGAGAGAAAGGCGGAATACGCCGTGTGCGGATCGCCTCGATGATTTCAGGCCCCAGGCCAACCCGCATCGCCTCTTTGGCGTGAACCGACCATACGTAGTGCGCCGTCCATTGGCGAGCGACGATGAGGGTGATCATTTCAAACAGTGTAGCCTCTAGCTTGCCCTCATAACGCAGGAGTTTCGCCATTTGGCCGGTGACAGCTGCGAGACCGGCGTTGCGGATCCACATCGTGGAGGGGCCTTGCAGTTTCCCATCAGGCCGGGATGCGATCATCGCGTCATAAAGCTTGAGTTGCTCCGGACTGAAAGTGGCTGGTTCGATCTTCGGAATACGGGTCATGTGCCCTCCTCTCAATTTTCTCATGGGAGCTGTCAGACAAACCCACTGCCCTCCTGACAAACCCCGCGCGTTCCCATGAACGCTGATTCTGACCTATTCTGACTTGAACTAGCAGTTTCTCATAGGCGTCCGTGCGCCACGGGCGCCTGTGTCCTCAACTGGTAAACGCCTAACTTCAGGTGTAAGCCTACTGGGCGCGGGCTTGAGCCGCCCAGAGCGCGGATCCAACACCAGCTAAGGTCTGACCGATGCCGTTTACAATGTCACAATCGTCCTTGCCTGTCTTCATCACCGGGCTAAACGCCCTCCTGGGTATTCTCGACAAGGCAGCCGAATTCGCAGCAGCAAAGAAGATTGAAGAATCCGTTCTGCTTCAAATGCGTCTGGCGCCCGACCAATTCCCGCTTCTCAGGCAAATTCAAATAGCGACCGATTCTGCAAAGAACGGCACCGCCCGGGTGGCGGGCGTGGAAGCGCCAAAGCATGACGACAAGGAAACTTCCATTTCCGAGCTTAAAACGAGAATAGCCGAGACCATTGCGTTTATCGAATGCATTGATCAGAACGCCTTCAATGCAGGCGCCGATAAGCAGATCGTTTTTCCGCTCGGAAAGCTGTACAAGGGTGAGATGAAAGGCGACGCTTACGTCACTCATTTCGTGCTTGCGAATTATTACTTCCATCTGACCACTGCATACGCAATCCTGCGCCACTGCGGCGTAGACATTGGCAAGATGAGCTTTCTCGGCTCCATTCCGATGACCCGCACAGCGGTGTAAATCAGCGAGATCTTCAATCGACGAACAATGTGGTCGTTGTCAAAGGCCGCGCTACAATCAAGCCAGCGCAGATATCGCTGCGCTGGCTTGAAGATGGGCTACTTCGCCGCCTTTTTCGCCTTGGCTTTTTCCTTACGCGCCTTTTCTTTTTCCTTCAGCGCTTTCGCCTTCTTGCGTTCGGCGGCCTGTTCCTTTTTATGATAATCAGCTATCGCCTTGTCGATGACCTTGTCGAGTTTGGCGTCTTCGGCGCCCTGCCAGGCCGTAAAGTCCTTATGACATTCGCGCAGCGCTGCTATGCGTTCTTGCTGCTTCCCGGCCAGTTTGAACGCTTTTTCTAGACGCGCATCGTACTTCTTCTGGATTTGCGCACGCAGGTCATCAATCCGACTTTGAAACGCTGCTTCCTGCTCATCCAGCCAGTCCTGTTGCTCAAGCCAAATCTTGTCCCATTCGTCCATCGCATTCCAATTGTCTTGCTTCTTCATCGCAGCCATAGCTTCGCTCCATCGTTCAGGTCATTAAACGCACTTTGCACAACGCACACAGCTCACGCTCAAGTCGCGCCACCGAGTCCAACCGCCAAATATGCGCAGACTGAAACCTCATCACATCTATCATCGCCAGACCGGATTGACCATCAATCTGCGGGAGGCGACGCAATCCCATATCTATCACAAATTAAGCATCAGCCTTCGCACGCAAACATGACAGCTGCATATCTGCGCATGGTGATTCATTTAACCGATATGGGTCAGGTTGATCGATAGTGGGGTTTTGATCCGAAAACGCCTTCCAGGAACTGAACAAACTTTGGCTGCGGGGCCGCAATGATCTCGCAGTCAAAGGGATCCAGCTTGATCGTTCCCACGAGATAGATGGTGTCGACGATCTCAAAAAACTCTCGGGCATTTTCAAGAAAATGCGATTTCTCCACTCTGGGCGAATAAAGCCGCTCGCTTAAGGAGCGGCTATAAGCGCCAAGCACTAGGCTCAGGACCCGTTAATTTTCTTGCGGATCACTCAATTCACTGATTCACTCGTTATGTCTGGGAGGCGTGACGATGTCTGACTTGTTCCTTCTGAGCGAAGCGCAAATGCGACGCATTGAGCCTTATTTTCCGCTCTCGCATGGGATTGCGCGGGTGGATGACCGCATGGTGATAAGCGGTATTATATTCGTCATCAAGAATGGATTGCGATGGCGTGACGCCCCAAGGGGGTACGGCCCCCACCAGACGATCTATAATCGGTTTATCCGGTTGAGTAGGATGGGCATCTTCTCCAAGATATTTGCGGAATTGGCAG
>CANGPL010000108.1 GCA_947455725.1 Hyphomicrobiales bacterium | reverse complement strand
GAGGGCGCGCATGTCGATATGGCGCTCTTTGATACGCAAGTGAGTGTGCTCGCCAATCAAGCGTTGAATTATCTCGTCTCCGGCAAAGCCCCACGCCGCTTGGGCAATGCGCATCCCAATATCGTACCTTATCAAGTCTTCGCTGTTGCAGACGGCCATGTGGTCATTGCGGTGGGCAATGACGGACAGTTTAAAAAATTCTGCGACGTGATGGGCGCGGATGGTCTGAGTGCTCATCCCGATTACGCGACCAATCCGTTACGCGTGAAACATCGCACCCTATTATGCGCCGCAATCGCAGAGCGGCTATTAGCGTTCACCCGCGATGATCTTCTGCATCGTTTGGAGAAAGCAGGCGTTCCGGCGGGTCCCATCAATACGGTCGCTGATGTGTTTGCTGATCCGCAAGTCCAATTGCGCGGCATGAAGGTTGACTTGCCATCAGAACACGCAGCCAAGGGTTCGATCCCGAGCGTGCGCACGCCGATTATGATCAATGGCCAAGCGATGGTGGCCGAGCGCCCATCGCCACGGCTTGGAGCCGATACAGATGCAGTGTTAAACGACATCGCATGGGGTGGCGAGGGGAGCAAAAAACCATGACTCAGAATCAACGCACAGGCGGACAATTGATTGTCGATTGTTTGCAGGCTCAAGGCGTCGAGCATGTCTTTTGCGTGCCGGGCGAAAGCTATCTCGCAGTGCTTGATGCGCTTCATGACGTGTCGATCAATGTCACTGTCTGCCGTCAAGAAGGTGGCGCGGTGATGATGGCCGATGCAGCCGCGCGGCTTACTGGTCGCCCCGGCATTGCGATGGTAACACGCGGACCCGGTGCGACGAATGCTTCGCCCGGTATTCACATCGCCGAGCATGATTCTGTGCCGCTCATTTTGTTTGTTGGGCAAATTGAATCCGGCATGAAAGAGCGCGGCGCGTTTCAAGAAATGGATTACAAAGCGTTCTTTGGTTCAACGGCGAAATGGGTTGTCGAAATCACCGATCCCGCACGCGTACCAGAAACCATTTCGCGCGCTTTTCATGTTGCGATGCAGGGCCGTCCCGGCCCTGTTGTCATTGCGCTACCCGAAGACATGTTGACGGCGCTAGCCGATGTGCAAGCAGGCCCACGTGTTGAACCGGTCGAGACATGGCCGGGTCTCACGCAAATGGCCGAATTGCAAAAAATGCTCTGGGCCGCGAAACGCCCGATCATGATCTTGGGCGGCTCCGGTTGGTCCGATAAAGCGCGCGCGTCCATCACGCGGTTTGCCGAGCGGTTTGAATTGCCCGTCGCGACATCCTTTCGTCGTGCGATGTTGTTTTCGGGCGATCATCCAAATTATGCCGGCGAGATTGGCATTGGCCCCAATCCAAAATTAAAGGCCCGCATTGAAGGTGCGGATCTTGTTTTGTTGATTGGCGGTCGCATGGCTGAGATGCCATCGCAATCTTATACGCTGTTCGATATTCCTGTTCCGAAACAGGCCTTCGTGCATGTGCATGCGGATGCAGAAGAGTTGGGCCGCGTCTATCATCCAACGCTTGGTATTCACGCAAGCCCCAAAGCCTTCGCTGCGGCGATTGAAACGCTGCAACCGCCGAATGTCATTCCATGGGCTGGCGCGCGTGAGGCAGCACGTGAGGATTATCTCGCATGGACCGATACAATCCCCACTGTCCCAGGCATATTTCAAATTGCGGAAGCGATGCGGTGGTTGAGAGATCGTATTCCGCCTGACACGGTTATTACCAATGGCGCGGGCAATTACGCGATCTGGCCGCAACGCTATTTGCGGTTTAGACAATTCGGCACACAGGTCGCACCCAATTCTGGCTCGATGGGTTTCGGTGTCCCTGCCGCTGTCGGCGTCAAGCGGGCTTTCCCAAACCGCATGGTCATTGCCTTTGCTGGGGACGGTTGTTTCTTGATGAATGGTCAGGAATTTGCAACCGCCGTGCAATATGATTTGCCGATCATCGTCATCGTCGTTGATAATGGCATGTATGGCACCATTCGCATGCATCAAGAACGCGAATATCCGGGCCGCGTGTCAGCAACGCAGCTTAAAAATCCAGACTTCGCAGCCTATGCCCGCGCCTTTGGTGGGCATGGCGAAACGGTGCGCGTGACAGAAGAGTTCGCACCTGCGTTTGAACGGGCCGTCGCATCGGGTAAGCCTTCGATCATTCATTGCTTCGTCGATCCCGAAGCCATTACGCCCGCGACAACACTCACTAAAATCCGCGATGCAGCGTTGAAGCCAAAGGATTGGGCAATTTCGCCGTAATTTTCGTCATTGCGAGCGAAGGCGAAGCAACCCAGATAACGGTTTATGGTAAGGTCTGGGTTGCTTCGTCGCTGCGCTTCTCGCAAGGACGGTTTGATTAACTCTCAAGCTTCTTCGCAACCATCTCTTTCAACGCGCCTAAGTCTTTCGCAAAAGCGCGAATGCCTTCGGCGAGTTTTTCAGTCGCCATGGCATCTTCATTGAGATGGAAACGGAACCTCGCTTCATCCACCTTAATGCGATCAGCGCCAGCCTTGCCAGCAACGGATGGATCAAGCTGACGTGGCAATGTGCCATCATCTTTTGCCAGTTGCTCAAGCAAAGCCGGAGCGATGGTTAACCGATCGCAACCCGCGAGCGCTTCAATCTCGCCAATATTCCGGAAGCTTGCTCCCATCACCACCGTGTTATAGCCGTGGCGCTTATAATAGGCGTAAATCTGTCTTACCGAGACAACGCCGGGGTCGGTCTCTGCCGTATAAGGCCCGCCGCCCGATTTCACATACCAATCCAAAATACGACCGACGAAAGGTGAAATCAAAAACGCACCGGCTTCTGCACATGCTGCCGCTTGCACAAGCGAGAAGAGCAAAGTGAGGTTGCAATCAATGCCGTCTTTTTGCAGAATTTCAGCCGCGCGAATGCCTTCCCAGGTGGAGGCGAGTTTGATCAGCACTTTGTCGCGTGGAATACTATTGGCTTCATAGGCCTTGATGATGGCACGACCCTTTTCGACACTGGCTTTGGTGTCAAACGATAAATCCGCATCCACTTCGGTGGAAACACGACCGGGAACGAGACGCGCCAATTCACTGCCAAAAGCAACAGCCAGCCGATCAGCCACAGCGCCGGTCACGGCCTCTTTGCTGCCCGAATGTTGCTTTCCCCACGCAATCGCATCGGCGATAACGCCCTCATAGGCCGGCAAAGCGGCCGCTTTCAGCACCAAAGTCGGGTTGGTCGTGCAATCGGTCGGTTTAAACAGCCGGATGGCATCCATATCGCCGGTATCAGCGACAACGGTGGTGAAAACTTTGAGTTGGTCGAGTTTACTGGTCATTCTGGGGCCGTTAGGTTGGGATATTGCCGGATATGCGGGGTTCCTAGCATGGCTGGGAGTGAAAAGTCAGCCTCTTGAATGTTAATTAGGCGCCTTATTGTTTCCGATTTTCGCTTTCGGACTTGGATTCTCGAAACGCTTAGCGGATAATCGATCTATGAACCGCCTGACCGCCAACATCTAGGAATCCTTTAATATGCCCGTTGTTAACCGGATCGCCGAATTTGCCGATGAAGTTATCGCTTGGCGGCGTGATCTCCATCAACACCCGGAGCTCAATTACGATGTTCACCGTACGGCGGGTATCGTCGCGGAAAAATTGCGGGCGTTCGGATGCGATGAAGTCGTTACAGGCATCGGCCGTACCGGCGTTGTCGGCCTTATCAAGGGGCGTTTGCCGGGCAATAAAATCATCGGCCTTCGTGCCGATATGGATGCGTTGCCCATCGCCGAGGTAACGGGCAAGCCTTACGCCTCGACCGTCGCAGGTAAGATGCACGCTTGTGGCCATGATGGCCATACAGCGATGCTGCTGGGTGCCGCGAAATATCTGGCTGAAACGCGAAATTTTGCTGGCTCGGTCGCTGTTATTTTCCAGCCTGCCGAAGAAGGTGGCGGTGGCGGCAAGGCAATGGTCGATGACGGTATGATGACCCGCTTCGGTATCCATGAAGTGTATGGTATGCATAATCTTCCAGGCATGCCGGTTGGGCATTTTGGTGTGCGGTCTGGGCCGATTATGGCGGCTGCCGATCAGTTCACAATCACCGTAACAGGCCGTGGCTCACATGCCGCAATGCCGCATCTCTCGATTGATACGGTGTATGTTGCAAGCCAATTAATCGT
>CANGPL010000107.1 GCA_947455725.1 Hyphomicrobiales bacterium | reverse complement strand
TCGGGCATATCAGGCCGCACAAAAAAGCCCTTGCCAATATCACCCAACACCGGATCACAAGCATAAAGTGCGTGCTGGTTTGCAGCTTTCACACGGGCCACAGCATCAAGAATGGCCTCACCAATCGCGGCCGATCCCATATAGCCCGACAGCACCGCCTCACAGCGTGCAAACGCATTCCGCGCTTCTATGCCGTCGATCACATCACGAATATGGGCAGCCTCAAACACCTGCCCCTTTGGCGGGCCATACCCCGTATGCGCCGCAAATTGCACCGTATGCACGGCCCACACGTCATGCCCCAAACGCTGCAACGGAAACACCGCAGCATCATTGCCAACATGGCCGTAAGCGACGTGGGATTGGATGGAGAGAATGGGCATAAGAATCCTGAGCGGTAATTATACTTTCAGAACATTATATCCTCATGGTGAGCCGATGCGAAGCAGCGTGTCGAACCATCTCTCATCAAATAACCGTCCTTCGATGCGGACCTTCGGCCCGGCTCAGGATGAGGATAAACAAAAAATCCCGCCGAAGCGGGATTTTTCAAATTCAACGATAAGAAACCGAAGAAATCAATTCTTCGCCTTATCGACGAGCTTGTTCTTCGCGATCCATGGCATCATGGCGCGGAGCTTGCCGCCCACTTCTTCGATCTGATGCGCATTGTGGCGCGCGCGCACGGCCTTAAACGAGGTCTGGTTGACCTTGTTTTCAAGCATCCAGTCGCGCGTGAATTTGCCGGTCTGGATATCATCCAGAACGCGCTTCATCTCGGCCTTTGTTTCAGACGTGATGATGCGTGGGCCGGTGACATATTCGCCGTACTCAGCCGTGTTCGAGATCGAGTAATTCATGTTGGCGATACCGCCTTCATAAATCAGATCAACGATCAGCTTCACTTCGTGCAAGCACTCGAAATAGGCCATCTCAGGCGCATAGCCTGCTTCAACCAGCGTTTCGAAGCCAGCGCGGATCAGTTCAACCAAGCCGCCGCAGAGCACAACTTGTTCGCCGAACAAATCGGTTTCGCATTCTTCCTTAAACGTCGTCTCGATAATGCCCGCGCGACCGCCACCATTCGCCGAAGCGTAAGAAAGGCCGAGGTCATGCGCATTGCCCGTTGCGTCCTGATGGATAGCGATCAAGGTCGGCACGCCGCCGCCCTTCTGGTATTCCGAGCGCACCGTGTGGCCAGGACCCTTTGGCGCAACCATGAGAACGTCGAGATCCTTGCGCGGCTCGATGAGGTTGAAATGCACATTGAGGCCGTGGGCGAACAGAAGCGCAGCACCCTGCTTCATATTGGCGTGCAGCTCGTCACGATAAATATCGGCCTGCAATTCGTCCGGCGTCAGCATCATGACGACATCGGCCCATTTTGCGGCTTCGACGACCGTCATCACCTTGAGGCCTTCGCCTTCGGCCTTTTTGGCAGTTGGCGAACCCGCGCGCAACGCCACGGCGATGTTCTTGACGCCTGAGTCACGCAAATTCAGCGCATGGGCATGGCCCTGGGAGCCGTAGCCGACAATGGCGACGTTCTTGCCCTTGATGAGATTAATGTCGGCGTCACGATCATAATAGACACGCATGTCAGAGAAGCTCCCTTTGGGGTGGTTTATATCAGTCAGAATGTGCGCTTAAGGGCGTGAGACGAAATGGTCAAGAGAAAGGCTGATATGCAGCGATTATTCAAAGACAAATGGCAGCGTTGAAGCCAGCAAAAGCAAGCCCATAACCACGTTAAAAGCCCTCAAACGAGCCGGAATAGATAAAAATTGACGCAAGGCCACGCCAAAACCGGCCCAAATGGCAATAAAAGGCATACCAACAAGGCCAAAAACCGCCGCCACCAATAAAACGCTCAGAAAATAGCCCGGCGTCGTCGTGTAGAGCGCGGTTGCCGTCAGCGCCATCACCCACGCCTTAGGATTGACCCATTGAAACAGGCAGGCCGCCGCAAAACTCATCGGCTGTGCGCCGACCTTACCGCTGCCCAGCGAGCCGCTGGTGCCCAATTTCCACGCGAGCCAGACGGTGTAGGCCAAAGCAACATAGCGCAGCACCGTCATCACGCCCGGAACTATATCAATCACCGCCCCCAAGCCGAGGCCTACAATCGCTACCATGGCGGTAAAGCCAATCGCTATGCCCAACATATGCGGAACCGTCCGGCGAATGCCAAAATTCACGCCCGAGGCCAACAACATCAAATTATTCGGCCCGGGCGTAGCAGACGCGACGATCGAGTACAGGCTAAGCGCGAGGAAGGTTTCAAAACTCATTGGCCGTAATCTTTATCGGACTTTGGAGAATAATCATCTTCAATGATCTCAGATCCGCGATCGGGTCCCCAATCTACCGTTTCCGACTGCCCTTCCGGCCCCGTCTCGTCCATGCTCTTGATCATTTTTTCAAGAAGCTTCTTCGGTAGCACGTCCCACTCCTCCGCGCCAAAATCATAATCGGGACCACCCAGTTGCTTCATTTCAGCAACCAGTTGATCCAGCGTTAGCGACGAGGAAGATTGAACTCCAAAAGCCACGTCGTCGGACTTTATTCGGTTTTCGGATTCGTTACCTTCTTGGCCAAATTGCCGCGCAATGACGTGCGCTTCCGTATCAGCACAAACGGTTTCACGGTTTCCATTTTCAACTGGAAATTCGTCAAGCGTGGTACCGCAGCTAGTGCTTTTTTGGATCATCACATCATTTCTTTCAATCGTCGCCTTCAGAAATGCCGCGAAAATTATACAATCGCTCCGAAGTCTTAAAGCGCCTCCGCCCCCCGGCTCATAGCGGCAATACCGGTGCGCGAAACCTCCGCAATGCCAAGTTCCGCCATTACGCGGATAAAGCGCTCAATATCATCCGAGGCACCGGTTAGCTCGAACACAAACGAATTCAGCGTCGCATCAAGCGTGCGGGCACCAAAAGCTGATGCAATACGCAACGCCTCGCTGCGTTGCTCGCCGCGTCCTGTTACTTTCACAAGCGCCAATTCGCGCTCAATCGCATCGCCCTGCACGGTCAAATCATTCACCCGGTGCACGGGGATGAGCCGGTCAAGCTGATGCTTGATTTGCTCAATCACCATCGCCGTACCCGTCGTCACGATGGTGAGACGCGACACATGCTTTTCATGCTCCGTCTCCGACACCGTGAGGCTTTCAATATTATAGCCTCGGCCGGAAAACAGACCTGCCACGCGGGCCAAAACGCCCGGCTCATTATCGACCAAAATCGATAGAGTATGGCGCGCAGGAATGCTGGAAACCGGAGCATCGGAATAGTGAGACTTCGTCATAGGACTTAAACTTTCAGCGAGAAGGATAAACGATTAAAAGATCACGCGAGGAACGGGCCGATGCTCGGCTCATCCACTTCATCATGGGCGACAATCCACTGCTCAGCCATGGCGCCTTTGTGCCACTCGACAAAGGCAGGGCTTGCAAGCACCGCATCCATATAGGCGCGGATCACAGGATCAACGGCAATCGAATAGGTCTGGAGCCGCGTGACAACAGGCGCGAACATCGCGTCTGCCGCAGTAAACGCACCAAACAAAAACGGACCCTCACCGGAGGGCTTGCCAAACTCGGTCAAAGCCTTGGTCCACAAATGCGTAATCCGCGCGACATCTTTTGCAACAAGCTCGCCGCGATCCATGGCGGCGTAGCGCTTCCGAATATTCATCGGGCACGCACCGCGAAGCCCGCGAAAGCCCGCATGCATTTCATTCGACATCACCCGCGCAAAGGTGCGCGCCTTTAATTCCTTCGGCCAAACAGCCTTATCGGGATATCGCTCGACAAGATAATCCATAATCGCAAGCGACTCCCAAACGGTAATGTCGCCATCAACCAAAATCGGAACCGTCGAGCCAGCATTATAAGCATTCACGCGCGGACGAAATTCCGGCGTATCGAGCGGGATCAAATCCTCCTCGAACGGAATGCCGAGCGCCTTCATCAATATCCAAGGCCTGAGCGACCAAGAGGAATAGGCCTTATTGCCGATTGCGAGTTTCATTACTCAATCTCACTTCCAATTAAACGAGCGCCTTGCCCTTCTGATCGATGATATTGCCAATCTCGACACCGGCATCATCCGAGAGATCGTTCAAAATCATCTCATTATGCGCCTTGCCCGATGGGATCATGGGGAAGCAATTTTCCATCTTTTCGACCAAGCAATCAAAAATCACGGGGCCGGGGAAATCGATCATCTCGCGGATCGCATCATCAAGCTTTGCGGGATC
>CANGPL010000106.1 GCA_947455725.1 Hyphomicrobiales bacterium | reverse complement strand
TTGATCGCAACGATTGAGGGACGCTTAACGCCAAGTGATCTTGCATGGTCGGAAGATGCCGCTTTGACGGTTGTTTATGCGGCGAAAGGCTATCCTGCCAAGCCAGAAACGGGGAGCGTGATTGGCTCGCTTGAGCAAGCCGCAGCTTTGCCCGGTGTGACGGTGTTTCACGCGGGCACTAAGCTGGCGGATGATGGGAGGCTGCTTGCCAATGGTGGGCGTGTTTTGGCGGTAACCGGCATGGCTTCAACGATCAAGGAAGCCCGCGACCGCGCCTATGCGGCGGTTGATGCGATTGATTGGCCGGGTGGGTTTTATCGGAACGATATTGGGTATCGGGCGATCAAATGACATTATGATTCCTTCTCCCTGAGGGAGAAGATGTCATCGAAGATGACAGATGAGGGGTGAGAAGTGGTTTGCGGAGCAAACTAAAAGGTCCAGTGGACCTTTTAGAAGGACGAACGCCCGAAGCGTGAGCGAAGGGCCGGATCATACCGTTTGCCCGGCCTCTCGCTTTAGCTCAAGGCGTTCATCGTTCGAAAAGCGTCACTGGCGCTTTTCATTGGCTACCGCCAAACACTCTTCACCCTCATCCGTCGCGTCCCGCGACACCTTCTCCTTCAAGGAGAAGGTTCAAAGACGATGAATGTTTTTTAATTAGATCTGGCCCAATAGCGCTTCGGCGCCTGAAATGTCGGCCTTGCCGGGGCTGTCTTCGACGTTGAGAATTTTGACGACGCCATCTTCGACGAGCATCGAATAACGCAGTGAGCGGGTCCCCATGCCGAAGGCATTACCGTCGAGAACTAGGTCAACGGCTTTCGTGAAAATACCGCTGCCATCGGCCAAGAAACCGATTTTGTCCATGGCGTCATTGGCCTTTGCCCATGCCTTCATGACGTGGACGTCGTTAACCGATACGACGACCACTTCATCAACGCCCTTGGCTTTGAACGCATCGAGATGGTTCAGATAACCGGGCAGATGATTGTTCTGGCAGGTCGGGGTGAACGCGCCGGGAACGGCGAAAAGAACAACCTTACGACCCTTGAAGATCTGCTCTGTGGTGCGTGCGCTTGGGCCATCAGATGTGGGAACCGTGAAGGTGAATTCGGGTAGTTTTTGGCCGACTGAAATAGGCATCGAGATCCTCTTGGGGTTTTTATGGGTATCTTACGAAATACGAGCCAAATCACTATCGGATTGATCCGGTCGCATCGAGCGATAGGGCGGTTTCGGTCGCTTGGCTATCTGAAACGAGGGTGACGGTCAAAGCAAGGCCTGCAAGCGCAGCCTTTGTTGGCTTCTCAAGGATTTTCACTTGCCAGACCATTGCTGATTGCTGCGTCGCATCGCCAAAATACCAGCCCGTTGGCCCTTCCACGATCAGATCCTTGATCGGCCTATTGGAAGTTATGCGTAAGGCGTCGGTGGCTTGTGGTTCGATAGAAATAAGGCTTAACCGGTCTGACATGCCAAGTTCCGCGTGTGCTGGAACCTTGGCGAGGAAGGTTTTAACGCGCTCGGTATCGGAAACATTTTCTGTCGAAGCGTCGAGCGAAAGCGAGGCCTGATCCGTCATGGGAACACACAAATCCCCGCAGACGGCAAAATCCAGTTTCAGCGCGAGCTTAACGGGCTTTGCCGGATCTTTAGGTTTGATCAGAAGCGGGAAAATCACCGTATCGTGGTAGCCGAAAATGGTGCCCGATGGATCGGCGATGCGCTCGGGCAGGGGCCAGAGGACTTGTACTTCGGCGAGGTTTTCGGAAGCCGACCAATCAAAGCTGGGGGGCAGACCGGAATCGCCCGGCATCCGCCAATAGGTTTTGACTTGGCTTGGTAAGATGATTTCAAGGCCCGCGTAACGGGCGCTTTGAACAACGCCGCCATTGATCAAACGGATATTTGCTTTGGGCAGCTCGGCCGTTGCGGCAGCCTTTGGAGCCTCCACCATCAGGGATAAGCCAACACATAGTACGAGGCTCAGTAATGGCAAAGCAGATCGGATACGGATCAAAACAGGAGCGAATATAAACATCCTCTCATTATAGTAGTGGCACGCTTTGAATACTACTCGCAAAAACACATCTTGAATCGAGCGCTTAAGCGATTATTCTGTTGCGCATGGTTAGTTCGGTACACCCTTCTTCCGCATCACCGTTTTCGTTGAGTGGACAATTATTGGTTGCAATGCCGAGCATTGGCGACCCTAGGTTTGATCGTACTGTCATTTATGTGTGCAGTCATTCGGACGAGGGTGCCATGGGGCTGGTGATTAACCGCCCTGCAGATGAGCTTGCTTTTATTGATCTGCTTCGCCAATTGAAGATTTTAGCCGATGATGGGCAGATCAATTTACCAGAGAAAGCACGTGAAATTCAGGTTGTCCATGGCGGGCCTGTAGAAACAAGCCGTGGCTTTGTGCTGCATACGATTGAACACGATGCAATTGCGGGTTCGGTACGCATTGATAACAATATTCGCCTCTCCGCTAACATGGATATTTTGCACGCGATTGCGAAAGGGGATGGCCCAGAGCGCGTTGTGTTCGCCTTGGGCTATGCCGGATGGGGTGCTGGACAATTGGAATCCGAGATCCAACAAAATGGTTGGATTCTTTGTCCTGCATCGGAAGATTTATTATTCGATGATGAATTCGAAACGAAATATGAGCGCGCACTTGCGTTGATAGGTGTTGATCTCGCAATGTTATCGAGCGAGATTGGCAGAGCGTAATTAGCCTTTAATCAGCTTACGCGTGTTTGTTGCATCCAACGCAGGCCCGAACACGGAGCCTTGTCCGAAGGCGATTCCAATTTGCGAGAATTGAATAACGTCCGATTCGGTTTCTAACGAGTCAGCGACGAGTTCGATATCCATTTCATTCGACAAGGATACAATCGAACGCAAAATAGCAGGACGCAAACCTGATGGATCTGAGCGCGTAATCATGCGCGACAGACGAATTGAATTGAAGGGGAAGCGTTCGAGATAGCCAAGCGACGAATAGCCTTGTCCGAAATCACCAACAGCCAGACCCGTGCCGAGATCAATGAGGCCGTTTAAGGTGTGAATCGCATGCTCTGGATGATCCATCAGATAACGCTCTGACAATTCGATATGTAGCGATGATTTGGCAACCGTGCTGCGGTTAAGAACCGTCTTCACGTCTTTCACAAATTCAGGCCGCTCGAGCATTTGCACGGGAATAGGTAGCGTTGCAAAAAAGGGCGGATCAATATCGATGAGCTTATGCCAGACGTTAAGTTCCTGAACGGTTGCTTCGAGAATATAAAGACCAAGCGTGCCAACAAGCTCCGCATTCTCGGCGATGTCCATGAACTCGGTTTGATTGATCGCGCCGTGTTGCGGATGGTTCCAAACCGGAATGACTTCGAAGCCGGAAATGGATCGGTCGGCAAGGCGAACAACGGGCCGGAAATTAAGCTCGATTTGGTTGCGCTTGATCGCGTCGCGCAGATCAATTTCCATGGCCAAGCGTTCGCTGCCTTGGGCACGCATCGCAGGGCGGAAAACATCAATGCGATCACCGCCGAGTTTCTTGGCGTGCATCATGGCGATTTCGGCGTTGCGTAACAATAATTCCGCATGGGTTTCGCTGCGTTGATCGGGTAGAGCGATACCAATTGACGCTGTTAAATTTGCTTCACGTTCGCCAATGGTGATTGGCGTTGCAAGACTCTTGCGAATGGAGTCAACCAAGGCGGTAATCGGCCCCGGTTCGCGTTCGGATAAAAGCAGGATAGCGAAGCGATCTCCGCCAATGCGAGCAAGACCATCTTGCGGACGGATGAGGCGCAATAGACGGCGTGTGACGGCGAGCAAGAGTGCGTCACCACTGCTCAATCCCAGCGCTTCGTTTGTTTCGCGGAAGCGATCAAGATCAACGGCGACAACGGTGGGTCTAAGCGCTTCACCTTCGCGCATTAAAGCGAGCATGAGATCGATGCGGTCGACCAAGAGACGGCGGTTAGGCAGGCCAGTGAGCGTGTCATGAATGGCATCATGCAGAAGACGTTCTTCCGTCATCCGCGTATCGGTAACATCCGAGAGCGTTCCCATGAGACGTAAGACAACGCCATCATCGCCGACAATCGGTCTCGCGCGCATTCGGAACCAATGAAAATGCCCATCATTGGCGCGTAGCCGCAGATCAAGCGAAAGACGCCCGCGACGTTGTTGACAGAAGCGATCAATGGCAGCGGTGAATAGATCACGATCAGAGGGGTGAAGATGATCGATAAAGTCCGATGGCATTCCGTCGAGATAGCCTTTGGAGTAGCCGAGAATGGCTTCCGCTTCATGGCCAACGCGAACGTGATCGCG
>CANGPL010000105.1 GCA_947455725.1 Hyphomicrobiales bacterium | reverse complement strand
TCTGCGGTCTTTTTGACGGCACGATCGACATAAGTCGGTCGTCCGCGCTCGTTCCATTCATTAGGTGACCAACGATCCCCCACCGACGGATAAACATAATCGCGTTGCATCAGATGCAGCGTTTGATCGGAGCCTAAATAATGACCCGGACCGCCGATGCAGACATTGCGGATGGTTTCGATGTCGAGTGCTTCATCAGACGTATCAATGCCGCGCATGGTACGCTGGGCGGCGGCGATGATGTCGTTATCGGCAACGAGTGTTTCCTTGCAGATACCGAGGAGTGAAGCGTGCATGCCTGCTGCTTCATAGATCAGGTTTGTTCCGGCATTGCCGACGAGGGTGAGGTTATAGGCCTTCTCATAGCCTGCTTGGAAATCGATGACTTTTGAGTCGCACATACCAGCGCCCGTGCCGCCATTGAGATCGTAGAAATTCGCCATTTGGCCACAGGCTGAAGAGAGCAAGGCTTGTTCTGGCGAGCCGCCCGACATCGCACCCGTGCGCAAATCGGAGACGAAAGGCCAGGTACCGAAAATATAGGGCGCGCCGGGCTTGATCGCGTTGACATAGATGAGGCCGACGAGGCATTCGGCCACGGCTTGCACGACGGTGCCCGCGAGCGATGCAGGCGCGGTTGCACCGGCTTGGCCAGCCGAGAGCAAGAGCACGGGCATGCCGCCCAACACGGCGACTTCCAAGCATTTGCATGCGTCTTCGGCGAATTTGAGCGGTGGTACGACAAAGCAGTTCGACTGGCTGACGAAGGGACGCTCGCGCCATTTGTCCTCGCCGCCAGCGATCATGTGCAGCATTTGTAGCACTTCGGTGACGTGGTCCGGATGCGTCATGCCGGTGCCGACATGTTTGGTGGTGCCGACAACGCTGGCATAGGCCGTGTTGATGTCGAGCTCACGTGGGCTTGGTAGCTCGCGGCAGACATTGGTGCGCTGGAAGAAATGGATATTGTCGCAATGGTCAACGATGCGGGCGCAATCATAAAGATCGACAACGGTTGATTCACGGTATTCGCCGGTTAAAGGCTCGACCACGTTAACGGCGGCACCCGCGGTGCCGTAATAGACATTCTTGCCCCACGGATCCATGTCATAGCGTGGGTCTTGCGCATAAAGCGGGAAGCGACGCGCGGCCTTGGCGATGGTGTCTTCAACGAGGGCGCGCGGAAAGCGCATGCGGCCATCTTCGCCCATTACCGCGCCGACTTTGGTCATATATTCAACTGTCGACGGAATGGCGTCGGCGAAACCGATTTGCTCCAACACGTCGAGGATCTTGTGATGGATCTTCTGCATATCGGCAGGCGAAAGCACCTGATATTTGCCACCCGGCAGGCCCGGCCAGATGGGGCGGTCTTGATCCGAGAGTTTGGACGCGCGCGCTTGGCGGCGGGCGTCACGGCCCCCTCTGCGGCCTGAATCCTTCATTGCCGTGTCGTTTGCCTCAAGGGTCATGGCCTTCTCTCCCATCCATACTGTTTAGACGATCAAGACTTATCCATAGGCAAATCGTCAAGAGATTGCTTTTCATCAACAGATGAATTTAATTCATATTATGCGTGAGCCCATACCTTCCAGTCGGCTTGATCCGAAGCCTTTGTCACTTCCGCCCTTAACGGCCTTGCGGGCTTTTGAGGCTGCGGCGCGTCATGAAAGCTTTCGCTTTGCGGCGGAGGAGCTGAACATTACGCAATCGGCGGTCAGCCACCAGATTGCGCATCTAGAGAAATGGTTGGGGAAAGATTTGTTTCGGCGAACCGGCCGGAAGGTGGAACTAACCGATGCCGGGCGGCTTTATTTTCCCTATTTACGCGAGGCTTTTGAGAAGATTGACGCGGGCACGCAATTGGTCTCGCGCCCTGCGCAGCAGGAACTGACCGTTCAGCTTTATGTGACGGTGGCGTCGCGCTGGATGATGGGGCGCTTGCATGCCTTGCAGCAAGCCTGCCCGGATTTGCTGGTACGCTTTAATGCGAGCCAAATGGATTGGGAATTCGACCCTCGTCATGCCGATGTTGGAATTATTTCAACAACCGAGCCTAACCGCCAAGGTTTTTCTTATACGCCTCTTTTCGAGGCGCGGCTGATTGCCGTGTGTAGCCCGAAGCTATTGGAACACAGCGCGCCGATTGTGGAGCCAGCCGATGTTGCCCGCCATACCTTGTTGCAGGTGTATACGGCGCAGCATGATTGGGATGTGTGGCTTGGTGCTGCCGGCCTTTCAGGCTTGAGCGAGGGCACGACGATTCGGTTTGATAGCTATCTCTTGGCGTTAGAGGCCGCAATGGATGGGCAGGGGATTGCGATTGTTCCTGATTTTCTGGCGCGTCAGGATTTAGCATCGGGCCGCTTGGTGCAGCCTATTGTGCAATCGGTACCACAACCCGCGCGCTGGTATCTTGTATCGCGCAAAGACCGCACCGATGAGCCGGCGATATCGCGCTTCCGGTTTTGGCTGTTGGGTGAAGTGGCAGAGATGCAGAGCCGTTGACAGGCTTAATGGCCTCGACGACAAATCATTAAACAAAACGAGGCGGGAGGAAAATCGATGACCAATGAAACCGTAAGAGATGGTGTGCGTGTCATCGAGAATCTTTTTATTCCACTGAAAGATGGTACTAAACTCGCGGCCCGCCTTTGGCTCCCTGTCGATGCCGATCAAAAGCCGGTGCCGTGCGTGCTTGAATATATCCCCTATCGCAAAACCGATGGTACGCGTGGCCGCGATGAGCCGATGCATGGCTATTTCGCGCGGCATGGAACCGCCGCCATTCGGGTTGATCAGCGTGGATCAGGCGAGTCCGATGGCTTGATGGAGGATGAATATCTTCTGCAAGAGCAGGATGATGCGATTGAAGTGATTGCGTGGATCGCCGAGCAAACATGGTGCACCGGCTCCGTTGGCATGATGGGCAAAAGCTGGGGCGGGTTTAATTGTTTGCAAGTGGCCATGCGCCGACCACCAGCCTTAAAAGCTATTCTCTCCGTGTGCTCGACCGATGATCGCTACACGGATGATATTCATTTTATGGGCGGATGTTTGCTCAATGATAATTTATGGTGGGGCGCGATTATGCACGCCTATCAAGCGCGCCCGCTCGATCCCGCAATTGTCGGCGATAGATGGCGTGAGGCTTGGCTTGAGCGCGTTAAAGCCATGCCGAATTGGCCGGTGCTTTGGCTTAAAAACCAACGACGCAATGCCTATTGGAAGCATGGCTCGGTGAACGAAGATTGGAATGCGATTAATATTCCCGTGATGATAACGGGTGGCTGGGCCGATGCCTATACGAACACGTTACCGCGATTGCTTGCGAATTTAAACGTGCCGCGGTTGGGTATTCTTGGGCCATGGGCGCATATTTATCCGCATGACGGTGTGCCGGGCCCAGCAATCGGATTTTTACAAGAGGCGCAACGGTGGTGGGACCATTGGCTGAAGGGTGTTGATACCGGCATCATGCAGGAGCCAATGCTCCGCGCCTATATTGAAGATGAAGCGGGCGCTGGAAAATGGGCTGAGCATCGGCAAGGCTATTGGGCCGGTGAGAAAATATGGCCATCGCCCTCCATTAAGCCTTTTGTTTTGCCCTTAGGCGATAAGACACTTGGTGGTTTGGCCGCGCCCTCAAAAGATATTGCCTTCCGTTCACCGCAATGGGTTGGCATGGGCTGTGGCGAATGGATGGGCACTGGTGTAGCGGGCGAGCAACCGTCGGACCAACGCATCGATGACGGGATGAGCCTGTGTTTTGATACCGCGCCGCTGGAGGATGATTTTGCCATTTTAGGCGCGCCTGAATTTGAATGTGAAATAGCGTCCGATAAGCCCATCGCGCAGCTCGCTGTCAGGCTTTGCCATGTCACGCCCGATGGTGCTTCGCATCGGGTTTCCTATGCGGTGTTAAACCTCACGCATCGTGACTCGCATGAGCATCCAGAAGCGTTAGAGCCGAGGCGCTTTTATAAGATTAAAGTGACGCTGAATGCCTGCGGCCATGTGTTTAAAAAAGGCTCGCGCGTGAGGCTTGCTTTATCGAGCGCCTATTGGCCTTTGATTTGGCCAACACCGGAAGCTGCAACGCTGACCATCCGTACGGGTGGCTCGTACCTATCGCTTCCGCTTCGCGCGCCGTCGGAAAGCGATGCACAGGTAATTTTCGCACCGCCGATGAGTGCGCCCGATGCACCGACGACGATCTTGCGGGAAGGGCATGCCGAACGAACGGTAGAATTTGATCTTTTAAACAACAGCGCCACCTATCGTACAGTGGGCGAAGGCGGCGTGTTTGGTGAAGGCGTGCGGCGGTTTGATGAAACGGGGACTTCTTTAAGCCATGATCTCACGCGTGAATTGACGATTTCGGCGGATGATCC
>CANGPL010000104.1 GCA_947455725.1 Hyphomicrobiales bacterium | reverse complement strand
CTCATGCGCGCATCTGAAATACGGACCATATCGCGGATGCCTTGTTTCAGGAGCTTTTTCGGAATGGGTAACATGCCCCATTCCGGCATGCCCGGTCCGCCAACAGGGCCTGCATTGCGGAAGACCATAACGTGATCAGGCGTTACATCAAGCGTCTCGTCATTCACGGCGCGCATCATGGAATTGTAATCATCAAACACGAGTGCCGGGCCTGTATGTTGCGTGAGATGCGCTTCGGCTGCTGCGGGTTTCATGACCGCGCCGCGAGGGGCGAGATTACCTGTTAGAACGGCAATGCTGCCGCCTGCGGCGATGGGTTTGTCGAGCGGGCGAATAATATCTTCATTCCAAATTTTGGCGTCGGAATAGCGCTCCTTAAGCGTTGCCCCCGTGACCGTTTTTTCGTGATGATTCAGCAAAGGCAAAAGCTGTTTGAAAAAGGCCGGGAAGCCACCGGCATAAAAGAAATCTTCCATCAAGAATTCACCCGATGGACGAAGATTAGCAATCACGCCGACGCGGTGCGAAAGATGATCAAATTCGGAAAGGGAAAGTTGAATTCCCGCGCGCCGTGCCATGGCGACGAGGTGGATGATGCCATTGGTCGAGCCGCCCATCGCCATCAAAGCGAGAATGGCGTTTTCAAACGAGGCTTTGGTGAGAAAGCTTTTGGGCGTTGTGTCTTTCCAGACCATATCGACAATCTCAACACCGCATGAGACGGCCATGCGCGTATGGCCTGAATCAGCAGCGGGAATGGACGCGGCGCCAGGCAGCGTGAAACCTAAGATTTCGGCGATGCCTGCCATGGTGGACGCGGTGCCCATGGTCATGCAGGTACCGAAGGAACGCGCGATGCCTTGCTCCATCTCGCGCCACTCGGCATCGGTTATTTTTCCGGCTTCTTTGTCGGCCCAATATTTCCAAACATCCGAGCCGGAGCCTAATTGCTTGCCTGCCCAATGCCCACGCAGCATGGGGCCTGCGGGCATGAAGATGGCCGGGATGTTCATGCTGATGGCGCCCATCAACAGACCCGGTACGGTTTTGTCGCAGCCACCTAACAATACGGCGCCATCGACGGGGTGGGAGCGGAGTAATTCTTCCGTCTCCATTGCGAGGAAATTGCGATAGAGCATCGTCGTTGGTTTGACGAAATTTTCCGAGAGCGAAAGCGCGGGGAGTTCCATCGGAAAGCCGCCCGCCTGCCAGACGCCGCGCTTTACCTCTTCGGCACGGGCGCGCAAATGCGTGTGGCAGGGATTGGCTTCGCTCCATGTGTTGATGATGGCGATGACCGGCTTGCCCATGAAATCTTCATAACGATGTCCCATCTGCAACGCGCGGGAGCGATGGCCGAAGGAGCGCAGATCGTTCGCTCCGAACCAGCGATGGCTGCGCAGCGTTTCAGGCGTTTTGTGGGTCATGATTCACCCATTCAAAACTGGCCTTTGGCGTACCAATCGCGGATGCGGGCATCCATCCAATCGGTCTCGACGGTAGCGGATGGAATTTGACCGACCCAAGCATGGAAAGCGTGCATCATGCCGCGTGCGACGCGCCATGTATGGGGGATATCGGCCTCGGCCAGTCGACGTGAGAAAATAGCGGCGTCATCAGCCAGCGGATCGCATTCGGCACTGAGCAGGATCGTTGCCGGCCAGCGGGGATCCACCGCGTGGCGGGCGGGCGAAAACTCGGGATGTTCCACCGCGCCTGATTTGCCGCGATAGGCCTCGATGAAAAGATCAAGCGCGGTACGCTCGAGGAAATAGCCCGTGGCATAGAGATGCGTTGACGGCAGCGTTTGGGTGAGATCAAGCCAAGGGCTCATGAGAAAGAGAAGGCTTACCGGCGAGTTACCCTTGGCCAGCAAACGCTGCGTGACGGCGGCGACGAGGCCTGCGCCAGCGCTAATGCCGCCAAAGCCGAGCTTGGTTGTGGCAATGCCCTCAATTGCGCCCGCGGCAATCGCTTCGATAATATCCTCGCCATCATTCACACCTGCAGGCCAAGGGTCTTCGGGTGCCAAGCGATAGGATATGGACACGACATTAGCGGGGATTGAGGCTGCAAGGCGTAAGGCTTCGTGATGCACATCATCAAGGCCGCCAACCGCATAGCCGCCGCCATGGACGAAGACGAGGGTTGGCAAGGCCTTGCCGCCCTCGGGGCGATAGATGCGCACGGGCCGCTCGCCATCGCGCGTGGGAAGCGTTGATTTTTCGACGGTGACGCCGGGGCGTTCTTCAATCGTCTTTTTCAGCGGGAATTGTACGCGGCCCCAATGCCGCTGTTCGGGGAAGTTTTGACCCGTGCGGGCGGGAACACCATTTTCCTTTTGCCAGTTACCAAGCAGCGTGATCAGGGCGGTAACTTCGGGGTGGAGCGGCATCAGAAACCTCTTTGTCAATGGGGATAGGGCTTAGTATGGATCGGAGCTAACGCGTTTCAGTCAATGCGGATATCGGTCGAAGCATCCAGTATTTTTTGCATGAAGACGAGATCAAGCCAGCGATCAAATTTCCAGCCGACTTCTTTGAGCCGACCGGTTTCGACGAAGCCCAAATCGCGGTGAAATTTGAGCGAGCCGGTATTGCCCGCCTCGATACCGCCGATCATCACATGTTTGCCGAGCGCTTTGGCCGCGTGGAACAAAGGCGGCATCAGTTGCTTACCAATGCCTTTGCCGTGGTGGTGGCGGTGAACGTAAATCGAGTGCTCCACCGAGTGCAAATAGCCATCATGCGGGCGGAAATCGCCGAAACTGGCAAAGCCTGCAATGTCGCTGCCTAAGACGGCGACGAGGATGGGCTGGTTTTTCTCGCGCCGCTCGGCAAGCCATTTCCGCCGGTTATCGAGCGTATAGGCGTAATGCGACCAGATGGCGGTTGAGTTCAAGATGGCGTCGTTGACGATGTCGAGAATGCCCGGCAGATCGGCTTCGGTTGCTTGGCGGATGGTTACTTTCATCGTCTTGTTCCTTTTTCGGGCCATTGACCGCTATACGGGCCTAAATGTCCCCTTGAGGCGATTAATTCCAGCGATATGATCTTGTTATTTTCGATTTTCGCTTTACCTGAACACCTCAACCCTCTCTCAATCCCGGAAGGATACTCTATCGTGAGCCTGCTGCAACATCTGAACTGGCGCTATGCAACCAAGAAAATGGATCCCTCCAAAAAGGTCGAACAGGCCAAGCTCGACCGGATTCTCGAAGCGATCCGCCTAACGCCTACCTCAAGCGGGCTGCAACCTTACCAGGTTCTGGTGGTCACCAATCAGGAGATCAAGGAAAAGATCAAGGCCGTCTCATGGGACCAGTCGCAGGTTGCGGATTGCTCGCATCTTCTGGTTTTCGCGGCTTGGGACGATTACACGGCCGAGCGGATCAATGGTTCGTTTGACTTCACGATTGCCGAGCGCGGTGTGGGCACCAATGAGCGGACGGAAGCCTATCGCAACAATATGCTCGCCAATTACCCGCCACGCGGGCCTGAGGTGAATTTCCAGCATACCGCCAAGCAGACCTATATTGCGCTTGGCTTTGCGCTTGTTGCAGCGGCTGAAGAAGGCGTTGATGCAACGCCGATGGAGGGGTTTGACCCCGTTGCCGTCGACGAGATTTTGGGCTTGCGCGCGAAGGGCCTACGCTCCGTCACGCTGTTGCCACTCGGCTATCGCGATGCGGAGAATGACTGGCTCTTGCCGCTTAAAAAAGTGCGTCGCACGCGCGACGCTTTCATCATCGAAATCAAGTAAGAAAAACACGCACAAAAAAGCCGCCGTTCTGAAAAGAGCGGCGGCTTTTTTACTAGCCTGCAACGGCGAAAGGCTCGACCGGTAAATCGCGCGTCGTGCGATAGACGCCGGACCAATAGAGCAGCGGATCGGACCATTCGCCAAGATCAACCGCCTCGATGCGACCGATCACGATGGCGTGCGAATGCCGCTCGATGATTTCCTCGACCGTGCAATCAAAGGCGGCCAATGCGCCTTCGAGCAGAGGCGCGCCGGTGACAAGGCTTTTCCACCGCGCGCCGGAAAAACGCGCCGTGCCTTTTTCGCCGCCGCGACCAGCGAAGCGATCGGCCAGATCTTGTTGGCCGGAATCGAGCAGATTGACACCGAAGGAGCCATATTCGGATAAAAGCGGCCAGGCTGACGCGCTGCGGTTGATGCAGACGAGAAGACGCGGCGGTTCAGCCGACAGCGATGTAACGGAAGTTGCCGTTAGGCCGGTGCGGTCTTCGCCGCTACCAACGGTAATGACACCCACGCCGCCCGCAAGGCGACGCATGGCTTGGCGAAATGCGGTCGGATCAATGGCGGGGTTCATATGACATACTCCTCGGTCTGGGATTTTGATTTTAAAAGTGCGGTCAATAAATGCTCTTCGAGTTCGCCGAATTGCACGGCACCGCGCCGTCTTGGACGATCAAAGGGAATAGCGAGATCAAGCGCGATACGGCCATTCTCGATCAGCACGACACGATCAGCCAAAGTAAGCGCTTCGGTAACATCATGCGTG
>CANGPL010000103.1 GCA_947455725.1 Hyphomicrobiales bacterium | reverse complement strand
TCGGCGATTGAGATGGCGAAGCTCTCGGCTTTTCCGTTTGGGATGGATGTGGTGCATATTCGCGATCTCGACCTTCAGGAAGAGACGCCGGTTGAAGGCTTGATCGGATTTTTACTCAATGTGATTTGGGCCTGCACCTTCGGCCTAGCGCTGTTTTTTGCCTATCTTGTGGCGGGCGTTTTGAGCTGTATGACGATCATCCTCATCCCGTTCGGCCTGCAATCGTTTAAGCTTGCGGCGCTCTCGCTGTTTCCGGTCGGCCAGCGCGTGGTGCCGATTGAGGTGGCCACGATGATCCGCGAGGAAAAGGCGCGGATGCGGATGGATCAGTTCCGGCGGTAAGCGGCGCTTGGGCGTCCCTCCTCCTTTTTCCTTAATCTTTTGCACTGCAACAGGCATGTAGGCGCTACAGCGTCGGTTTTCGGCACTGGGACTGCGTGAAGCCTTGTCGGGATCTTTGCGTTTGCTGGGAGAGGTTGACGAGGTAAGAGACACGTTCATTGCGTTTCAGCGGCATCTCTATTTGCGGGATGTGGCCTGACGGGAGCAGATCAGCAAAAGTCTACCCTAATCCTCACCCCCCATGCTCCCGCGGAAGGATATCCCCCTTCAGCCTTTAAGTTCCCATAGGTAAATTTATGATGACTTTACGTCATATTATGATATCGTCGGTTTCGTTTCCTCCGAATGACGAATGCCATGAACGACCACACACCACCCCATCCCCCTTCAAGAAACACGAATGCCGTGGTTATGATTGCCGATAAGGCCTATTTCCCATCGGCGCTCTATCTCTACAGCATCTTGAAGCGGCAGGGTTTTGCATTCGATCCGATCATCGTTTCGGTCGACCATCATCCCTAGCCGCATCTGGTCCAAGAGCTTGGCGCGCATCTTGTCTTTTTTGACAGTGCGCGCTTGGCAGACATGCCTATTCCGAAGGATCGGGTTCCGGCTTTGTTTGTGCGGTTTTTTTTCGATATTTTGTTGCCCGAGCAGTACACAAAAATTCTCTATATCGACACCGATGTCCGCATTTGCCGCGATGGTCTTTCGCATGTGTTCGATATTGAGGTGGGATCCTATCCGATTGCGGCCGCCGCCGATGGCACCGAATTGATGCGGCCTCACGATAAAGAATGGCATAAGAAAAAAAACAGGATCGGATTAAATGCCGATGATCTCCTTTTCAATGCTGGCATCCTGCTGATTAACCGGAAAGCCTATGCAGAACAGCAGATTGGCCAGAAGGCACTCACTTATTTGGCCAATTGCCGCCACCCCGATTGTATGGACGACCAATGCGCACTCAATGCGGTTTTACGAAACAACTGGCTCGAATTATCGCCCATCTATAACTGGACGATTATCAGTCGCGCTTGGCTTCTCGATGAATTCGATCCGCTTCTCATTCACTATATCAGCCGAAGTAAGCCGTGGCGCGATTACAAGAACCGTGTTCCGGCGGCATATAAAAGCGATATGAAACGCTTTTTTGAAGTACATCACATGGGCGATGCGTTCACGACCTATCCGTGGCACCGCCGGTTTTTATTGGACCTGAAAAGCGCCTTCATGCATGGCGTCGATCGTTTGGGGCTCGACCAACGCGCCCGATTGATCCGACGGTTCATGCAAAACTTTGACGCAGCAGGAATGCGGGTGGTGCCTATAAAGGGAGCCACTATGATTCGCGAAGAGAAAGCGCGGATGCGGATGGATCAGGTCGGGCGGTAGGGGCCGCTTGGGCGCCCCTCCCGCTTTTTCCTTGACCTTTTGCACTGCAACAGGCATGTAGCTGGCACAGCGTCGGTTTTCGGCACTGGGACTGCGTGAAGCCTTGTCGGGGATCTTTGATCTTGTCCGGCAATCTTATGTCCCGCCGACCGCCAGGGCGATGAGCGCCCAAAGACTTTTTCTTGGCCTCCCAAATCACGCGGGGTGTCCTCCGACCGAGCGGCTTTTTAAAAAAAGCGGCGCGCGTCGTGTGAGTCCGACTCCGTCTTTAACCCATCCGCATGTCGCGGCATGGGCGTTTTGATTTGAAAAGAGACCAACTTGACCACATTTGCTGACTTAAACCTCGACGAGAAATTGCTGCGGGCCTTGAAGACCGAAGGCTACACGGTGCCAACGCCGATCCAAGCGCAATCGATTCCGCCTTTGATGACGGGCAGTGATTTGCTGGGCATTGCACAAACCGGCACGGGCAAGACGGCGTCTTTTGCGTTGCCGATTTTGCAAAGACTGTTGCGTGATCCAAAGCCAACGCCGCGGCGCGGTTGCCGGGCGCTGATCCTTTCGCCAACGCGCGAGCTTGCGGGCCAAATTCATGAGAGCTTCCGCTCTTATGGCCGTTTCGCCAAGCTTTCGAGCGAGGTGGTTTATGGTGGCGTTCCGATTGGTCGGCAAACGCGGGCGCTTTTGAATGGCGTTGATATTTTGGTGGCGACACCGGGCCGTCTCTTGGATCTCGTTAATCAACGCGCTGTGCATTTGGGCGATGTTGAAGTGCTCGTGCTTGATGAAGCCGATCACATGCTCGATCTCGGTTTCATCGTTGATATCCGCAAGCTTGTCGCGATGACGTCGATCAAGCGTCAGACGATGTTGTTCTCGGCGACGATGCCGAAGGATATTGCCGAATTGGCTTCGGCCTTTTTGCGTAATCCCGTGCGCGTGGAAGTAACGCCGGTGGCTACAACCGCCGAGCGCGTTGAACAACAGATCATCTTTGTTGATACGGCGCATAAGCAGAATTTGCTGCATAAATTGATGGATGATCCGACGATTGATCGCGCGCTTGTGTTTACGCGTACCAAACATGGTGCCGACAAGGTTGTGAAGCGTTTGGAAGAAAAAGGTATTCGTGCTGCTGCCATTCACGGCAATAAAAGCCAACCGCAACGCGAGCGGGCTTTGGCTGATTTCAAAGCCGGTAAATTGCGCTTGTTGATCGCAACCGATATTGCCGCGCGCGGGATTGATGTCGACAATGTTTCGCATGTTATCAATTTCGATTTGCCGAATATGCCGGAAAGCTATGTGCACCGGATTGGCCGCACCGCACGGGCGGGCGCAACGGGTATTGCGATTTCATTCTGTGACCGCGAAGAGCATAGTTTCTTGCGCGCGATTGAAAAGGTAACGCGGCAGCAAATTCCGGTTGTTGAAAGCCCGCTTGGCCCCGGCCTTGGTATGCCACCGCAGCCGCGTGTGAAGGGTCAACCTTCACCCGATAAACCACGCACCACGCGTTCGGGTAGGCCTGTGTGGCAGCGCAACCGTCCGGAAAAGAGCCGCAATGACGGCTCGCGGACGCCAAGCGAGACGGCACCGGGCTCGCGTCGCGATGATCCGCCACGGACGAAGGAAGCGCGCCCGTATCAAGGCAAGCCTGCACAGGGCGCACGGCCGCCGCGTCATGCAGCCCCTGAGGGCCGTGATATGGCGCGTGAAGGCAAGGTTCAACGCAACCGTGGCTTTGGGCGTTCGTAATCCTACGACGGGGCGCTTGATGAAGCGTCCCGCCCTCCCCATCTCTCATCAATGACCCGTCGACTGCTCAAGCCCTTTTGGATTTTCATCGCGCTTCTGTTTTTGTTGGAAGCGTGGCTATGGGACCATATTCAGCCGCTGATTGCTTGGCTTGTTGCGCGCCTGCCTTGGCGCGAATTTAAAGCGGCGCTCTCGCGCGGTGTGGCGCAGCTGCCGCCCGTTATCGTGATTTTTCTGTTTGCTCTGCCCGAAGTGCTCGGCATTCCCGCGCAGCTCTTTTCGCTTTGGATTGTCGCAAAAGGCGCGGTGGTTTTTGGAACATTTCTGTTTGTACTCGCAAAAGGTTTGGGCCTGATGGCGACCTTGGTGCTGTTTGAAGTGTGCCATGAGAAACTGATGGAACTCAGCTGGTTCCGTTATGTGTATCGGCTTGTCACCGATGCGCGCGCTTGGGCAAAGCATCAGGTGCAGCCGATGCTCGATGAGATTACCCGGCTGCGTGCAAGGCTTTTGCTTCGCGTGAAAGCGGTGCTTGGCGAAGGTGGATTTTTTGAAATGCTGCGGCGCGTGCGAGCGGCGGTTAAGAAGCGGGTTGCGCGGTAAAATATGGACCGCGCGGCTCCTGCCGCGCAAGAATGCGAGCCGGGAGGCTCGCGGTCCGGGAGCTTTAACCTCTAATGAATCTCAGGCTCTGGCAGGGTCTCATTCCCTTCGAGGAAATCATAATCGCAGCCTTCGTCGGCTTGCGTGACATGCGCGCTGTGCAATCTGACATAGCCGCGTGAGGCGGGCTTTTTGGGCGCTTTCCACTGCGCTAAACGCGTTTGCATTTCGGCGTCTGAAATCTCGACATGCAGCACGCGTTTTTCGACATCAACCGTGATCAGATCGCCGTTGCGGACGGCGGCGAGCGGGCCGCCAATCGCGGCTTCTGGTGCGACGTGTAAAATACATGCGCCATAGCTTGTGCCGCTCATGCGCGCATCTGAAATACGGACCATATCGCGGATGCCTTGTTTCAGGAGCTTTTTCGGAATGGGTAACATGCCCCATTCCGGCATGCCCGGTCCGCCAACAGGGCCTGCATTGCGGAAGACCATAACGTGATCAGGCGTTACATC
>CANGPL010000102.1 GCA_947455725.1 Hyphomicrobiales bacterium | reverse complement strand
TGACCGTTCACGACAGATTCGGGATGAAGTCGAAGCAGCTGCCAAGAACAATGTAACAAACGAGGCAATTGCCGACTCTTTCGAACTCAACCAAGTCGTTGTTGAGGCCGTTTTGGATCGGTTTAGAAATAAATCGAAAAACAATCGATCAGCGTCCTAATCATCTGACGACATCATTCTTGATCGCTAGGAGAAACCAATGCTTGATCGTCCTAATTCTGCATCGTCTGATTTGACGATTACAAAGCGTCCATGCTGCATTATCGCCGAGCTGGCGCTTGACGTGCATGATGTTGTGCTCGATGGCGTTGTACGCTGGCTGGTTTTAGACCGGGCGCTGTTTCGTGAAGCGACACGCTTCATTTTGAAGCGAAAAGGCGACGCCGTTCGGCTGCGTATTCTAGGAGAGGATTACCCAGCCGTGATCACCGGCACGACAGCCGAAGGTTATGAGCTGCGGTTTGATAAACCACTCGACCCAGATGTCGTTGACGATCTCGTCTCAAGACATTTAACCGACGAATAAAATCAAACGTCCAACCCAGCGTGAAATACAGGCTGGCCAGCCGAGCCGAAGCCCAAAAGGGCGACGGCTGGTCGGAGCGAAAGGATTTGAACCTTCGACCCCCTCGTCCCGAACGAGGTGCGCTACCAGGCTGCGCTACGCTCCGATTATCGTAATTTCCGCGGTATATAATGACGCAGTTTTGGCCTCGCAAGCTTAAATCTGGCCAAATTTATCCGCCGATTGGAAGTTTAGCACGCTTGCTGGCTTGCATCGGCGCACTAGCCGAATTAAGGAACGCGAGCTGCCTGAAAAGGCATGCGAATCGCGATGGGGCGTCGCCAAGCGGTAAGGCAGTGGATTTTGATTCCACCATGCGGAGGTTCGAATCCTCCCGCCCCAGCCATTTCCAATCCAATCAGGTTCCGCGCGGCTTAGCCCGCGCCGTCGCTTGCGCGTTGGCGGGATCATCCGGCCAAGGATGTTTGGGGTAACGGCCCTTCATCTCCGATTTTACTGCCGCCCAGGAGCCGCGCCAAAAGCCGGGCAGATCCTTTGTGATCTGGATCGGGCGATGGGCCGGTGAGGTGAGATGCAGCACAAGCGGCAATTTACCCCGTGCAATTGCGGGGTGCTCTTTGAGCCCGAACAGTTCTTGCACGCGGATGGTGAGAACTGGCCCCTCAATTGCCGCATAGTCGATGGGGTGGCGGTTACCGGTCGGAGCCAGAAAATGCGTTGGCGCTTCTTCTTCAAGCCGCTTGGCGCTTTGCCAATCGAGGAGCGATTCTAACGCTTCGCGAAGCCGGTCGGCACCGACATCGTTCAGGCTGGTCTTGCCATGTAGGAAGGGAGCCAACCATTCGCCCGCCGTTCTTTCGAGCTCAGCATCTGATAGATCCGGCCAAGTCGGGTCGGCGCGGCGCAAAAAACGGATCCGGTCGAGCCATTGCCGGGCGGACGCGGTAAGCGGCCAACGCGCAACACCTAACGCCGCGAGCCCTTTGGCGAGTGCAATTGCAGCTTCGTCCGATGCGGGAACCGGACGGACGTGCTCATTGAGCACCAAAGCGCCGAGGCGTTTGACCCGTCGCGACCTGAGTGCCGCCGCCGCTTTGTCAAAACTCAGTTCGTCGGTCTCAGTGATCGTATCGGCAAATTCGGATTCGAGATCCGCCAGTGTCACAGGCGCGGCCAAGAGAATACGGGCGGAGGCTGCTTGCCCCGTTACTTCCGCAATCGCGAGATAGGGCTGGCGGGCAAGGCTGTCATGCGCCTCGACCGATGCGGCCCGTCCATTTGCCATAATGAAAGCGCCCGCCGCACCGCGTGCTTTGGCAACCCGATCCGGATAGGCAAGCGCCAGAACGCCGCCGGGTGAGAGTTCGGCCTTTGTCGCGGCGTTAGGCACAGACGAGGCCCAGCCCTTGGCCAATCGCCGCATCTCTTCGGCGCGAGGTGAGCGATCGCGGCGGAACTGATCCAACTGGTGCTCCAGATTGGCAGATGGCCCACCTAGTCCCCGCTCGGTTAGCAGCGCTGCGATGTCAGCCGCCAGCAATGCCTCGCCACGCTTGCCCGCCACGATCACCATACGCGCCAAACGCGGCGGCAAAGGCAAAGCACGGACGGCTTTACCGTCTTCGGTAATGCGACCCTGCGCATCCAATGCACCGATGGCCTGCAAATGGCGGGTGGCTTCGTTGAGCGCAGGCGCGGGGGGCGGATCAAGAAAAGCAAGCTGTGCCATGTCGGTTACGCCCCATACGGCGCATTCAAGCAGCAGGCCGGAAAGATCGGCGGAGAGTATTTCAGGCTTTGAGAAAGGCTCGAGCGCTCCATTGGCCGCCTCATCCCATAGGCGATAGGCGATACCCGGCTCTGTGCGACCCGCACGGCCGCGGCGCTGGTCGGCGGAAGCCCGCGACACGCGCACGGTTTCAAGCCGTGTGAGGCCAATGCCCGGCTCATAGCGCGGCACGCGCGAGAGGCCTGAATCGATAACGATCCGAACGCCTTCAATCGTTAGCGAGGTTTCGGCAATCGACGTTGCCAGCACGATTTTGCGCCTACCCTGCGTGGCCGGTTGTACGGCCAAATCCTGCTCGCGCTGGTCCATCGCGCCATAGAGCGGGGCGATATCGACACTCGGGTCTTTGATACGCTCTAAAAGCTGACGTTCGATGCGGCGGATTTCGCCCTGACCGGGTAAAAAAACGAGCATCGAGCCTTGATCGGCCCTTATCGCTTTCAGGATCGTATCAACGATTTCATCGTCGATCCGGCGGTTCGGATCGCGCCCGACATAGCGTGTCTCGACTGGAAAGGCGCGGCCTTCGCTCCTAATCACGGGGGCATCGCCGAGCAGGCTCGCTACGCGCGCGCCATCAAGCGTCGCCGACATCACGAGCACGCGTAAATCATCGCGCAGCGCGCTCTGGGCGTCGAGCGCCAGCGCTAGGCCTAAATCCGCATCAAGCGAGCGTTCGTGAAACTCGTCAAAGAGAATAGCGGCGACGCCCTTCAATTCAGGATCATCGACAATCATGCGGGTGAACACGCCCTCGGTGATCACCTCGATCCGGGTATCTTTCGAGATTTTCGAGCCCATGCGCACGCGTAAGCCCACCCGTTGGCCGACCTGTTCGTGAAGCGTTGCTGCCATTCGTGCGGATGCGCCACGGGCGGCCAAACGGCGGGGTTCGAGGACGAGAATTTTACCGCCTTTGGTCCATTCCTCATCAAGGAGCGCTAGGGGAACGCGGGTTGTCTTACCGGCACCTGGCGGGGCTACGAGAACGGCTTTGTTCTGAGTGCGCAATGCCGCGAGCAGCTCGGGAAGAGCCTCATCGATCGGAAGCGGCGTATCGAAGGCGATCATTTTTTAAAAAAGTGCATGGCACGAGCCAAGTTCGTCATTGCGAGCGAAGAGCGAAGCAACCCAGCTGGCGGAATTTTCTAAGGTACTACAGTCCCGTTGCGCTCTATCCTGCCGCATGAACTGGGTTGCTTCGCGTTCGCTCGCAATGACGGAACGATGAAACGCGTTTTCTAAACCCACCATCTTCACACAATCCCGCTCGGTTTCGGTCCACCCGTCGCCCAGTCGATCAGCTCTACGGTATGCACCACTGGAACAGCCTTGCCGCGATCCGCCAAGCCTTTGCCGATTTGACTCATGCAGCCGAGATTACCGGTAGCGATGATGTCGGGGTTTAGCTTTTCAATATTGCGGACTTTGCGCTCGCGTAGCTGGCCGGAAATTTCGGGTTGCAACATATTGTAAGTTCCCGCCGAGCCGCAGCAAATATGGCCTTCGGGAACGTCTTTCACATTAAAGCCAGCGGCCTTTAAAAGCTTCTTTGGCTCATCGCTCAATTTCTGGCCGTGTTGCATCGAGCAGGCTGAATGATACGCAACCGTCTGCCCCGTCGCGATGGTGCTTTGCGGCAAAGTGAAACGCGTCAGTACTTCGGTAATGTCTTTGGCAAGGCTTGCAACCTTCGCCGCCTTCTCCGCCCATTCCGGATCATTGCGAAACATATGGCCGTAATCTTTGATCGTCGTGCCGCATCCTGAAGCGGTGATCACAATCGCGTCCAGCCCTTCGCCCTCGATCTCGGCCATCCAAGCACTGATCATCTGTTTGGCGAAAGCGTGGCTCGCCTCGTCCTTGCCCATATGGTGGACAAGCGCCCCGCAGCAGGTTTGATTTTTGGGAACCACGATTTCGATCCCCATACGCGTCAGCAGGCGAATAGCGGCTTCGTTGATTCCGGGGTTCAGCACAGGTTGGGCGCAACCGGTAAGGATGGCAACGCGGCCGCGTTTCTCACCTTCGGCAGCGACCTTTTGCGGTGCTTCATAAGGTGATTTACCAGGCAAAAACCAAGGCGCTAAAGCGAGCATGGCAGAAAGCCGCGCGCCGATGCCGGGGAGTTTGCGGATCAATGGCGCAAAAGGTTTGCCCAGTGCCGCGAAAGTTAAAGCGACGCGAAAGCGGTTCGGATAGGGCAAAATGGCCGATAACACGGCGCGCATCGCGCGATCGGCGAAGGGGCGTTCATAAGTCGCCTCGATATGCGCGCGCGCGTGGTCGACAAGATGCATGTAATGCACGCCAGAAGGGCAGGTCGTCATGCAAGAAAGGCAGGAGAGGCAGCGATCGACATGTTTAACCACATCGGAGGA
>CANGPL010000101.1 GCA_947455725.1 Hyphomicrobiales bacterium | reverse complement strand
CCGTCGCACCCATTGGCCGTCATCACGGCCATCGCGCGTTCGGTCACCTCAAGCGGCGTGTGCATGGCGGCTTCACAAAAGGCCACGCCATTGGTTTTCTCAACCAACGCGCTCGCTTGATCCGCCTGCTGCGAGGTGCTGATCACAAGGGGGCGCTTGATGCCAAGACGAGTGGCCTCTGTGACGGCTTCAACACTTTTACCTCGCCCGAAGATCACCCGCGTCGGAAGCGCTGAATAGACGAAGGGCGTCATGATTTGTCCTTCGATAGAACACGGAAGCCCGTCGGGAAGAGCGATAGGTTAAAGCGCGCTTGAATAAAGCCCCAAATGCCCTTCGGTGTTGTGAGCATCACGCCAATCGCCAAAGCGCCTAGAATGAGAAGATAGATACTACCGAGATCGGCTAAGAATTCACGGAGAAGGAAATAGATAATCGTGCCAAAGATTGGACCTTCTATCGTTCCGATACCACCGATTACCACGATAAAGATCACAAAAGCCGTCCAATCATTAACACTAAAGGCAGCATCAGGCGTAATCCGGATTTTCTGAAGAGCAAATAACGCTCCAACCAAGCCCGTCATGCCTGCAACAAACACATAAACCAAATATTTCACGCGTTCGATCCGGATGCCCAAACTCACGGATGCCGTCTCATTGTCACGAATTGCTGTCAGGGCAAGTCCAATGCGTGACCGAAGCAGCGCGTAGACCATCGCAAGTGCACCGATACCGATGGCAATCGCTAACCAATAAATCGTTGCTTCGCGCCAAAATTTTGTCTCTGCTATTTGTTTAACGACATTGGCGGGCATGCTCTTGCCAGACCCGCCACCTAAAATTGACATTTGCGCAAAGCCCAACCGGAAGACTTCGGCAACAACCCACGTTCCAATCGCAAAGTAAGCGCCTTGCAGGCGGAAAACGAGCTTTGCGACGGGTATAGCAATCAGCGCAGTAGCAATGCCCGCCATCGGCACAGTGTAAAGCGGATTCCAGCCCGCGAGCAATGCCAAAGAGAAAACGATATAGGCACCGAAGCCAACGAAAGATTGTTGACCTACTGATACCAGACCTGTGTACCCAGCCAATAAATTCCAAAGCGAGGCGAGCGCGAGATAAACCATAAACTCGCCGATCAATCGTTCCGTCGCAACGCTCCCCCACCATGGAGCAGCAATGAGGACGGCAATGGCTACTAAGGCCACAAGACCTGCGAGTTTGGATGCAAGCGTTGACCGTGAAATGATATCACTCATCCGGCGATCCTCGGGAATAGGCCACGAGGCCGAATGGCAAGGACAAGAAGAAAGGCAAGATGACCCGCAAGAACCTGCCAACCTGGATCAAGTTCTGCGCCCAAGCCTTGTGCGACACCCAAGATCACGCCACCAATCAGCGTGCCCCACAAATTGCCAAGACCGCCGATGATCACCGCCTCGAAGCCGAAGATCAAACGGCCCGGTCCCATGAAGGGATCAAAATTTGAACGGATGGCCAGAAACACGCCCGCCAAGGCAACAACCGCCAAACAAATAGCCATCGCCCAGGCATAGACTTTGCGGTTATCAAGCCCCATCAGAAGGGCTACTTCGGTATCATCGCTGGTGGCACGAAACGCACGGCCAAGGCTTGTATGATAGAACATATACTGCAAAGCAATGATAACAGCGATGGCAGTAAAAAACATTAAGAGCGGGAAATAGCCCATGGAAATACCGGGCAGAATTTCAAAACTGCTCGTTTCAAATACACCGGCATTGAGCTTGTGACTATCGACCGTGAACGTCGCCAAGAGACCGTTTTGGATAATAACCGACAAACCAAACGAAACCAGCAAAGGGGGCAAAATATCTTTGCCCAGAACACGGTTAAAAATTCCAATTTGAAGCCAATAGCCAATGAAGGCAGCAATCGGTAAAACAAAAATGAGACTGACGAGGGGATGAACACCCGTTGCCTTGATAATTACCCAAGCGAGATAGGCAGTGGCCACGATCAGATCGCCATGGGCAATATTGACAAGGCGCATCACGCCGAAAATTAAAGAGAGCCCAGCCGCAAATAAGGCATAGAGGCCGCCGATTAAAATACCTTGAATGATCGCGTTGACCCAATCCATGGCTCAGGTTCCAAAATAGGCGCGTGTTATAGCGTCACGCGTATGGACTTTCGGATCACCGCTAAGCGAAATATGCCCTTCTTGCAGGCAGATAAAATGCGAAGCCGAATGAAGTGCACGCGTGACATCCTGCTCGACGAGAATTGCGGTTACACCATTACCTGTGATTTTCGGCAGCAATTCGTAAATATCTTTGATGATGATCGGTGCCAAACCGAGGCTTAGCTCATCAAGAAGCAAGAGGTCGGGATTGGACATCAGGGCACGGCCAATCGCAACCATTTGCTGCTGGCCGCCGGATAGCGACGTGGATGGTGCGTGACGCTTTTCTTTGAGAATTGGGAAAAGCGAATAGATCGTATCAAGCGACCAATGGCCGGGACGTTTAACTTTGCCACCAAGAATGAGGTTTTCTTCCACCGAGAGCGAGGGGAACAGCCGCCGACCTTCGGGCACCAAAGCAATACCCTGTTTTACAATTTCATTGGCGGGCAGACCTGCAATGTCCTTGCCCTTAAAAAGAACACGACCACTTTTATTCGAAACAAGCCCGCAAATCGATTTTAAGAGCGTGCTTTTTCCTGCACCATTGGCGCCGATCAGAGCGAGCGTTTCACCGGCATTCAAAGAAAAATCAAGGCCGTGCAACGCTCTAGCGTCACCATACGCGGCTTCAAGATGTTCGATAGTAAGGAGCGGCTCAGACATTGACGTCCTCGCCTAGATAGACGCTCTTCACTTCGCGGCTTTCCATAACGTCGCTTGGCGTCCCGTCAACGATGATTTTGCCAAAATTCAAAACAACCAGACGTGTAGCCGCTGATAATAGCGCGTGCACGACATGCTCGATCCAGACAATCGTGACCCCCGTTGAATGAACATCTTTGATTGCTGCCAGAAGGGAAGCGCATTCGCTGTCGGTTAGGCCACCGGCAATCTCGTCGAGCAATAAGAGTTTGGGATTTGTCGCCAAGGCGCGTGACATCTCAAGGCGTTTACGATCAAGGAGTGTTAAGCCGCCTGCGAGTTGATTGGCTTTTGACTTCATACCCGTCTGTTCAAGAATGGCTAGCGCTTTGGCTTCCGGATCTTTCACATCACGGCCAAAAGCTGCACCCACTAAAACATTTTCAAAGACGGTCATACCGCTAAAGGGATGTGGCACTTGGAAGGATCGGGCGATGCCCAAGCGGCAGCGATCAGACGCGCCAATATTTGAAATATCCTGTCCTTGATAAACAATCGTGCCCGCGTCGGGCTTTACCGTGCCTGCGACGAGGTTAAACAAGGTCGTCTTGCCTGCACCATTCGGACCGAGAATACCGAGGATATCGCCGGAAGCGACATCAAGCGACAGGTCATCGGTAACGAGAAGCGCGCCAAATCGCTTTGTCAAAGCATTGATCGAAAGAAGGGCCATGGTGTTTAAAATGGGGGAAGGTAATGATCTACCCTCCCCCTCCTTTTAAGAGTGATTAGCCGAGAAGCTTCAGCTTACCATTGGTCTTGATATCGGCATGTTGCGGATTGACGATGATCGACAATTCATATTTGCCGCCGCTCGTCTTGTTCCACTGACCACCGACCAGCGGCGTCTTGCTGACATTCTTGACCGGATTGTTTGGTCCGCCCTTCCACGACACATGACCGATGATCGTGTCGAGATCGGTTTCAAGCAGCGCGGCGAGAACAGACTCAGGATCATTGCGATCTTTCGTGCGCTTAACAACGTCGAAGGCTAACTCGAAGAGGGCGTGGGCGAAGCCAAGCGGCTGCGTCCATTGCTTGCCGGTCGCTTTGGTGTAGGCGTCGCACAAATCTTTCGCGCTCTGGCCCGTGAGGCTTGACTTGAACGGATGGCTCGGCGACCACCAGATTTCAGTCGTCAAACCATCACCGCGGTCACCCAATGCCTCCACCGAAGATGGGAACAGAAGAGCCTTGCCGACTGTGACAACCTTCGGCTTGAAGCCTTGTTGGGCGGCTTGCGACCAGAAGGTGGCAAAATCTGGCGGGATCATCACGCCCGTTACAATTTCAACACCAGCTTTTTTGAACGCTGCAATCTGCGACGAGAAGTCATTGTTCATCGGCTGATAGCGGCCTGGATCGATAAGTTTATAGCCGGCCTTTTCCAATGGACCTGGGAAGCCGACCTTCGGGTCGCCCCACGCATTGCCATCGGCATCATTCGGGAACAAGCCACCGACAACTTTCGCGGCCTTTGATTCGTCCCAGATCGAGACGAAGTTTGCGATAACGTCTTCAAGGCCCCAGAACGCGTGATAGGTCCACTTGAAAGGCTTCGCAGGGTCGCCCTTACGACCAAAGAAATAGGGCTGCCATGGCGCATCATCGGTGATGCAAGGAACGCCATTCAATTCGGCCTGGTCAGCGACGGGATTGGTTGTGTCCGGCGTACCTTTGGCGAGAAGCAGATTGACCTTGTTCTTCTCGATCAATTCAGTTGCAACCTCAGCGGCGCGATTAGGATTTGACTGTGAGTCTTTCTGAATAATCTCAACAGGAACAGGCAATTTTGCCATGACGTCCTTAAGACCATCCACGACCCACGACGTTGCCTCACCAAAACCTGCGATCGGACCCGTTACAGGCCCAACTTT
>CANGPL010000100.1 GCA_947455725.1 Hyphomicrobiales bacterium | reverse complement strand
TGGATGGCTTTGCCTATATTCTGCCAATAGCAACCGTTACTCACAAGTATTGTGTAGGGTGTGCCTAAGGACAAGAGCAGGACAAAAATAAAGTTAGGCGGTTGAAATCATTATATAATTTGACATTACGCAAGGACACCGTGGCAGTGCTTGTATTTCTTGCCCGACCCACAAGGACAGACCTCGTTCCGCCCAACACGACCCCATGTCGATGGATCATTCGGATTGCGCGTCGTCGCATTACTTGGCTGCGCAAAAGCAAGGCCGGCTAGGGCCTCTTCATTCTCGCCCGTTACCGGATCCGTATGAATCATTTCCATCACCGGTGGGGGTGGAGGTGGCGCTTGAAACGTTACCTCAATGCGCATCATCTGACCCGTGACCTGCTCTCGCAAATGCGTGACAAGGCCATTGAAGAGATCAAACGCTTCTTGCTTATATTCATTGAGTGGATCGCGCTGTGCGTAACCGCGCCAGCCAATCACCTGACGCAAATGATCGAGCGTTACAAGATGCTCACGCCAGAGATGATCAAGCGTTTGCAACAAGACTTGCTTCTCGACATAGGTCATGACGTCCGGCGTGTTGCGTTCAATGCGACGTGCATAGGCTTCATCGGAAGCGGTACGAAGCCGCTCGCGCAACTCTTCATCCGCAATGCCCTCTTCCTTCGCCCAGTCCGCGACTGGAAGATTGAGGCCCAATGCTTTTGCTACACCCTCTTCAAGCGAAGGCACATCCCATTGCTCAGGATAGGCGCCTTCCGGAATGCTTTTGGCAACGAGATCATCAAGCACCGCGTGGCGCATTTCATCAATCGTCTCACGTACGCTTTCTTCAGCCATAAATTCGCGGCGTTGTTCGAAGACGACCTTTCTTTGGTCGTTCATCACGTCGTCATATTTCAGAATATTTTTGCGGATATCAAAATTGCGCGCCTCGACCTTTTGCTGCGCCTTTTCAATCGCCTTATTGATCCAAGGATGGATGATCGCTTCATCTTCTCCGAGACCTAATTTTTGCAACATGCCATCCATGCGGTCAGAGCCGAAGATGCGCATCAAATCATCTTGCAACGACAAGAAGAATTTCGAGCGGCCCGGATCGCCCTGGCGGCCCGAACGACCACGCAACTGGTTATCAATACGACGGCTTTCATGCCGCTCGGTACCGACGACATAAAGACCGCCAGCTGCAAGCGCCTTTTGCTTGAGCTCTGCGACTTCCTCGCGAATAGCCGCTTCCGCAGCGTCCCGTGCAGGGCCTTCGGGCATATCCGCTAATTCATGGCGAATGCGCATGGCAACGTTACCGCCGAGCTGAATATCCGTTCCGCGCCCCGCCATATTGGTTGCAATCGTCACAGCACCCGGCACACCGGCTTGGGCTACGATATAGGCTTCCTGCTCATGGAAGCGCGCATTTAAAATCGCAAACGTCTTCGAAGGCTTGCCCGTACGTGCTGATTCATAGAGCGGCAACAGGGCTTTCGGATCGGCAAAGTCGATCATCTTATAGCCGTGCTTTTCCAAGACTTCGCCAAGCACTTCGGACTTTTCAATCGATGTTGTGCCGACGAGAATAGGCTGGCCTTTTTCAACGGCCGCTTCAATCTCGCGAACAATCGCGCGGTTTTTCTCTTCCGCCGTGCGATAAACTTCATCGTCTTCGTCGATACGCGAAACCACGAGATTAGTCGGAATTTCAACCACATCCAGCGAGTAAATATCCATGAACTCGTCGGCTTCGGTCGCAGCCGTTCCCGTCATACCTGCAAGCTTGTCATATAGTCGGAAGTAGTTCTGGAAGGTGATGGAGGCGAGCGTCTGGTTTTCAGGCTGAATCGCGACATGCTCTTTCGCTTCCAACGCCTGATGCAGCCCTTCCGAATAACGCCGGCCCGGCATCATACGGCCAGTAAACTCATCAATGATCACAACTTCATTGTTGCGAACGATATAGTCTTTATCGCGCTGAAACAGCGAATGCGCGCGAAGCGCCTGATTGACATGATGAACCAATGTCGCATTCGTCGCATCATACAGCGAGCCTTCTTTCAAAAGCCCTACTTCAGCAAGCAGCTCTTCGATGCGTTCATTACCCGCCTCGGTCAGCGAGACAGAGCGTTGTTTTTCATCGAGATCATAATGCTCGCGCGTCAAGCGCGGAATGATGACGTCAATCGCGTTGTATAATTCCGAGCGATCATCGAGCGGACCAGAGATGATCAAAGGCGTACGCGCTTCATCGACCAAAATCGAGTCCACTTCGTCGACAATCGCGAAATTGTGACCACGCTGGACCATCTGGTCGAGCTCATATTTCATATTGTCGCGCAGATAATCGAAGCCGAATTCATTATTCGTGCCGTAGGTAATATCGGCCGCATAGGCTGCCTTACGCTCGGCATCGTCGAGGCCATGAACAATGACGCCGGTCGAAAGTCCGAGGAAGCGATAGACTTGCCCCATCCATTCCGAGTCGCGACGCGCCAAATAATCATTGACCGTAATCACATGTACACCCTTGCCGGACAGGGCGTTGAGATAGGTCGCAAGCGTTGCCACCAAGGTCTTGCCTTCGCCGGTCTTCATTTCGGCGATCGAGCCTTCATGCAGCACCATGCCGCCGATCAGCTGCACATCGAAATGGCGCTGGCCGAGCACCCTTTTTCCCGCCTCACGGACGGTGGCAAAGGCGGGCACGAGAATATCATCCAGCGTCTTCCCAGCGGCGAGCTCCGCGCGGAAGGCATCGGTGCGCGCCCGGAGCGCCTCATCCGACAAAGCCGCAATTTCACGTTCCAGCGCATTGATCGCCTGAATCTTGGGGGTGAATGTCTTCAGTCTGCGGTCATTGGCCGAACCGAAAATCTTTTTGGCGAGTGCGCCGAACATCGAAAACCCTTTATCAACCGCTAGACCCTGATGGGTCGAGACATTCCAATATCCAATTGGCGACCTCTATAGCCGCAAAATTTTTCTAAGGCGACCTCCGTTCACGGGTTTGGCCGGCTCGTTTCCCTAAATAAATAGGTCTGGATCGATTTTTTTCAAATCCTGCCCTTCGGAATGCTTGCAACAGACGGCAGGTTCCGTCATGGCTTCCTGCATTCACCTTGATCGATTTGAAAAGGATCGCTTATGTTTATCCGTGCGCTTCAGCTCCGTTACGCCCTTTTTACCGTTTTTCTTGCCGCTTTCGCCGGTTTTGGCGTCTCGGGGCCAAGTTTCGCAGCCAATGCTCCTGACCACGTCGTGGCAAAAGTGAACGGTACCGATATCACCGAAGCCGATGTCAGCATGGCACTCCAAGACTTGGGTGATTCGATCCAACAAATTCCGGAAGCCCAGCGCCACGAATATGCGGTCACCTATATTATCGATCTCCGCCTCGGTGCCAAAGCCGCGCGCGACGCCAAACTCGCCGACGACGCTGATTTCAAGCGTCGGCTTGGCTATCAGACCGATCGCATGTTGTTTGAGGAATACAGCGCCGCTCAGGCCAAAAAGGCCGTCACGGATGAATCGATGCGCGCGCTTTACACCGAAACCGTCAAAAATCTGAAGCCCGAAACCGAAATTCGCGCGAGCCATATTTTGGTGGAGACCGAAGATCAGGCCAAGGAGATCGTCAAGCGCATCAAGGCGGGCGAAGATTTTGCCAAACTTGCGACCGAATTGTCGAAAGACCCAGGTTCGGGCCAACAAGGCGGCGATCTTGGCTTTTTTACCAAAGAACGCATGGTTCCTGAGTTTTCAGCCGCTGCCTTTGCCCTCACACTGGGACAGGTTTCAGAGCCAGTGAAGAGCCAATTTGGCTACCACGTCATCAAATTGGTCGATAAACGCGAAAAGCCCGTCCCGACTTATGACGAAGTCAAGGATCAGATCGAGCAATTCATGTACCGCAAAAATCAGCAGGAAACGATCAAAGCGCTTCGTGAAACGGGCAAAATCGAGCGTATCGACCCGCCAGCCGCTCCTGCTGCCCAGTAATCTAAACCCGAAGGCCTAAAACCCGCGAGTCACGCCATGTCGACAGCCATTTCCCCGCTTGCCCCAAAAACCTATCCCGAACTTCCAGCGATCGAAGGGGTCACCTTCGCCACCGCAGCCGCAGGGATTAAATATAAGGGGCGAACGGATGTGCTGTTGGTCGGCTTGGCCAAAGGCACGCAGGCTGCGGGCGTGTTTACCCGCTCGAAATGCCCTTCAGCGCCGGTCGATTGGTGCCGCGATGTGCTAAAGTCAGGCAAAGCGCGCGGTTTGGTGGTGAATTCGGGCAATGCCAACGCCTTTACCGGCAAGGCAGGCAAAGAAACGGTCAAAAAGACCGCCGCTATCGCCGCCGAGGCGCTCGGCTGCAAACCGCGCGAAATAGTATTGGCGTCGACCGGCGTAATCGGCGAGCCGCTCGATGCGGCCAAATTTGACGGGCCACTGCAAAAGGCCGCGAAAAAGCTCAGATCAACGCCTTGGCTCGAGCCCGCTCAGGCGATCATGACGACGGATACCTATCCGAAGGTCTCAAGCGTCACCACCGATCTTGGCGGCGTGACCGTCACCATCAACGGCATCGCCAAAGGCGCAGGCATGATCGCGCCTGACATGGCAACCATGCTCTCTTTCATCTTCACCGATGCGCCGATTGAGCATGAAGTGCTACAAGCCTTGCTCACCAAAGGCACGGCGACCTCGTTCAATGCCATCACGGTGGATAGCGATACCTCGACCTCCGACACACTAATTCTCTTTGCGACGGGCGCGGCTGAGGCGCGCGGCGCGCCCCGTATCGAAACAGCATCGGACAAAAGACTGGCCGGATTTCGTAAAGCGCTCGATGAGGTGCTGACCAATCTCGC
>CANGPL010000099.1 GCA_947455725.1 Hyphomicrobiales bacterium | reverse complement strand
GGGAGAACGAGGTACGCCGGTTTCGCCTCCGGCTGCCGATTGATTATCGGATTCGTCGAGAAGTCTGACGAACCCGGGCGGCTGTCCGGCCTCTTGTCCGGATGCCCACCAACCGACACACGACCACAGGCACGTGCGAAATTGGGCAAAGGGGAAATAGGGGCATTATCCCCCCATTGCAAGCGTTTTTTTTGTCATAATTTATGTGACAAAGGAGTGCGCGCAAAACAGGGTTAAGATTCTGAAAGTCCAAGCCAATTTTGAAAATAATATTGACGTCGCGAGATCCAATTCAAGCCGGAGCACGTACGGAGGTCGCGATCAGTTTTCGCGCGCTTATTGAATCAATGCCGCAGCAGCCTTCTACTCACCCCACCGCATGCACCTTTCGCCAGTGCCGCGCGATATCAATGCGCTTGGCCACCCACACCTTGTCATGACTTTGCACGTAATCGAGGAACTTTTCCAAAGCCAAGGCGCGACCCGGACGGCCAACCAAGCGACAATGCAGGCCAATATTCATCATTTTTGGCGCGCCTTCAGCTCCTTCGCGATAGAGCATGTCAAAATTATCTTTGAGATATGAATAAAAATGCTCGCCCGTATTAAAACCCTGCGGGGTTGCGAACCGCATATCATTGGCGTCCAGCGTATAGGGGATGATCAAATGCGGACCCTTCGGACCCTTTACCCAGTAAGGCAGATCGTCGGCATAGGTATCGGATGAATAGAGGAAGCCGCCCTCCTCCATGATCAAATCTTGCGTGTTCATCGAACAGCGACCGGTATACCAGCCCAAAGGACGCTCACCGACGAGTTCGGTGTGCAAGCGGATTGATTCGGCGATCTGACGGCGCTCTTCTTCAATTGGCATATCTTTATGCTCAACCCATTTGAGACCGTGCGAGGCAATTTCCCAGTCTGCTTCTTGCATGGCCTTGAGCTGTTCAGGACTACGCGCCAAAGCGCTTGTAACCCCATATACGGTCACCTGCATATTACGCTTGGTGAACATGCGCCAAAGCCGCCAAAAGCCGGCCCGCGCGCCATATTCGTAAATTGATTCCATATTCCAATGGCGTTGACCCGGCCATTGAGCGGCGCCAACGATTTCGGATAAAAAGGCCTCGGACGCTGCGTCACCGTGCAAGATGTTGTTCTCGCCGCCCTCTTCATAATTGACGACGAATTGAACACAGACATTGGCTCCGCCGGGCCATTTCGGATCGGGCGTATGGCGGCCATAGCCAAGCATGTCGCGGGGATAGGCTGTCGTCATTAGAACCTCCTCAAACCAGATATAACATCAAGAGAAGCCGAGGATCGCGGGCATAGCAAGCCTGATCACAAGCCCAATACCGGTTGTTACCAAGAGTGTGAGGCCGAGCCCGCGATGCATCAAAAGCAACAAAACAAAGGCGAGTAGAGACAGAAGGACGGCGTCTGGCCTTACTGACCAGAGCGGAACGAAAGGGAATCGAATAAATCCCAGCGTCATTTCACCGACCTCGGAAAACCAGACATGCAGTCCAAACCAAAACGCCACCCATGCGACAACGCCCACAACAACCGCCGTAATCGCAGCCAGCGACGCGGACAGACGACGATTCGAGCGCAAGCTTCCTAAATAGGGCGCCAACGAAAAGATCCACAGAAAGGATGGCACAAAGGTCATCCAAGTGGTCAAAAAGGACCCCAATACGCCCGCTATGATTGGATGAAGAAGACCGGGCGTACGCATCGCGGCGAGGAAGCCCACAAATTGTGTCACGAGAATCGTTGGTCCTGGCGTGGTTTCCGCAAGCCCTAAACCATCGACCATTTCATGCGGCGCGAGCCAGCCTTTATTTTCAACAACGGCCTGAGCAAGCCAAGCAAGGAGCGCATAGGCGCCACCAAATGTCACTGCGGCAAGTTTCGCAAAAAATAGACCTATATCAACGAGCCGATGATCGGCACCCAATAGCAAAGCCACAAGAGCAAGGGGAGCAAACCAAATCACCATCCAAAGGATGACCGTAAAAACCGTTCGATAGACGTGCCCATCACCAATTTTTACCGTGACATTGGACGATGGATGCAATGCGAATGCCTGCGGAACTAAAGGTCCGATAAGATAAGCAATGACCGCAACACCTAATACGAGCACTGGGAAGGGTACGCCGATCAGTCCAATAGACGCGAAGGAAACAACAGCTAAGCCAATCAATGCTTGCGTTTTAAAGGCCCGTCTCGATATTCGTATCACCGCTTCAATGACGACGGCGAGTATGGCTGATTTTAGTCCAAAGAACAAAGCGGCGACGAGGGGAACCTGCCCCAACAGCGCATAGATCAAAGATAGGCCAAGCATGACCAGTGCGCCTGGAAGAACAAATAAGACCCCGGCAGCGATGCCGCCTTTTAAGCCATGCAAACGCCAACCAATATAGGTCGCAAGCTGCTGTGCCTCAGGCCCCGGCAGCAACATGCAGAAATTAAGGGCGTGAAGAAATGTTGTTTCGTCGATCCATTGACGCTCATCGACAACGCTTTTGTGAAGCATCGCGATTTGGGCAGGCGCACCACCAAACGACAAAAGACCGATACGCAGCCATAGCCGTAGAGCCTCATTGAATGGAACAGTTTCTGTCTCTTGATGCATGGTTGCGCCTACCTTACCCCGATTTCCACCTATCCTGCAGACGTGACAGAGATGCAACGGAGATAAGCTTGGCGAACGGTCGCCATCAACCCTAATTGCGGGTAAAGAGTTTGAATACAAACGACGAAGTCTTGAATTTATGCCCCGCTCCGAGCCGTCCGCGACTACCGCACTCGACCTAGCCCGCCAACGCCTGACGGGTATTGCGCTAATTGCAAGCGCATTCTTTCTGTTTTCCCTCCTCGATACATCGGCCAAATGGCTCAACCATATTATCCCCACAATGGAAACCGTGTGGAGCCGCTATGTCTTCAGCGTCATTTTCGTGATGCTCGCTATCAATCCAAAAACAAAGCCGGGCGTTTTAAAAACAAAAAAGCCGGGACTGCAGGCAATCCGCTCGCTGCTGTTGTTTGCTTCAACGGTTTTCAATTTTATCGCGGTGAATTCCTTGCAGCTTTCGCAAACGATTTCGATCGCCTTTGCAACGCCCTTAGTAGTGGCGCTTCTTTCTGGGCCGCTCTTGGGCGAACGTATCGGCCGCGACCGACTGATTGCTATCATTATCGGCTTTTTAGGCGTGCTTGTTGTCGCGCGACCGGGCTTTGGCGGGATTCATCCGGTTGCGATCCTCTCGGTTTTCGGTGTGGTGTGTCATGCGTTGTACGCGATCATGACACGGCATCTCGCGGCGCATGATTCCACAGAGACAACCTTGGTCTATTCCGGCCTAGCGGGAGCTATCTTGTTATCCCCTGCACTCCCGTGGTTTTGGCAAAATCCCCCCGATTTGATGACAGCGCTCACAATGGTGGCCCTTGGCGCTTACGCGGCACTGGGCCATTTCGCTTTGATTAAAGCGCACCGATATGCACCAGCCTATGTTCTATCGCCATTTATTTACACCCAACTGATTTGGATGGGGCTTTTAGGATATTTTGTCTTTGACGATATACCCGATGGCTTTACACTTCTCGGTGGTTTTGTTGTTGTTGGCTCCGGGCTTTATCTTCTCGCCCGTGAACGCAAACGGCAGGGAATGATCCCTGCCGTTACTGACTAAATTTCGTCTCAATTCTTATTTCTTTTCGAGCGATGTTCCGTTTGCTTCAGCAATCACATCGGCCAGCATCGGTACAAAATCATTGGCGCGGCCACCATTTATCGCGATGGCGTAAGCATTCTTAACCGCATTGCCGAGCGGATTAGCGATACCTGCATCATCCGCCATGGATTCAAGATAGCGCATATCCTTAAACGCATTCGCAAGCGTAAATTTATGGGCGTCACGGTCGCGTTCCAACGTATATTTCATGAAGGTTTGATAGAAACCACAATCCATGCGACCCCCACGAATGACGCTATCGAAGCGGTCCGGCGTGATGCCAACTTTCTGCGCCAATACCAGTGCTTCGGAATAAAGCGCGGCATAGCCGAGCGAGAGGAAATTATTGATCAGTTTCATTTTATGACCATCACCAGGTCCACCAATGTGAACCGCGCGGCCTGACCAAGTAGCCAGTACGGGCTTTAGGCGCTCAAATACAGCATCGGTTGCACCGACCATCGTATCGAGCGTGCCTTCCCAAGCCTCTTTTGGTGTGCGGCCAAGCGGTGCATCAACAAGGGTGATGCCATGGGCTTCACATTCCTTGAACAGCGCCATGGTAGACGTCGGATCCGACGTCGAGCAATCGACGACGATGGAGCCTTTAGGTAGATTGGCAACGAGGCCATCGGGTCCACGCAACACGGCTTCAACTTCCTTTGACCCTGTTACACAGAGAAAAACGATGGTTGATGCGTGAGCGAGTTCTTTAACGCTCTTGGCCTCTTTCGCTCCACGTGTGAGGAGATCTTCAACCGGCGCACGGTTGCGATGACCCATAACGGTTAGCGGATAGCCTTTTTCAACGATATTTTTGGCCATGCCATGGCCCATAAAGCCTACGCCGATAAAGCCGATTGTTTCTTGAGACATAGTTTACCCTTCCCTGATTACTTTTTTAACCCGGCAACGTGCCGATAAGCTTCTATAACTTGACTATCATCTTTCAATCCCAGACCCATGGCTGAGGCCGCAAGAAACATTTGCAGCGCCGCGGAAGCGATTGGCAATGGCGTTTTTGAAGCGCGGCCAGCATCAACCACAATACCAAGATCCTTAACGAAGATATCGACAGCGCTTGCGACCATCGGCTCCTCTTCAAACATGCGGGGACCGCGATTGTTTAACATCCAGCTTGCAGCCGCTGAACCCCCTAGAATTTCAAGCGCCAGTTTACCATCAATTCCTGCCTTCTCGGCCAAGGCAAAGGCTTCGGCTGCAACAGCGATATGAACGCCACAGAGCAGTTGATTGACAGTTTTAACGGCAGCGCCTTGGCCCGGCTCTTCGCCCACATGAAACAGCTTATCACCGAGCGTTGATAACACTGCATGAGATTTTTCGAAAACGGGCTTTGGTGCTGATGCCATAATGGTGAGTGTGCCACCCTTTGCGCCGACAATACCACCCGAGACAGGCGCATCAACGATGTGACGTCCCGTCGCAGCGACACGGGCAGCGATAGCCTTAACCGCCGAGGGCGCGCAGGTGGCCATGAGAATAACGGTACCTGCCGGGGCCATCGCATCCAAGGCACCTGCATCAAAAAGGACGCTCTCCGCTT
>CANGPL010000098.1 GCA_947455725.1 Hyphomicrobiales bacterium | reverse complement strand
TTTGGTCAAATCCTTCTTGCGCCGCGCCCGATGCGTGCCAATCGCAAAGCGGTGGGCCTCATCGCGCAGCCGTTGGATAAAATACAGCGCCGGATCACGCGGTGCGAGTTTAAAAGGGTCGCGTCCGGGCACAAAAAATGTCTCGCGGCCCGCATCGCGATCCGGCCCTTTGGCAACCCCCACCAAGGGTACGCCTTCAATGCCGAGCGCTTCAATCACCGTCTTTGCCGCTTCAAGCTGTCCGCGGCCACCGTCGATCAGCACGAGATCGGGCCAATCCGGCATACCGTCTTCTTTGGAGGCCTCGGTCGGCTCAACCTCACGCGGCGCCTCTTTTTGAAGCCTTGAAAAACGCCGCGTCAAAACTTCGCGCATCATGCCAAAATCGTCACCGGGGGTAATCTCAGTCGATTGAATATTGAACGTCCGATAATGCGGCTTCGAGAATCCCATGACACCGGCGACGACCATCGCGCCCACCGCATTCGTGCCCATAATATGCGAGTTATCATAAATCTCGACACGGCGCGGCGATGCAGGCAATCCAAACGCATTGCCAAGCGCGGTGAGGAGTTGCTTCTGTGACGCCGTATCCGAAAGCTTGCGCGATAACGCCTCCTTCGCATTGCTCGCGGCATGATCAACCAAATCGCGCTTCTCGCCGCGCTTCGGCGAAGCCACTTCAACCTTCCCATCCGCTCGAAGCGAAAGCGCCTCGCCTAACAGCTCCATATCCTCCACGTCATGCGAGAGCAGCACGAGACGCGGCGCAGGCTTATCATCATAAAATTGGGCAACGAATTGCCCCAGAACTTCCTCTGCCGCAATGGTTCGATCCGCCTTCGGAAAATAAGCGCGATTGCCCCAATTCTGGAAATTGCGGAAGAAAAACACTTCAATGCAAAACTGTCCTGCCTCTTCATGGAGCGCAAAGACATCGGCCTCTTCAACCGATTGCGGGTTAATATCCTGCGTCGAAACAATCGCAGATAAAGCCGCTAAACGATCCCGAATGCGCGCGGCCGTTTCAAATTCAAGCGCCTCGGCGGCCGCCTGCATATCTTCAGCAAGCCGCGCTTTAACAGCTTGGCTTTTACCAGACAGAAAATCACGCGCTTCATTGACCAAATTTTGATAGCCGACGGGATTAATTTCCCCCGTGCACGGCCCCGCGCAGCGTTTGATTTGATAGAGCAGACAAGGCCGTGACCGGTTTTCGTAATAAGAATCCGTGCACGTCCGAAGCAAAAACGCGCGTTGCAATGCTGTGATGGTCCGGTTAACCGCCCATACGCTGGCAAAGGGTCCAAAATACTGCCCCCGCCGGTTTCGTGCCCCGCGATGCTTGGTCAGTTGCGGCGCGACGTGATCACTCGTCACGAGAATATAAGGAAAGCTCTTGTCATCGCGGAGCAGCACGTTAAAGCGCGGCTTTAGTTGCTTGATGTAATTTGCTTCTAAGAGCAGCGCCTCGGTCTCGGTCTCCGTCGTGACGAATTCCATCGAGGCCGTCTCGGCAATCATCCGCGCGATGCGGCTTGTATGCCCCACACCGCGCGCATAATTCGAGACCCGCTTTTTAAGGCTCTTGGCCTTCCCGACATAGAGCACATCACCCGCGCCATCGATCATGCGATAGACGCCCGGCGCATTGGGCAGGGTTTTCAGCGCCTTCTGAATAACTTCAACGCCGGCCTTCAGCCGCTGCGGGGTCGCCTCACCGGAAAAATCGAGATCAATGCCCGAACTCTCCTCGCCGACATCCTCCGCCTCGAGGTTCATATCCTCGGGCAAATCCTCATCAGGAGCCGAATCGTCGAAAGGGGATTGGGGAGCGCGCGCCATAAACGGGATTTAGGACGTTCCCGTTCAACTTAAAAGGGCTAAATGGCCGCAAATCGGGCGCGCTCACTGGTCCGTACAGACTTTACGCTCTTGATCGATCGATTTCGTCTTGGTGCAGGATTGGACCTTGAGACTGGTTGGCTTAGGCGCTCCGGCAACCCGCACTTCCTTCGGATGGGCGACCGTTTCCGGCAAGGCTTCCGCTGATAAAATCTTGTGTTTGGTCGCGCCAAACTCGACTATGACGGCAGAGCCCGGCTTAAAAACAGGGTCGCCCGGGCCTTGCAGCTGATCTAAAATCTGGGTCGAGCCATCGGCGAAGGCGATCGTGTACTCAATCCCATTTCCGGTCTCCATCGCGTTTTGGACAACCGCGCCCGCAACCGCTCCCGCCAGCATCCCTTCGAGCGTTGATGCGTTGGAATGACCCATCTCAGCGCCCGCCCCCGCCCCGAGCAAAGCCCCCGCGCCGAGGCCAATATCGGGCGAAGCGTGGATATTCACCGGATGTTCGGCAATCACGGTCCCGAATTTAACCTTGGATGCTTGGCCCGCATCGTCCGCATTAATGTCGTTTACGCCCCGAAACGTCGTGCAAGCCGACGCCGATAAAGCAAACGATAGAACAAGAAAAACAGTTCTTAAGCGCATGACATCCCCCCAAAGCGGGCGCTTGCCTCGGAAAAGGAGAAACGAAACAAAAGCCTGCGAAGCCCTAAGCTTAACCAGAAGCGCGCGTTTGAAACCTGTCGGATAGGACAGGATAGCCGCAATCCATGCGCTGACATTGGCTTACGAATCTCTTATTCAGGGGACATGGCCATACATTTTGACGAATACGAATTTTTCCGCCGCCGCCACCGCCTGATTGATGCGATGGAGGCCAAAGGCCTTGATGGGATGCTGCTTTTCCAGCAGGAGAGCATGTATTGGCTGACGGGCTATGACACGTTCGGCTTTTGCTTCTTCCAATCCATCTATATCGGATCGGATGGCACAATGGCCTTGCTCACCCGTTCCGCCGATTTGCGCCAAGCGCAACATACCTCGATCCTCAAAGACATCCGCATCTGGAAAGATGGCAAAGACGCCAATCCGTCCCTCGATCTCTTAGCCATGGTCAAAGATTTGGGCGGCACCGGCAAGCGCATCGGCGTCGAATATGATGCCTATGGCTTGAGCCATTTCCATGGCAAGCGTCTCGAAGCAGCCTTTGAAGGCCACGCCACGCTTGTCGATGCGTCCGACATCGTCACGCGCCTACGCGCGGTCAAATCTGCCGATGAAATCGCCTATGTCCGCGAAGCCGCGCGCCTATCGGATCTCGCCGATCAAGCAGGCATCGCGGCAATTCATGCCGGAGCCGACGAAGGTGCAATTCTAGCTGCGCAGCACAATGCGATTTTTGCCAATGGCGGCGATTATCCCGCCAATGAATTTATCATCGGCTCGGCCCGTGACGCCCTGTTGTGCCGCTACAAGGCTGGCCGTCGCGTGCTCGACGCCAATGATCAGATCACGCTCGAATTTGCTGGCACATTCCGGCATTACCACGCCGCCTTGATGCGTACCGTGGTCGTCGGCCAACCGCGCCCGCTGCATCTTTCCTATCATTCGGCAGCAAAAGAAGCGCTTTTAGCCTGCGAAGCGGCGCTCAAACCCGGTGCTACGGCGGGTGAGGTTTTCGCCGCCCACACCAAAATCTTCGATGCGCACGGCCTGAACGAGCATCGGCTTAACGCCTGTGGCTATTCATTAGGGGCCAAATTTACCCCGAGCTGGATGGATTGGCCCATGTTCTACGAGAATAATGACTGGGTAATCGAGCCAGGAATGGTCATGTTCGCGCATATGATTCTGATGGATTCGGCCACGGAAACCGCCATGTGCCTCGGACGCACCTATCTGGTCGGCGAAAAAGGCGCCGAGGCGCTCAATGGGCACGATCTCGGACTTATGCAACGATAGATATCGCTATTCCCTCAAGTTTTATGTGGTTTGCCATATGGCGATATTGTGACACGGCGTCTGGCCTGATATGAGCCGGTTCGCCAGCATTGTTTGTTTGGCTTCAAAACCTTCGCAGCCCATAAATGAGTAAGGAAATTGCCCGATGAAAGCTGACATCAAGCTCGTCGCGGGGAACTCTAACCGCGCGCTCGCCGAGGCCATTGGAGCCTATTTGTCCTTACCGCTTGCCAAGGCCCAGGTTCGGCGCTTCGCCGATATGGAAATTTTCGTTGAAATTCAGGAAAATGTCCGTGGTCAAGACGTTTTCATCATCCAATCAACGTCATTTCCAACCAATGACCATTTGATGGAGCTTCTGATCATTACAGATGCGCTGCGCCGCGCCTCGGCCAAGCGCATTACCGCCGTCATTCCTTATTTCGGTTATGCCCGTCAGGACCGTAAAGCCGGACCCCGCACGCCAATTTCGGCCAAGCTCGTTGCCAACCTCATCGCGCAATCGGGCGTCGACCGTGTCCTCACCGTCGATCTACACGCCGGCCAAATTCAGGGTTTCTTTGATATTCCAACAGATAACCTCTTTGCCGCGCCCCTGATGGCCCGCGACATCAAAGAACACCTCGACACCTCCAACACCATGATCGTTTCGCCGGATGTCGGCGGCGTGGTCCGCGCCCGTGCTCTCGCCAAACGCATCGACGCACCGCTCGCCATCGTCGATAAGCGCCGCGAACGCGCCGGCGAATCGGAAGTCATGAACATCATCGGCGATGTCGCAGGCCGATCCTGCATTCTCGTCGACGATATTGTCGATTCGGGCGGCACGCTTTGCAACGCAGCCGAGGCTCTTTTGGCCAACGGAGCCAAGGAAGTTTACGCCTACATCACCCATGGCGTGCTCTCGGGTGGCGCCGTTGCCCGTATCGCATCCTCCAAGCTGAAAGAGCTCGTTTTGACGGACTCGATCCAGCCGACCGAAGCCGTAAAGGTTGCCAAAAACATCCGCGTCATTTCGGTCGCCACGCTTTTGGGCGAGGCCATTGGCCGCACGGCCACGGAATCGAGCGTTTCCAGCCTTTTTGACTAGAAAATCAAGCGCTGGCGCTTTGCGAAAGGCGCCACGCTGTCTATGTTACGGGCATGAACACCAATGCCGCCCCACCGCTCGATACATTGACCGCAACGGCCAAACGCGCCAGCGAAAAAGGCCCGCCGCCCGTCCATTTGTGGCATCCGGATTATTGCGGCGAAATCGATATGCGCATCGCCTCCGATGGCACCTGGTTCTATATGGGAACCCCCATCGGCCGCCCTGCCCTTGTCAAACTCTTCGCCTCGATTTTGCGGAAAGATCCCGAGCGTTATGTGTTGGTCACGCCGGTCGAGATGGTCGGTATCAAAGTGGATGACGCACCCTTTCTCGCCGTTGCGATGGAAAAGGCTTCCGACGAACTGATTTTCCGCACCAATGTCGACGACACGGTAATTTTAGGCGCCGATCATCCGATGCGCTTTGAAGAAAATGCGCATGGCGGGCTCATCCCCTATCTGAAGGTTCGTGGTGACTTATGGGCCAAGCTCACGCGACCCATCTTTTTTGATCTCGTCGCCTTGGGCGAGGAACGCGAGATCAACGGCACACCAATGTTTGGCATCGCGTCAAAATCGGCGTTTTTCCCCATGATAGAGGCAGCGCGCCTCGCTGACTTGTCATGACGCGCCTTACC
>CANGPL010000097.1 GCA_947455725.1 Hyphomicrobiales bacterium | reverse complement strand
GGCGGCGAGGCCTTTCGTCAGGCGTTTGAAGGGCTGATTTTACCTCGGCTTTTGGCCTATCGGCCAGAGCTTGTGATCATCTCCGCAGGCTTTGATGCGCATTGGCGCGACCCGCTGGCCAACATCAATTTAGATGAAGCGGATTTTGCTTGGGCGACCGCGAAGCTGATGGATGTTGCGGAAAGCACAGCCGGTGGGCGTGTCGTCTCACTGCTCGAAGGCGGCTATGATTTGCAAGGATTAGCGGGATCTGTCGGCGCGCATGTGGCTGTGCTGATGAGCGGGGAAACTAACCCTCAGTGAGCGACAATAGAAGCGTCATCGGATTGGTTTTACCGGCGGTGAATCCGAATTTTTCATAGAAAGTTTTGGCGTCATCCGAAAGTGCATGAACGACAAGGCCCCGCACACCCAGAATAGATGCGGCCTGTCGAACCCTGAAAACACAATCTTTAAGCAAAGCGGTTCCCAAGCATTGGCCCTGATAGGATTTATCAATCGCTAGTCTGCCTAAGATGGCCACCGGAATTGGATCGGGCATATTTCGTCTGAAACGGCTCGTCGTGTCGTTTGACGCGATGGCCCCTGCGGCCAAGGCGTAATAGGCGATCACAAGGTTTGCATCCTCTGTAACGACATAAGTTCGCGACGCGCCACTGGCTTGATTGGCGCGCGCGCGGCGGATTAACCATTCATCCAAACTTGCGACGCCTGAGTGAAACCCGTCTACACGATGCGCATCCGAGAGCAGCGCAGGTGGTTTAAGCATTATTTCTGCCAAGGTAGAGGTGCCGACATAAGCCTCTCATAGCCTGAACCTGTGGGTGGACGGTCGAGCAGGTCGGTAAACTGAGCGAAGGTTTCAGCGTCAACGCGGACCAGGGTTTGATCAAGCAACGACTCTTCCGCCGCGCGCCGGGCGGCGTCGATCATAAACTCCGAGCGCGTTTTGCTTTGCGCATTAGCGGCACGGTCGATCAAATCGCGGATGTCTTCGCGGATGCGTAAATTGACGGCGCGGGTATCAGGCTTTGATGCGATGGGCGTGCTGACGTGCTTCATGAAATAATTATAACATAACAGATACACATTGTGTATCTTGATTTTTGCGGCAACGAATATTTACCTCTGTCTCCCGCCTAAAGCTTCAAATCATACGTCGCCCATTTCGTCTTCTCCGCGACTTTGTCATAAAGGCTGCGGGCGCGGTAATTATCTTCCGCCGTGATCCAGCGTATGACCGTCCAGCCGCGCTTTTTGCCTTCATTCGCGACTGTATTGATCAACGCTTTGGCGGCACCTGAGCCGCGCGCTTCGGGGGTTACGAAGAGATCGTCAAGAAAGCCGCCGGTAGAGGCTGATAGAGGTCGCGCGAAGGGACGGTAATGGGTGAGGCCGATCAGTTTGCCGGTCTCGTCTTCGGCGACAAAGCCCTTGGTTTCATGGGCTGGATCGAGCAACCATGTCCAGACGCGGTTCCGCATATCGGGCGTTTGCGTCACTTTGTAGAACTCGGCATAGGCCGCGTAAAGCACGCCCCATTCGGCACGGTCTTTTGGATCGATGGGACGGATGGTGACGGGCATGGTGGTTATTCCTGACGCATATTGGGCTGTTACAGACGGCTGGCCCTTCGACTCGGACCTACGGTCCGGCTCAGGATGAGGGAAAAAAGATGAGACCTCAACCTCATCCTGAGCAGGGCCTTTAGGCCCTTGTCGAAGGACGGTTATGAGCGCCCAAACAACCGCTCAATGTCAGTGAGTTTAAGCTCGACATAAGTAGGCCTGCCATGGTTGCATTGGCCGGAATTTGGGGTGGCTTCCATCTCGCGTAAGAGCGCATCCATTTCTTCTGGCCTGAGTCGTCTTCCTGCGCGGACGGAATGGTGGCAGGCGAAGGTGGCAAGGACATGATCGAGCCGATCTTCGAGGGCGAGCGTCGTGCCCCATTCTTCCATGCTGTCGATGAGGTCATGGATGAGGGCGGGTACATCGCTGTCACCGAGCGCAGCGGGAACCTCGGATACGGCGATCGCGCCTTGCCCGAAGGGTTCGATGACGAGGCCTAATTCGGCGAGCACGGGGGCGCGGTCGATCAGCTTTTGCGCGTCGGAGGGATCGAGATCAATCACCGCTGGGATCAGCAGCATTTGCCGTGCAATCGAGCGCAAGGCGCGTTCGCGTTTCAAGCGCTCATAGACGAGGCGTTCATGGGCGGCGTGTTGATCCACAAGCACAATGCCATTTTGCGTTTGAGCGATGATGTAGGTGCCGTGAAGCTGGGCGCGCGCGGCACCTAAAGGATGCGCGGTATCCGTGACGCTCGGCTCGACACTGGCGATACGCGAGTCGGCTGACGGGGTGGCAAGGTTTTCGAAGCTCGCTTGAGCGGTTTCTTGAAAGCCGGGTGAGGCGGGCGATTGCTGCCAGTCCCAATTGACAGGCCGCGCTTGAGGGCTATAGGACCCGCCACCGCTATAGGGGCGAAGCGCATCAAGCGTTCGTGTCGCAACCGTTGACGAGGCGCGGTGACCGGCTCCCGCAAGTGCGTCGCGAATGGCGCCGACAATCAGACCGCGGATGAGGCCCGGATCGCGAAAACGGACTTCGCTTTTCGCCGGATGCACGTTCACATCAACGAGATGCGGCGGCACTTCGATGAAGAGCGCGACGGCTGGGTGGCGACCATTCGGCACATGGTCCTGATAGGCGGCTTTGATGGCGCCCACGAGAAGCCGATCGCGAACGGGGCGACCATTGACATGCAGATGCGCGGCATTGGCGGTGGGGCGGTGATAGGTGCCGAGCCCTGCGAGCCCATAGAGGCGGGCGTCTTCGCGGATAGCGTCGATGGGCAATGCGTTATCGGTGAAATCTTGCCCCATGATTCGGCCCACGCGGCGGGCGAGGGCTTCCGCATCGCTTGAGCCTTCGTCGGGGTAATCGATCAGCGTGCCGCTGTCATGGCTAAGCGTGAAGCGAATATCAGGATGCGCCATTGCGTTGCGCTTGACCATATCGGCGACGGCTTGCGCCTCGGCGCGGTCGGTTTTTAAGAATTTGAGACGTGCGGGTGTGGCGTAAAAGAGATCGGCGACTTCGACGCGCGTGCCTCGCTCAAAAGAAGCCGGTTTGACCGCGTTTTTGATGCCAGCATCGACGAGTATGCTTGAGCCATGCGGGGCGTCTGCGCGGCGGGTTGTAATTGAAAGCCGCGCCACTGAACCAATCGAGGGCAGGGCCTCACCGCGAAACCCTAACGTGTTGATCGCAAGCAGATCGCCATCGGGCAGTTTGGAGGTGGCGTGGCGTTCGACCGCAAGCGCCAAATCATCCGCACTCATGCCAGCGCCATTATCGGTGACACGAATGAGGCGGCGGCCGCCTTCCTCAATCACGATTTCGATGCGCGTTGCACCCGCATCAATCGCATTCTCGACGATTTCTTTAACGGCAGAAGCCGGACGCTCCACCACTTCGCCAGCGGCGATGCGGTCGATCAGGATCGGGTCGAGGCGGCGGATATGCATCTTCGGTTTGGTGCTCGCGAATCGTAGACAGTTACTCGCGAGGATAGAGGGCCCAAGGCGTTGTCGATAGCCTCACATCCCAACCGGCCGACCGACCACCGTCACAAACAGCTTGCCATCCCCATATAACCGCTTGGCAACGCGGGCGGCGTTTTCGCGGGTGACGGCTGCTACCAGCCCGTTGCGGCGGTCCATATAGTCGCGGCCTAGGTTTTCGACTTGCATATGGGTGAGCTGGCCTGCGAGCTTTGTCGAGGTGTCAAAGCGCAAAGGGTAGGAGCCGATGAGGTATTTTTTGGCAATGTCGAGTTCGTCCTCGTTCGGGCCATCTTTGGCGAGCGAGGCGATTTCGGCTTCAATGATCGAGAGCGATTCTGCTGCGCGTTCGTTCTTTGTCGATGTGCCGCCCATATGCAGCGGGCCGTGATCGAAGGCCGCGAGTTGCGAGGAAACCGAATAGGCAAGGCCGCGTTTTTCGCGCACTTCGCGGAAGAGACGTGAGGAGAAAACGCCGCCCCCTAAAATGTGATTGACGACGCTGGCGGTGACAAAATCAGGATCGCTTTGCAACAGGCCCGCGGCCCCAAAACGGATGGAGCTTTGTGGAATATCGAGATCGATGATTTTGCGTGTGCCAACCGCTTTTGGTGTTGCGAGTGGAATATCGCTCAGCGATGCTTTTGCCAGAAGCGCGCCGAAAACGCGTTCTAATTCAGCTGCTAAAGTGATGGCATCAATCGCGCCTACGACGGAAATTTTGAGCGTCTCGCGCGCGAACACTTTTGTGCGATAGGCAACGAGATCATCGCGCGTAATGGTTGGCAGGCTGTCGAGCGTGCCTTTTGACGGGCGGCCATAGGGATGGCCTGCAAAAGCAGTGGCGAACCATTCGCGATTGGCCATCGCGTCGGGATCGTTGGCTTCGTTACGCAACGAGGCTTCGAGTTGCGCGCGTACGCGTTCAATGGGTTCCTCATCGAGGCGCGCTTCATTGAGCGCCAAGCGGAACATGTCGAAGGCTTCTTCGCGGTGGCGCGCGAGCGTGCGGAGCTGGCCCGAGATTTGATCGCGCGAGGCGGAGAAGCCAAGCTCGATGGCGTAATCATCCAAGCGATCATGAAAAGCGGCGGAATCATAGTGTCCTGCACCTTCATCGAGCAGGCCCGCAAGAAAGCGGGCGGTGCCGGGTCTGGTTTCAGGGTCTTGCGACGAGCCGCCGACCATCGCGACTTCCATCGCAATCAAAGGCACCGTGTAGTCTTCAATCAACCAGGCTTCGATACCGGAAGAGGAGCGAACGAGTTGAATGCGGGAAGCGAGGCTTGCCGTGGTTGATGCGTCATTCATTACGCAGCCTCATCTTTCAATAAATAGCCCGATACAACATGGCGGCGGTTAAGCCATTTTTTGGTAACCGCTTGCACCTGCTCGGCGGTAACCGCATCAATGGCGTCGGGCCATTCGGTGACGTCTTTTAAACTGGAACCTGTGGCGAGTGCTGAACCATACATGCGCGCGAGTGAGGATTGGCTGTCTTGCGCGTAAACCGTATCCGCAATCAAACGCGTTTTGGCGCGGCGCAATTCATGCGCTTCGACGCCGTGCTCAACAATATCGGCTAAGACGTTTTCGATGGCGGCTTCAAGGGCTTCTAACGTGCCATCCGGATGGGGCAGGGCATAGAGCATGAGCCGCGAGCTATCGACAGCCGTGCTTTGATACCAAGCGCCAGCGGCTACGGCAATTTTCTGTTCCATCACGAGTTTGCGATGCAACCGACCTGTGCCATGGGCTGACAGAATTTGGACGAGCACTTCAAGGGCTTCTGCTTCGCCCTTTTCTGCCGTTTTGTAGCTTGGAACGACCCATGCGAGTTGGACGGAAGGTTGCTCGACTTTTGGATCTGCGAGCACAACGCGACGCGCAGCACGCGCGTCTGGCTCGCGGGGGCGTTGACGCTCAGGCTTTTGGCCGCGCGCGGGAATGCGGCCATAGGTCTCTTCTGCCAAACGCACGACTTCGGTTTCCGTTACATCGCCAGCAACGACAAGGATTGCGTTTTCAGGCGTGTAGAAACGACGGTAGTAAGCAAGCGCATCTTCGCGGTTTAGCCCTTCGATTTCATGCATGAAACCGATAATCGGTTTGCCATAGGGGTGATGCGTGAACAGCGTTGATGCAAGCGATTCGCCTAGCTGTGCGGATGGATCGGTATCGGTGCGCATGCGGCGCTCTTCGATGACGACATCGCGTTCGGGATCGACGACGTCATCAGACAGCACAAGCCCGGTCATACGGTCGGCTTCGAACTCCATCATGGTTTTGAGGTGCTCGCGCGAGACGCGTTGAAAATAGGCCGTGTAATCATAAGAAGTGAACGCGTTTTCTTGGCCACCTAACGCTGTGACAACATCCGAGAATTCGCCTTGCGGATGTTTGTCAGTACCCTTGAACATCAAATGCTCAAGAAAATGCGCAATGCCTGATTTGCCGACAGGATCATCTGCCGAGCCATTGCGATACCACACCATATGCGTGACCACGGGTGTGCGGTGATCGGGGATGACGACGACATCAAGCCCATTATGGAGCGT
>CANGPL010000096.1 GCA_947455725.1 Hyphomicrobiales bacterium | reverse complement strand
TATTGATCCGATTGCGCATCCCAAAATGCTCCGACAGGTGCCCAAATTCCTTTCCGATCCTTTGGGGCCCTTGGCCATCAGGCGGGAATACCTCTTGCCTATTCTGCCATGGCTTATGCGCCTCCTAATCGCCTCGCGTCCGGCCAATTTAGCACGCTCGATCGACGCCCTCATCGGCCTCCAAAGCCTCGCAATGCCTGCTTGGGAACAGTTGTCGGCGCGGCTCGGCATGGCAAAAATGATCCATCGCCGCGGCGGGTTATTTGCCTTCCAAAGCCATGACGATTTTCGCACTGCCCTACCCCATTTCAAACGGCAAGAAGCGGCAGGCATTCGGGTAGAATATCTTGATGGTCCGGAAGTGCGCCAAATGGAACCTGCGCTCACCGACGCGATCGCCGGTGCCGCCTTTTTCCCAGACGCAGCACACGTCACCGATCCCTATTTGATTACCATGGCGCTCTACGAAGCCGCCCGCGCCCGAAACATCGATTTTTTGCAAGCAAGCGTCAAAGCCATCGATCTTGATCGGGGGGTGTCGGTCCGCTTCGATGGACGGGATCCAATCGCCTTTGATCGCGTCGTACTAGCAATGGGTGCTTGGTCCAAGCCGATTGCCGCAACGGTTGGGGATCATGTCCCTCTCGACACCGAGCGCGGCTACAATATCTCCTTCCCTGGCTCGACCCGTTATTTAAACCGCCCGGTATCCTTCCAAGGCAGCGGCTTCGTGGCAACGCCACTCGATACTGGATTGCGCCTTGGCGGAGCTGTTGAGCTTGCCGGCTTAAAACTTCCGCCCAACCACGCCCGCACCCGCGCGATCTATAAAAAAGCCGAAATGTTCATCCGCGATTTGCCCAGCTTTGACCAAGGCACCGTCTGGATGGGCTTTAGGCCTTCAATCCCGGATTCCTTGCCCGTGATCGGCTATTCGCAAAAATCACCCTTGGTTGTGCATGCCTTCGGCCATGGCCATTACGGGCTAACTCAGTCCGCGGCAACGGCCAAACTCGTCGCCGACCTCATTGCCGGTCGTCAGCCCCAAATTGACCTGTCGAGCTTTAGCCCACAGCGCTTTTAAAATAAAAATCAACGACTTATAGAAAATTCTAGATTCTGATTCAGAACTTTAATAGGCTGAATCAAAACATGAACTTGACGGTAAAGAGACCGGAATCACACTCTCAGGGGAAGCGGCTAATATAATGGCAACTCACACTTTTTTCTGCGTTGACGGTCATACTTGCGGCAATCCGGTGCGCCTCGTCGCAGGCGGCGGCCCCAACCTCGTCGGCGCCAATATGGTTGAAAAGCGCGCGCATTTTCTGGCCGAATATGATTGGATTCGCACCGGCCTGATGTTCGAACCGCGCGGTCATGACATGATGTCGGGCGCCATCCTCTACCCACCCACGCGGCCTGATTGCGATATCGCTTTCCTGTTTATTGAGACGTCGGGCTGCCTGCCTATGTGCGGCCACGGCACCATCGGAACCGTCACCATGGCGCTTGAGCGCGGCCTCGTTTCTCCCCGCGAGCCCGGCCGCCTAATGATCGATACGCCCGCAGGCGTCGTCGAAGCACGTTACGTGATGAAAGACGGTTTCGTTGATAGCGTGAGGATCACTAATATTGCGTCCTTCCTGCATTCCACCGGCATTTCGGCAGATGTTGAGGGGCTCGGCACGATCACCGCCGATGTCGCCTATGGTGGCAATTTCTACGCGATCATTGAGCCGCAAGCGAACTTCCCGGGCCTCGAACACGTCAATCCGTCCGATATTCTGCGCTGGAGCCCCAAGGTGAGAGAAGCCTTCCGCGCCAAATATTCCTTCGTCCATCCGGAAAATCCGGCCATTAATGGCCTATCGCATGTGCTTTGGACCGGAACGCCGACGCATCCCGACGCGCACGCCAAAAATGCCGTCTTCTATGGCGACAAAGCAATCGACCGTTCGCCTTGCGGTACCGGCACGTCTTCGCGCATGGCGCAGTGGGCGGCGCAGGGCAAATTGAAGCCCGGCGATGATTTCGTGCATGAAAGCATCATCGGCACCCTATTCAGAGGCCGTGTCGAGCGGGCTACCAAAGTGGGGACCTATGACGCCATTATCCCCTCCATTGAGGGCTGGGCGCGCATGACGGGGTACAACACGATCTTCATCGATGACCGCGACCCATTGGCACACGGCTTTCAGGTGAAAGACGCGGCAACTGCCCGCTAATGTCGCAAAAGCATCATATTTACACAAAATTGCACGTGAATTAATGGCATTTTCGTGGCGATTGACACTGGCGGACGAACCATTGTTCGGTTAGTGGTTCTACGAGGTGCGGGCAAAAGCATCATTGGGTCAGGGCTTTAGGAATGAATTATTTTATTCAGCAACTCATCAACGGACTTACGCTTGGGTCGATCTATGGGCTCATCGCGATTGGCTATACGATGGTGTACGGCATTATCGGCATGATCAATTTCGCCCATGGTGACGTCTTCATGGTCGGCGCGTTTGTTTCCTTGATCACTGTGATCATCTTCGGGATCACCGGCACCACCAATATCGCGCTCGGCATCGGCGCGCTGATCTTGGTTGCCGCGATATCCATGATTATCGCCGGTGTGTATGGCTGGACCATTGAACGGCTCGCCTACCGCCCGCTGCGTGGCTCATTCCGCTTAGCCCCATTGATCACCGCCATTGGCGTGTCGATTTTCCTGCAAAATTTCGTTCAAGCCACGCAAGGTGCTCGCGTGAAGCCGTTGAACGCCATCATTTCGGGTGGCTTCACGATCTTGGAGGGCAATGATTTCGTTGTCCGCATCACTTATATGCAGATCCTGATCGTCGTTCTCACCTTCCTTCTGATGTCTGGATTTACTTATCTGATCTCCAAGACATCGCTAGGCCGCGCCCAACGCGCCTGCGAACAAGACATGAAGATGGCGATGTTGCTCGGTATTGACGTCAACACGACGATTTCAACGACCTTCATCATCGGTGCCGCGCTCGCCTCTGTCGCAGGGCTTATGTATCTCCTCTATTACGGCGTAATCGATTTCTACATCGGCTTTTCGGCCGGCATTAAGGCCTTCACGGCTGCCGTTCTTGGTGGCGTCGGCTCGCTGCCCGGCGCGATGCTCGGTGGCTTGGTAATTGGACTGATCGAAGTGTTTTTCGCCGCCTATTTCTCGTCCGAATATAAGGATGTGGCCGCGTTTTCGATGTTGATCGTCGTGCTGATCTTCATGCCGCAAGGCCTGCTTGGTCGCCCAGAAATTGAGAAGGTCTGAACCATGTCCCTTAACGATCAGACATCATCCTCCTTCTTGCCGATGATCAAGCGTAGTATCATTGCGACGATCATTGCCTTCTTCCTCTTTTTGCCAACGCTGGGCATCAAGACATCCGCTTCTGGTGGTGTAGACGGCCTATTCCTCACCTATCGTTGGCTTCTGTTGGGCATTGGCTGTGGCCTGATTTTCGTGGGCCGCATCGCTTACGAACTCTTCTGGGCGCCTAAAGAGGGCGGTCAAAAGGCTGAGAAGGCTCCATCGAGCCTCGCCAAGGCGCTCGGCTCCGCAAAAGTCGCAAAGACAATTGGGCCAGTACTCCTTGGATTTGCGATCATCTTCCCGTTCCTGCCTTTCTCGGATCGCTACATCCTCGATCTCGGCATTCTGATCATCACCTATGTAATGCTAGGTTGGGGTTTGCAGATCGTGGTCGGACTCGCTGGCCTTCTGGATCTGGGCTATGTCGCTTTTTACGCGGTTGGCGCCTATTCTTACGCATTGCTTTCCATCCATTTTGGGTTTGGCTTCTGGATGTGCTTGCCGCTTGCCGGTCTTTTGGCCGCAACATGGGGCATTATTCTGGGCTTCCCCGTCCTGCGTTTGCGCGGCGATTATCTTGCCATCGTCACCCTCGCCTTCGGGGAAATCATTCGCATCGTGTTGTTGAATTGGCGCAGCTTCACCGGCGGATCGAACGGCTTGTCCGACATTCCACGTCCGTCCTTTTTCGGACTTCCCTTTAACCAGAGCGAAAACGGATTCGCGGCCACGCTGCATCTCGAATATTCGAGCATGCACCGTATCATCTTCCTCTATTTCCTCATTCTGGCATTGGCGGTTTTCACCTTTTTTGTCACCGCACGTCTGCGCCGCCTCCCCATTGGGCGCGCGTGGGAAGCCTTGCGTGAAGACGAAATCGCGTGCCGCTCGCTCGGCATCAACACCGTCAACACCAAGCTTTCAGCCTTTGCGATTGGTGCGATGTTCGGTGGTTTCGCTGGTTCCTTCTTTGCTGCCAAGCAAGCTTTCGTAAGTCCTGAATCCTTCAACTTCATGGAGTCAGCAACCATCCTCGCGATCGTTGTTTTGGGTGGCATGTCGAGCCAATTGGGAGTCGTGTTCTCGGCCATTGCCATGGTCGGTGGCGTTGAATTGCTTCGCCAATTGCAATTCTTGAAAGTCATCTTCGGTAACGATTTCGATCCAAGCCAACTTCGCTTGTTGTTGTTCGGGCTTGCTATGGTGCTGATGATGCTTTGGCGGCCACGTGGCCTTGTATCAACACGCATGCCGACAGTGTTCTTAAAAGACAAGAAGACTGTATCTGCAGCCATGATTTCACAGGGACGCGGTTAACATGTCTCAGCCTTTGCTATCCGTTAATCAACTGACCATGCGCTTTGGCGGGTTAACCGCCGTGGATGCTGTATCGTTCGATGTCCATCGCAACCACATCACCGCCGTGATTGGTCCGAATGGCGCTGGTAAGACAACCGCGTTCAATTGCATCACGGGCTTTTATAAACCAACCGACGGCCAGATCGTCCTACGTCATAAAGACGATAACGAATTCAAACTGGAAGAAATGGAAGATTTCCGCATTTCGCAACATGCGAAAGTGGCGCGCACCTTCCAAAATATCCGTTTGTTCGGCGGTATGACGGTGTTGGAAAATCTGATGATTGCTCAACACAATCATTTGATGAAAGCTTCGGCCTATACAATTGGCGGCATCTTCAACACACCAAGCTATCAACGCGCACAAGAGGCTGCAAAGCAGAAGGCTCTCGCGTGGATGGATCGCGTCGGTATCACAGATCGTGCCGATGATCCCGCTGCGGCATTGCCTTATGGCGCACAGCGTAAACTCGAGATCGCGCGCGCAATGTGCACGGATCCGGTTCTACTATGCCTCGACGAACCAGCAGCAGGCTTGAACCCAAAAGAGTCGGAAGAGTTAAACGCGCTGCTCCGCTCGATCCGCGATACAAACGATGTCGGCATTTTGCTCATCGAACACGATATGAGCGTTGTGATGGAAATTTCAGACCACATCATAGTGCTCGATTATGGCCGTAAAATTTCAGACGGAACCGCAACGGAGGTCCGCAACGACCCTGCCGTTATCAAAGCCTATCTTGGCGTTGTCGAAGAGTAGGAACAGCGGAAATGGCAAACATGTCTAACTCCCTCCTTTCGGTTCGTGGCGTCGAAACCTTCTATGGCCGCAACCAGGCTTTGTTCGGCATCGATATCGATGTTCATCAAGGCGAAATCGTCACCATGATTGGTGCCAACGGCGCTGGCAAATCGACCCTGATGATGGCGATTTGTGGCGTTAACCGCGCGGTTCGTGGCAGCGTGACGTTTGATGGCAAGCCGATCCATGAAATGCCAACCCACGAGATTATTCGTCTAGGTATTTCACAGTCACCGGAAGGCCGCCGGATTTTCCCGCGTATGACCGTGTATGAAAACCTACAAATGGGTGCGGTGAATTCTGATCCGCAATACTTTGCCGATGATCTCGCCCGCATTTACGCGCTGTTCCCAATTTTGGAAAAGCGTCATGTTCAACGGGCGGGCACATTGTCTGGCGGCGAACAGCAAATGCTAGCCATTGGTCGTGCCTTGATGGCCCGTCCAAAGCTCCTCCTGCTTGACGAGCCTTCGCTCGGTTTGGCACCTCTGGTAGCCAAGCAAATCTTCGACACGCTGCGGGAACTCAATAAAACGCAAGGATTGACGGTGTTTCTGGTTGAACAGAACGCCTATCACGCCCTCCGTTTAGCCTCTCGCGGCTATGTTATGGTCAATGGTCGGATCACCCTCTCAGGTACCGGCGCTGAACTTCTGAACCATCCGGAAGTTGGCGCGGCCTATCTGGGCAGCGGGTCGCATTGATAAAGGAAGTCTCGGACAAAAAAGCGGGTGACTCCTTCGAAATAAGGGGCTAGCTTCGCGTCCAAGACAGCTACTGCCCCTATTAAGGGGGATTACGGTAGTATGTTGATGTTC
>CANGPL010000095.1 GCA_947455725.1 Hyphomicrobiales bacterium | reverse complement strand
TCCTGCCCATAAAGGCGGGACATATAACGGGCGACGGCTGCGCGGAAATCGGGGATACCCCGATTTGGGGTGTAGAAGGTCTCACCTGCAGCGAGTGAACGGGTGGTGGCTTCGGTAATAAAGCTCGGCGTCGACATATCGCCTTCTCCCGCCCAAAGCGGGATGAGACCCGGACGGCCCCAACCATAGGTGAACACCTCAACAATGCCGCTGGGTGGGGCTCCCAGAGCCTCTGGGCTGATAGCAGGCGTCAGATTTGAGGTCGATTGATTAGAAAACATACTATTCCTCGAGGGGCTGGATCATTTCGGTCTATCTTGTTTCACAAACACGCGGCGCTTGCCAGATGTCGTGTGACCTGAAATTCTAGCTCCAAGCAGGTTAAAAGGGGAAATTGAAGATAATGATTGCAGGCTGGGTCATTATTCTGGCTGCCCTGATTTACCTGTCGGCGCTTTTCACGGTTGCGCATTTTGGGGATATTTACGGTCAAAAGCTTTTGACCGGCAAAGCGGGGCCTACCTTTTATGCGCTAGCGCTTGCAGTTTTTTGTTCGTCTTGGACCTTTTTTGGCTCCGTTGGATTGGCATCCACGACCGGACTCGATTTTTTGTCGATTTATATTGGACCAATCCTCGTGATTGGATTTGGCCAAAAATTTGTCGAGCGGATCGTTACCCTCGCTAAAGCGCAGAATATTCTATCCGTCGCCGATTTTGTGGCCGCCCGATATGGGAAGAACGCAAAGATTGCAGCCATTGTTGCTCTCATCGCTGTGATTGGATCAGTCCCCTATATTGCGTTACAGCTTAAGGCCATTTCGGTCTCGCTTGCGACAATCCTTGATGCGGTTCCGGGCGGTGCGCAGGGTTTTTCAACCCCGGCGTCTGGCAGTCTTGCGCTCATTGTCACGCTTGTTTTGGCGGCTTTTACCACCGTGTTTGGTACCCGTCATATTGACGCCCGCGAACACCATTCGGGCCTTACGCTCGCAATCGCGATGGAGTCCGTGATTAAACTCGCCGCGTTTTTGTTAGCGGGCATTTTTGTTGTTTGGGGTATCTTTGACGGACCATGGAGTCTCATTCGGGTGCTCGAAACTCGGCCTGATGTTTTGCCAATCATAGGCCGCACAAGCGGGCTATCGACGGTCCTCGTTATGACGCTTTTATCGGCAGCAATGATTTTACTCTTGCCGCGCCAATTTCATATGACGGTGATTGAAAACCGAAATCCTGCCCATACGAAACAGGCCGCATGGCTGTTTCCGCTCTACCTTATCTTGATCAATATTTTTGTAGTGCCGATTGCTTTGGCCTCAGATCTCATTTTTCCATCGGGTGTCATTGACCGCGATATGGCCATGCTTCAATTGCCGCTCCATGCGGGAAATGGCATTATAGCCTTGATTGTTTTTATTGGTGGCTTTTCGGCGTCAACCGCAATGGTCATCGTGGAATGCGTGGCCCTTGGCACGATGGTGTCGAACGATCTCGTTATGCCGCTTCTGTTAAGAAGACAGGCCAAATTGGTGCGTCCTGTTTCTGGTGATTTAGGCATCCAGCTTTTAACCATTCGCCGCATTGCTATCGTACTCGTTTTATTGCTGGGCTATATCTATTTTCGAACATCCAGTGATGCAGCCTTAGCCTCCATTGGATTGATCTCGTTTGCTGCTATCGCGCAGATTGCGCCAGCCTTCTTTGGTGGCTTATTTTGGCGTAATGGTACGGCTTTGGGCGCAGGCGCTGGTCTTATCGTGGGTTTTGCCGTGTGGGCCTATACGTTGGCACTACCGAGTCTTGCTGATCCGTCGCGATATATTTTAAACGACTTAATTGCCTATGGTCCGCTTGGTATTCAATGGCTACGACCCACGCATCTTTTGAACAGTGATTTGCCGTTTATCGCCAATGGTTCACTATTTAGCCTTGGCCTGAATATGATATTTTATTTTGGCTTCTCTCTTCTCCGATTGCCAAGCCCTGTTGAACGGTTTCAAGCCAATTTATTTGTTGCACCCGATAGCACCCGTCGTTCCTTCAATTTCAGGCTATGGCGAAGCTCTGTTACCATCGGTGAATTAAAAAGAGTTGTCGGTCGGTATCTTGGTGTCGAACAAACGGATCGTGCGTTTGCAGGTATGATTGCATCCTTGCGGGGTACGAAAAGCGACGATCATTCCGCCGATATCGAAATGCTTCGATTTGCTGAAAATCAATTGGCATCCGCAATCGGCGCGGCATCGTCACGCCGCGTATTATCCATGTTGTTAAGCGGAAATAATGTCAGTCGCTCGGATGCGCTTCGTCTGTTGGATGATGCGTCTGCAGCGCTTCAATATAATCGAGATTTATTGCAACATGCGCTTGATCACGCGCGCCAGGGCATAACGGTTTTCGACAGTGACTTGAAATTGACGTGTTGGAACCGCGAATTTCAAGAATTATTTGGCTTGCCCGATACGATGATGCGAACCGGCACAAGCCTCGAAGATATTGTATCGTTAAATGCAAAGAAGGGGCTTTACGGACCGGGCCGTCGTGACCGTTTAGTGGCGGCCCGTCTCGAGAGCTTTGTAAAAGATACAAGCCAATCAAGACTACGACTTTACCCCGAAGGTAAAACAATCGAACTTCGTTCGGCATCTCTACCCGATGGCGGTATTGTAACAACTTACACGGATGTGACCGATACGGTTCGGGCCGAAGAAGCGCTGGCGTTGGCCAATGAATCGCTTGAAGCAAGGGTGCGTGAGCGCACGGAAGAGCTTTTAAGGCTCAACAGCGAGTTGGCGCGCGCGAAAGCGGAAGCCGAGGATGCTAATCTTTCCAAGACACGGTTTCTTGCCGCCGCAAGTCACGATATTTTGCAGCCGCTTAATGCCGCGCGTCTTTATTCCACCGCGCTGCTTGAACGTGATAAGCACCAAGGTGATATTAATCTTGCCGAAAATGTCGCAACGTCGCTTGAAGCGGTTGAAGATATTTTAACAACACTGCTTGATATTTCGCGCCTTGATGCAGGCGCATTAAAACCTGAATTTTCTGCCGTAGCCCTTGATGATCTCTTTCAACAATTGCGCATTGAGCTTGAACCTTTAGCCATTGAAAAGGGTATCAAACTCATTTTTGTTAAAACAGGTTTGACGGTTAAAACCGATAGGCGATTAATACGGCGTTTGTTACAAAACCTTGTATCGAATGCCATTAAATATACGCAAGATGGACGGGTTCTGGTTGGATGCCGGCGCAAAAAGGGCAAGGTCCGTGTTGAAGTTCACGATACGGGTTTGGGCATACCACTATCGCAACAAAAAACAATCTTTCGTGAATTTAAACGGCTTGATGAGGGTGCGAAAATTGCACGCGGTCTTGGGCTCGGACTCTCCATCGTCGAGCGTATTGCGCGTCTTTTGCGTCACCCTTTAAAACTCTCCTCTGAGCCCGGCAAAGGTTCCCTCTTTTCCGTCGAACTTCCGCTTACTGAGAGCATTGCCGCTGCGCGTTTAAAGGCAGCTGATGCGCCTACACCGATGGCACCCCTATTGGGAATGGAAATTCTTGTTATTGATAACGAGCCCGCCATTGTCGATGGCATGCGCATTTTATTGGAAGGGTGGCGCTGTCGGGTTCAAACATTTTCGCACCTTGAAGAGCTTGATGGCGTTCAATTGTCTTTAGACGCCATCATCGCTGATTATCATCTGGATCATGGCACGGGCTTTGATGCGATTAAGAAACTGCGCGAACAACTTCGTTCTGATTTGCCGGCCATTTTGATTACTGCTGATCGTACTCAAATCGTAAGAGATGAGGCTCAATCAAACAACGTCGCTGTTCTGCACAAGCCTTTAAAACCAGCCGCGCTTCGGGCTTTGCTCGCGCAGTGGCGGGCGGCGCGGTTATAACGGGCTTGGGTTAGATGATTGCAAATGCTTTACGATTGTTTTGAAGCGCGTCTTCCAAGAGATCAAGGCGGTCTTGCCCCCAGAACACTTCGCCCATCCGGACATAGCAGGGCGAGCCAATAACGCCTGCCGCGATGGCTTGACGGGCATTGTTTTCATAGGCCGAAACAATGGCATCCGAGTCCGCTGCTTTGATGTAACGTTCCGCATCAAAGCCATTTGACGACAATAGGCTGCTAAGATTTACCGGATCGGCAAGATCGCCATCATGAACCCAGACCGTCTCAAATCCTGATTGGATAAAGCTTTCAGGATCTTTTTGATCGGCAAGAAGTGCGATGACGATCCGATCCGCAAGACGCGGATCAACGGGGAAATATTTTGGATGCAGCGTGAGTGGAAGATTACGTTTTTCACGCCATCTTTGTAATTCAAGCATCCGGTAATTTTGCCGCGCGGGATGACGCTTTGCGAGAGGCAATCCACCCGTCTCCTGAAAAACATCGGATAGGAAGACTGGAAAATAGCGGATGGCTTGACCATGCGCTTTCGCCATCGTGACAAAGGTCTTGTGGCCAAGATAGGCCCAAGGCGAGGTGAGTGAAAAATAATAATCAATCATGAATAAAAATGCTCGCCTTTAGACGCCATTTTCTTCAACAAAGCATTGGGCAAGAACCGATCACCATATTGGTTGGCAAGCGCCTCGCATAGAGCAACAAATCGATTGGGGCCGATACCATCGATCATCGAGATTGGCCCACCTGTATAAGGCGCAAAGCCAAATCCTAAAATGGCGCCAACATCGGCCTCACGTGGATCTGTGATAATGCCCTCTTCGATTGATCGGGCGGCTTCAAGCGCCTGCGTCACCAAGAGGCGATGTTTTAAATCGCGTATATTAATCGTTTCTGGATCAAGTTGTGTGGATTGGAACTCTGCGATCCCGGACCATAAATGTTTGGGGGCGCCTTTAGGGTATTCGTAAAATCCGCCACCGCTTTTACGGCCTAACCGCTGATGGTGTTCGACCATGCGATTTAAGATCGACTCTTGAACGGGGTTAACGGAGCTCAGTCCCAAGGCCGCTTTAGTGGCTTTGAGAATTTTATAAATCAGATCAATCGCAATTTCGTCGGTCAGGGCTAGGGGACCAACGGGCATACCGGCCATGCGGGCTGCATTTTCGATCATCGCCGGGGGCACACCTTCATGCAGCATTAAATGCCCTTCAAGAAGATAATTGAGTACGCAGCGATTGGCATAGAAGCCGCGCGCATCATTAACGACGATGGGGGTCTTGCCAATCTTGCGGACAAAATCAAATGCCGTCGCAAGAGCCTTGGCACCTGTTTGCTTGCCGACAATAATCTCAACGAGCTGCATGCGATCGACAGGGGAGAAGAAATGGATGCCGATAAAATCAACGGGTCGCGAAAAATGGTTCGCCAAATCGGAAATCGGCAAGGTCGACGTATTGGATGCAAAGACGACCGTCGAGGGTATGGTCGCTTCAACCTTATGGATGGTTTCTGCTTTAACGGCAGGATCTTCAAACACGGCTTCAACGACGAGATCAACATTTTTCAGAAGGTCAAAATCGGTCGTTGGTGTAATCCGCTCAAGAAAGGCTGTGCGTTCACTTTCTGTTGCGCGCCCTTTGGCAACATTGTTCGCCATCACTTTGTCAGCATTGGCTTTGCCGCGCTCGGCGGATGCTTGATCGCGATCAATCAGGATAACGTCAATGCCCGCAAGCGCTGCGACGGTTGCGATACCGGAGCCCATAAAGCCTGCGCCGATGACGCCAATGCGTTTTATATGGGTTGCGGGCTCATCAGCGGGACGCCGCGCGCCCTTATTCAGCGCCTGCATTGAGACGAACAGCGTTCGTATCATCGCATGGGCAACTTGGCCTTTCAGGATATTCGCGAAATATCGACTTTCAACCCGTAAAGCGGCATCCATTGGCAGTTGGAGGCCTTCGTAAACCGATTGTAAGAGTGCTTTAGCCGCAGGATAATTATCATTCGTATCCTTGCGCAGAAGAGCGCTGGCAGGCGGCCAAACGGACATGCCTGCTTTTGAATAAACTAGGCCTGATGGAAGTTTAAATCCTTCCGCGTCCCAAGGCTGTGTCACGTTGCCGGTGGAGAGAATCCACTCGCGTGCTTTGTTTATGAGCTCACTCTTTGGCACGACTGCATGAATAAGATTTAACTTTAATGCCGCGTTGGGCTTGAGGGCCTCGCCTTTCATCATGAAGATGAGCGCATCGGCGGTGTGTGCTAAACGGGCAACGCGTTGCGTGCCGCCAGCCCCGGGGAAAATGCCGATTTTAATTTCAGGCAGACCCAAGCGCGTTTTGGCATCATCAGATGCAACGCGATAATGACAGGCGAGTGCTAATTCGAACGCGCCACCAAG
>CANGPL010000094.1 GCA_947455725.1 Hyphomicrobiales bacterium | reverse complement strand
GTCGTTGAATCAACCCGCGTCATCGCCTGCTCGTAACCGAGCAACAACGCCTCATGCGAGGTGTAGAAATCCGTCGTGCGCATTTCAGGGTGCGCTTCCGGGTCAATGCCGATGGCGCGCATAAAGTCGAGCGCCTCGGTAATGCGATCGGAGATTTCCTGATATTGGCCCGATTGCGGGCTGTCCTTCACGAAGCCCAGCATCCAGCGATGCGCGTTTTCCAAATTGGCGTAACCGCCATTGGCAAACGCGCGGATGAGGTTGAGCGTTGCCGCCGATTGGCGATAGGCCATCAATTGCCGCTCCGGATCCGGCACGCGCGCTTCTGGCGTGAACTCGATGCCGTTCACGACGTCGCCGCGATAGGAAGGCAATTCGACATCGCCAATCTTCTCATTCGGCGCCGAGCGCGGCTTGGCGAATTGGCCCGCAACACGGCCGACTTTGACGACAGGCGACGAGCCGGCAAAGGTCAGCACCACCGCCATTTGGAGGAAAAGGCGGAAAAAATCGCGGATATTATCGGCGGAATGCTCGGCAAAGCTCTCGGCGCAATCGCCACCTTGCAGCAAAAACGCCTCGCCATTGGCAACTTTGCCCAATGCGCGCTTCAGCTTCCGCGCCTCGCCTGCAAATACCAGCGGCGGAAACCCTGCCAATTGCGCCTCGACAGCCTGCAAAGCGGCTTGATCGGGATAGGCTGGCACCTGCTGCACAGGCTTTGATCTCCAGCTCGAAGGGCTCCAACGCTCGGTCATCATCTCGCTCCACTCACCGCCTTGCGCCCGCTCCATCTGGGGCATTCTCTGGCGAAAGCGGTTCTATACCGGAGGAGACGGGGCAAGGCTAGAAAAGATTCGGATAAAGCGGCCCAACCGATGGATAGAAAAAGATCTTGACAAATATAGGATTATAAACTTATATAGGTTTATAATCAATTAATTGGGCTTGTCCATGTCGACTCTGGCCCACGATTTCAAAGAGTTTGCCCGGTATTTCCCGTCCATGCCGATCCATTGGATTGCACTTCACTACGCAAAACGGCATTTAAAATCGCATCAACGCATCCCGCCGGACATGGCGTTTATGCTCACTTATGTCCTATGGGCGGATAAGAAATATTCCGACAGCCAACCCCGTATACCAGCAGGCTCGCCCGGCGGCGGACAATGGACGAGTGAGGATAGCGGAGGTGGTCTAAATTTACCGTCGTTCTTATCAGGACAACAAGACCAATTCGACCTTGCAAATATTACTTATATTTGTACCCTTTCGGGGAGAGGAATTACCTATGACACATATGGGAATCCATCATGGTTCGGAATTTATGACTGTCTCGGCGGTCAATCAATTCGACGAGAAGGTATCGGGTCAAACGTACCAGGATTTATTTTGGATCCATTCTTTGGCACATCGGACAATTTGATAGGAGAATGATCGATGTCATCTTCGGATCAGCTAATTCCAAATCATCTAGGTTCGTTAACGGATTCAGCTATTGCAGTCATGACGCCGTTTGCATCGGGCCTTCAAGCGCGGTGGATAGCAGGATTTTATTATTATACCTCATCAAAATTTCGACAAAAAGATGGAGCGGACTGGATCGAACAAGGTCCCGGAATTGGATTGGGTGCTTTTGAGCGAAAATCAATTGGAAGACAAAATATTCATATGGTAAATGGCTTGGAATTTATCATCCAAATCCCCATAGAAATTTGGAACAAGGCACCACGAGGCTTCATAGACATAGATCCGAACAAAAAAACTCAATTTATTCTCTCTTAGAATTCTCACTTTCAATTTTAGGTGAGATAAATGAAAATCGCTCAACGCCAATTACATTATTCCGATAATGGTCGTCCCATCGAAATCCCAATCGTGATCAATGCGCCCATTCAAGCCGACGGTGCTTGGTCTTGCGAATGGTCAATCGGCTGGCCACATGGTGTCCGTGCAGCAAGGGGCTACGGCGCAGACAGCATACAAGCCGTTCGTCTCACGCTGGAAATGATCGGTGCAGAAATTTATTCAAGTCCCTATCACGCGTCAGGACAGCTCTATTTTGAAAGTCCCGGTAATGGATATGGCTTTCCAGTACCGTCAAATTTGCGCGATTTGTTGATTGGAGAGGATCGCGTTTCGTTTTAACCCATCGCGCACCCCTCACTCCCCACTCAACACCACCTCCAAAAACGCCTCGCCATAGCGCTCGAGTTTCGCCGTTCCAATCCCGTAAATCCCGGCCATCTCGCGTAACGATAGCGGTCTTTCGCGTGCGAGTTCAATCAGGGTGCGGTCGGCGAAGACCACGTAAGCCGCAACCCCTTCTTCGCGCGCGAGTTCAAGCCTCTTGCGGCGTAGCGCGTTGAAGAGCTTGGTATCGTCCTCGTCCAAGCCTTCCGGCGCATCCTGTCCTTTTCCGACCTTGGAGCGGGCGGGCTTTGGCGCTTTGGGCGGGTCTTTGCGCAGCTGAATACTCTCTTGGCCTAACAAGATCGCCTCACCTTTAGCACTCAATTTAAACCCGCCATGTTCTTCGCTTGCGGTCTCGAGTGCATCCGCCGCAAAGAGTTGGCGAATAATGCCGGTCCATTCATTGCGCGGCCTATCGGCCCCTACGCCAAAGGTTTTAATCGTCTGGTGACCATTGCGTACCACGCTGTCACTTTCAATGCCCATCAACACATCGGTGAGATAACTCGCGCCAAAGCGCTGCCCGGTGCGATACACGGCTGAAAGTGCTTTTTGCGCATCCACCGTGCCATCATAGAGTGACACTTCCCCGCGACAAATATCGCAACGACCACAGGCGGGCGCTTGCTCATCGAAATAAGACAGCAACACTTGCCGCCTGCACGATGCCGCCTCGCATAACATCGCTAAACGTCCGAAGCGCGCATGTTCGATGCGACGACGGTCTTCGCTGATTTGCTTCTCGGCAATTTGTCGGCGCCGCAGTGCCATATCTTCAACGCCGAACAAAGTGAGCGTTGCGGCGGGCAATCCATCGCGTCCTGCGCGGCCTATTTCTTGATAATAGGCCTCCACACTGCCCGGCATATCGGCATGCACGACAAAGCGCACATCGGGCTTATTAATACCCATGCCGAAAGCAATGGTGGCGGCAACCACAATGCCATCTTCCTGCAAAAAGCGATCTTGGTTGCGCGCGCGTTGGCCTGCATCCATGCCTGCATGATAGGCGACCGATTCAATACCGCTCTGTTGCAACCATTCGGCCATTTTCTCGGTGCGATCACGCGACGCGCAATAGATAATTCCGCTCTGCTCGCGATGGCTTTTGAGGAAGGCCTCAATCTGCTTGCGTGGTTGATCCTTAGGCGCAAAGCGCAAATCAAGATTAGGCCTGTCAAAACTATGCACAAAAACGGTTGGCGAACGATCAAACAAACGCTCGGCAATATCACGCCGCGTATTGCGATCAGCGGTCGCGGTAAAGGCGATCACTTGCCCCACCCCCATCGCTTCAACAGCCGTTCTGATCTGCCGATATTCAGGTCTAAAATCATGGCCCCATTCAGAGACGCAATGCGCCTCATCAATCGCTACGCGCTTCACACCCGCACGCGCCAAGGCACCTTGCAACCCATCCATCGCCAGCCGCTCGGGCGAGATAAATAGTAGACGCAAGGTACCGGCTTTGAGCGCGCTCCACACCGCATCCGTTTCGTGTGGGGTATTGGAAGAATTCAACGACCCCGCACCCACCCCCAAGCTGATGAGCTGCTGCACCTGATCGCGCATCAACGCAATCAAAGGCGAGACGACAATGGTCAATCCGTCATCGAGCAATGCGGGCAATTGATAACAAATGGATTTACCACTCCCCGTCGGCATCACGGCCAATACGGGGCCACCATCAAGCACCGATTCAATCACTTCCTCTTGGCCGGGCCGGAAACTGTCATAGCCAAACACCGTTTTAAGCAACGCATAGGCTTGAGAAGGAAGGGCAGACATGGGCTCACAAGGTCAGAGGGAATCACCTGGCACAACCAAGCGTGAGCGCTTCTTAAGGGGTGCAGGATGATTGGGGAAGGGTTGGTAAATGGAAGCCTCAGTCCATCAACCGTCATTGCGAACGCCAGTGAAGCAACCCAGCTGATGGCGAAGGAATAAGCGATCGCTGGCGATTATACTCTTTTCAAGGATCATCAGCTGGATTGCTTCGCTCATCGCTCGCAAGGACGGAATGTAAATCCCCTTAGGCAACCGCATCCCATAAGGCGCGCCGGGAGGCGCGCGGCCCATCACCGTGCCCCCCTCTTAATCCCCCATTCACCAAACGGGCCTATGCTGCACCATCCTCATTTTCCGGATGTGCCGCCTTGCGTAAACTGATCCTCGCTGTTCTGCCCGTTCTGATTGCCGTTTTCGTCATGATTGCCGGTAACGGGCTTTTGAACACGCTCATTCCCTATCGCGCGACGGTGGAGGGCTTTTCGCCAACCATGGTCGGCGTTATCGGCTCGGCCTATTTCATCGGCATGTTGGGCGGTACCTGGACGGCCCCTTCGATTGTGCGGCGCGCGGGCCATATCCGTGCTTTTGCGGCCTATTCGGCGATTGTGGCTGTAGCGGTTTTGATCTTTCCGCTCGCGGTATCGCCCTTGCCCTGGATTATCTTGCGCGCCATTGTCGGCTTTTGCTTTGCCGGACTGTATGCGGTCGTGGAAGGCTGGATATCGGCGAAAGCGGGCTCAAGCCATCGCGGACGAATGCTCGGCATTTACAACGTGGCCAATTTCGCGGGCTCCGCCTTTGGCCAGCAGACGCTACGCGCCTTTGAAGCAAAAAGCTTTGCGCTGTTTTCTGCCGCCGCCGCGTTTTTAATGTTGGCCTTGGTGCCCATGGCCATGACCAAAGCCGACCCGCCGCCCCTGCCGCCCAAAGGGCGATTGGTGATCGGCGATTTGTGGTATTTATCCCCCGTCAGCCTTGTCACCGCCATTCTGCTCGGCCTTGCCAATGGCACCTTCTGGTCCATCGTGCCCGCTTATGTGCAACGCCTGCATTTGGGGCCCGATACGGTCGCAAGCTTTATGACCTTTGCGATTATCGGCTCGGCCTTAACGCCCTATCCCGTCGGCAGGCTTTCAGACCGGTTTGATCGACGCGTCGTCATCGCCGCTATGTCGATGGCCGTGATGCTGCCCGAAATCGGCATGGCCGTGATTGCCAAGCCGCAACCCTTCCTCCTCTACACGCTCGGCTTTTTGGTGGGCGGGCTCATCACCGTGCTCTACCCGCTAATGACCGCTTTATCGGTTGATCGCCTAGGCCCTGAAAAAGCCGTGCCGGTGGCCAGCACCACGCTCTTCATCTATTGCCTCGGCGCCATTGTCGGCCCGACGATGGTGGCATGGCTCATGACCACCTATGGCGACCGGATGCTCTTCGTCCACAACGCCCTCGTCCACTTTGCGATCACCGCTTACGCCGCCTGGCGCATCTACCGCGAAGGCCCGATCCCACACGGCAATAAGCGCTCAGTCGATACGGGCGATGAACGGCCTGTGGGGTGAGGGGTTAAGCGGCGGGGTTGAGCTTTGTCTTTACAAATTTGAAATTACGTCTACACATATTTGTCTATACAGGAGACAGATATGGCTCTGAATATTCGCGATAGTCGAGCCGAACAACTCGCCAAGGAATTGGCAAGTTATCGGCACACCACCATGACTCAAGCCGTTATTGATGCGCTTTCGAACGAGCTAGAGCGGGAGCGCCAAAAGGTGCCGCTCAAGGATCGCATCGAAGCGCTACGGCAAACCCATTTCAAGGGCGTCATGCAAGGCCACGATATGACCAAAGATGAAATCGACGCGATGTGGGGTCAGTAAGAATCTATGTTTATCGATACGTCCGCCATCATCGCCATTCTTCGTCAAGAACCGGAAGAAGCCTTGTTCCTGAAAAGAATTGAACAAGCGCATACCATCTTTACCTCGCCTGTTGTCGTGCTTGAAACGGTGATGCGCCTATCAACGCTCATCCCGTGCAGTGTGGAAAAGGCGAAAAAGATTACACAAGATTTTTTAACCGAAATAGGCGCCCAAATCTTACCCATCGGCGACACGACCGGCGACCACGCGATCGACGCCTTTGCACGCTACGGCAAAGGCCAAGGTCACCCCGCGCAACTCAATCTCGGCGATTGCTTCTCATATGCCGTAGCGAAAGAGCATGGGGCAAAACTGCTGTATAAAGGCGATGATTTTTTACGGACAGATTTGGCTTGAGTGTCGGATGTTTGTCATACGCTAGGCGGCACCCAAGGCGTCCGCATCGTGACCAGCTCCTCCGCCGCCGTCGGGTGCACGGCGAGCGTCATATCGAAGTCGCGTTTGGTCGCGCCCATCCGCACCGCGATTCCGACCAGCTGGATCATCTCGCCCGCACCGTCGCCCAGAATGTGAACGCCCAAAACACGGTCGGTCGATTTATCTACGATTATCTTAATCAAAACCCTCTCTTGACTATCTGAAAGGGTAGCTTTCATTGCTCGAAAGCTGGTTTTATATATCTCAATCTGATGCGTTTTCCGGGCTTCCTCTTCC
>CANGPL010000093.1 GCA_947455725.1 Hyphomicrobiales bacterium | reverse complement strand
TCCGGTCGGTGAAATATTAATAGGCATCTCAAACTCTCCTAACAGTCTTTAAATCGATGTCATGTTCGTTATTAAGCGGCGAGACGGACTCTTCGCCGACGCATTTCTTGGATCGTGTTTTCGATTTCGCTTTCTATGCGGGCCTGATCCCAAGCCAATTCGTTCGACACGAGTTCAGCGATTTCATGAATTGCAGATAGGTTGATTTGACCGGCCATCGCCATTTCTGTACGACGCAGCACAATATCCGATAGTCGGCTTACATATTCAGCCTGGCACAAGAAGACGATTTCCGCGCGCGAATAGGTCGTCAAGAAAGTAAGCGGCTCAAAGCCTCTGTCACGCTCGATGGCTGCTATTAACTCAGCACGGGTGCCATACCGATCTAGCAATTCTTCCATGCGCTTTGATGTACTGCGATACAATTCTGCATTTTCGAGCAGCCAGTTTTTGCGCGCTATCTCTGTAAGCGGAAAACGGCGGCCTCCGCCAATCGCTGCGTCCTCTGTTTTTTGTACGCGCGTGGTACCGAAATGAGCCAGAATCAAATCCGCTGCTTCATCAGCAAAGGCACGGAATGTAGTCCACTTTCCACCGATAAGGGAAAGTAAGGGAAGCGAGGTACTGGGTACGGTATCGCGCGCCATATAGTGGTCGCGGCTAACATCACCAATCTGCTTACCATCACTGCGGGGTAATGGCCTTACGCCGCAATAGGTCAAGATAATCTGATCCCGATCAAGCTTAATCGTCGGGAAGATTTCCCGGATCGCATTAAACAGGTAGTCGATCTCATCCTCGCTACATTGCGCTTCGTCCGGATGAGTAATTTTTATATCGGTCGACCCAATGAGAACATAATTAAAAAAAGGATAGACAAGATTAACCCGGCCATCGACTGTACCGAAATAAACCATCCTGTCCTTAAGCGCGTTAAATAGCTCAGGATGATCAACGATCAGATGGGAGCCTTTGGAGCCACCCATATAATGGGTATCGAGCCCGAGGCCGCGGTTAACATCATCAATCCACGCCCCACCAGCATTTACAACATATGACGCATCAACGTGGCGGACCTTACCGGTCAAGCGATCGGTCAGTTGAAACTGTCCCGACGCGGATCGTGACACGGTGTTATAAAGCGCAACTTGGCTTGAAGGGTTGTCCGCAAGGCCGTCCAACACGAGCTCAAGCCCGAGACGCTCGCCATGCGTTACTCGCCCCTCATAATAAAGGCCCGCAGCGATAATGGATTGATCGAAGAGGGGCATTTCTTGACGCAATCTGCTTTGACCAAAAAAGCGATGGTTTGGCAAAGCTTGAACGGCACGGCTATAAAAATCATAAATACGCAGACCTATCTCCGTAATAAGTGCCCCGCGATCATTCAGTTTAACTTTTATGCCGAAAAAGCGCAGAGCCGAGGTCAAAACGCCACCAAACCAAGACCGAACGGGAATCAGCGTTTCGAGCGGCGTTACATAATGAGGCGCATTGCGAAGAAGTCGATTTCGCTCAAGGCATGATTGGCGGACGAGCCTAAACTCTCCCGTTTCCAAATATTTAATGCCACCATGAATAAGGCGTGACGGCGCGGCACTGGCACCCTCGCAAATATCGCCTCGGTCAACGAGTAGGGAGTCAACGCCTTGTAAGCAAAGATCCCGAAAAAGACCGCAGCCATTTATGCCGGCACCAATGATCAGCACCCGCGGACGCGTGCTGATTTTATTGGGCTGTTGCATTGACGCGATCATAAGGACTCAGTTCCCTGAAATAGCGACTTTGATCGCCTGACCGTGTTCGGCCATAGCGAAGGCTTCGGATATCTTCTCAAGCGGGTAGCGGTGTGTAATCAGCCAACCGAAATCAGCCGTTCGGCTGGCGAGTAGATGCAATGCGTTTTCAAAATGTCGTCGCGTTAAACCAAAGGATCCCATGACGCTTAACTCATTATAATGAATGGCATTGACATCGAGCTCTGCTTTCACGCCTGCTGAAAAGCCCGCAAACAGGCTAATGCGACCTCGGCTCCGCACCGCGCAAACCGCATCATTGATAAGCACCGGAAGCCCAATTGCACAAATGGCAACATCAACGCCTAGGCCTTGGGTCGCTTCAATGGTGATTGATTTTAAATCGTCCGTTGTCGGATCGATGACGAGATCAGCACCGGCTTTAAGCGCGGCTTCTCGTCGTAAAGGATTGAGCTCGCTTACAATAATTTTATGCGCACCCGATTGACGAGCCAGCATCAGGTGCAAAAGGCCGATAGGCCCAGCGCCAAGAATGAGAACACTTTCACCCTGTTTAACATTGACAAGTTGTTGCCCATTGATCACGCAGGCCAAAGGCTCTGCAAGTGATGCCTGCTCATAAGTCAAATTTTCCGGCATGCTAAAGACATTGCCCGATTCAACGGCGTGCCGCGGGATGCGGACATATTCCGCAAAAGCACCGTCAATCTCGTAGCCCATCGCCTGTAAATTACGGCAGAGATTTTCAGCTCCACGGATACAATAGGCACATTGCCCGCATGCGAATTGCGGACAAACAACAACCGGTTGATCACATGAGAATTGGCTATGGCCACCCGTATCAATAATTTGGGCTGCGAATTCGTGGCCAAGAATAGAAGGGTAGCGGATACTCGCCGTTTTCTGGCCGCGATAGACTCGGATATCGGTACCGCAGATTGTGGCTGCTTTTACGCGAAGCAACAGATCCCCGGGCTCAAGAACAGGATCAGTAACGTTCAAGAACCGAATATCGTTTACGTTCTCTAAAACCCCAGCCTTCACAGCGGACCGCCCTGTCTCTCAAATCTCGTTATTCCATATTGAACATTTATATTTTCAAACGTCAATATGTCCAAGCTTTAATTTTTCGTCGACGAAACGCTAAACCTGATAGAATCTGAGGTAAAATTTCATTGAAATTAAAAATATCTCACTATTTTGAAGAACTTTGGCTTCAAATGACCATAAAATTCGAAAAAATTTTTAATTCCTGAGATAAAATAGGCTAGACAGTCAGGAACAATAAATTTATTATTTTTATAATTGTTCAAAATATGAAACGGGGAGAATGCCAGTGGCGAAAAGCTTTGATTACGCTTCAATCGGGTTTTATACGTTCGATTGCCTGGGCTGGCCGTTTACTGCCGTTCCTCCTGGTGGAGGCTGCTATTTCATTGACGAACTAATAATGGCCGTCTCTGGTGCCGCCGGCACCGCCGCGATTGCTGCGGCAAAGATGGGACTCAAGACACTTGCTATTGGCGGCGTCGGCGAAGACCTTATGGGCAACTGGGTTCTGCAAAGACTAAGCGATTTTAAGATCGATACCGCGATGATGCAGCATAAGGCCGACTGGAAGACATCTTCCTCAATCGTGACAACGCGCGCTGATGGCTCGCGCCCTGCCCTGCATATGAAAGGCGCGACGGGTACCTTTACGATTAATCCAGCAGCCTATGACCATATCAGTAATGCCAAGGTAGTCCATCTGGGCGGTGTCGGGCTTATGGACGCGATGGACGGCGCACCCAACGCGGCATTGATGAAATATGTTAAGGCAAAAGGCTGCACCACGACCGTCGATGTGTTTGCTGGCTCTATCGATGATTTACCTGATGTCGACGCTGTACTGCCCTATACAGATTATTTCATGCCCTCGATTGAGGAAGCGCGCGCGCTTTCAGGCCTCCATGATCTAACGGACTGTACAAAATTTTTCTTAGATCGCGGCGTTCAATGTTGCCTCTTTACACTTGGCGAAGACGGGGCCTATTACAGCCATGCCGATGGCACGTGCTTTCGCGTTCCGGCCTTTAATATCTCAGTCAAATGTACATGTGGCTGCGGCGATGCTTTCAATGCTGGATATGCAGTCGCACTGTGCAAAGATCTCGATCCGGAAACGGCGGTACGGTTTGCGCAGGCGACATCCGCCTTGAATGCGACAGGATTAGGATCACAAGCGGGCGTCGAATCCTTCGAGCATACGTGGAACTTCATGAAGTCGACACCGACAAAGGCTTGATCATAATGCAAGTCGATCTAAGTCATTGATGAATGCTAAATACTTTACGATAACTTCATAAAGCCGCATTGTAAGCGATAGCAGCGAGAGAGCTAATACAAAACGCTTACTAAACGGCCGGGAGATGCTATACCAGGTCAAGCTTCATCGTAAAATGAGCTTTCGTAATAATACGCTATAATAAGCAGGTCAGCTGATAAAATATTGGGGTTGTGACGTGGAAAAGAATACCGGTAATGACTCGAATGACGACCTCAAGACGAAAATTGCCTGGCTCTATTATATCGAAGGTAAAACCCAAGACGAGATCGCCAAGATTCTAAATATGAGTCGTCTGCGCGTCCTTCGCGGGCTCGCGACCTCCCGGCAAAATGGTACGGTGCAAATACGCGTTACCTCGAAATTAAGCTCTTGCGTGGAACTCGAATGTGCTCTTGAAAAGAAATTTGGCCTCGAACGCGCGATTGTTGTTCCTAAGCCTCAAGATGCGAATATGATGCCCGAAATTATCGGCAATATTTTAGGTGCTCATATCAACGAAATTATTACCGACAACATGACCATTGGCCTTGGCTGGGGGCGCACATTAAGCGCGAGTCTACCGAGCATTGAATATCGCGATCAACGCGGTATTAGCGTTTTATCGATGCTCGGTGGGCTAACGCGGGTAAGTGGTGTCAACCCTTCTGAATTTGCTTGGCGTCTTGCCGATCGATTATCAGCAGAGTGCTACCTTCTTGCTGCGCCGGTTTTTGCTCCCGATCCGCACACACGCGAAGCGTTGATTGCGCATCCGGGCATTAAGGAAATATTTCAAAGGGCGTCGCGGTTGGATCTTGCGATTTTAAGCGTTGGTGATTTGTCGCCTTTCTCCACCATTTCTGAATATTATCTGCTGCAGCGTGATGAGCTTAAATCTCTAGAAGCCGCTGGTGCCGTGGGTGACGTATTGTGCCGCTTTATTGATGTGGACGGTAATATCATTGATCACCCGATCAATGAGCGAGTCATTGCCTTTGATCCGCTTGAATTACGCAGTGCACGAAAAATCGTCCTCGCTTCCGGGGGCTGGGAAAAGTACAACGCCATTAAGGGTGCGTTGAAACTGCTTAAGCCGCATGTGCTTGTTACCGATGAGCTTGTGGCCGAACGACTTGTGACGGATGCATAGCTATAGCGTTTAAATTGATATGGACTAATAACGTTTGTCAGAATTCGGCGTATTCGACTGTCGGCTCATTTCCGTCGCGTTAAAAATTTACATCATTTCACCTGATCGAGTAAACGTACTCCTCGGTCAGGCCAAACACATCGCGGCTCTAATTGCCAATATCGATCGCCTCACGAACGAGTAGGACGTCGGCCGAAGGCAACGGCAAGGATAATCAAGCCGCCCGAAATCATATTTTGCTCGCTAACATCTAGGCCCATAATGATCAGGCCGTTATTAATCGTACCAATCAATAGTGCGCCTACAAATGTGCCAACAATCGTCGCCTTGCCGCCAAAGAGGCTGGTTCCGCCAAGGATGACGGCTGCAATAGCGGCCAACTCGCCGCCGGTGCCGAAGGTGTAACGAGCCGTTTGCATCATGCCAGAATAAAGCAGGCCCGCGAGTGCGCCCGCAACGCCACTGAGCAAGAAGCAATAGAGCTTAATGCGATGCGTGGGCACGCCCGAATAGCGCGCAGCAACGGGATTGCCGCCCGTTGCTAGAACCTGTCGGCCGAAGGCTGTGTAACGTAGCACAAGATGCCCAGCCGCTGCCGCTACCAGCGACCAGATAAATAGCGATGGGACCGGGCCAACATTGCCGCCACCAAAAATCGTATTGAAGGTGTCATCCGCAATTGCGACCGGCTTTGTATAGGTCAAGCGCATATCCAACCCGCGGATCAATTGCATTGAGCCAAGAGTCACGAGGAAGGACGGAATATTTAATACGGTTACAAAAAAGCCGTTCAATGCACCGACAGCTAATCCCGACAAGAGACCCGCTAACGCGCCAACGATCAGGCCATAGCCTGATTTAATCACAAGCGCTGAAACCAAGGCCGAGAGGGCCGCAGCTGAGCCTATTGAAAGATCAAGTTCACCCGCTGCAATCACGAGCGTCATGGCAATCGCCATGATGGCGATCATCGAGGTTGTTCGTGTGATGTTGAAAAGATTCGCGACCGTCAGAAATCCCTTATCGCCAATGGTCAACCCGAAGATGACCAAGATCAACGCGAAAAAGAGATAGACGACATAATCACGCCAATTTGCTTGCCATTTCATCTTCAATCCCCCGTGCGCGATCGGTGTGGCTATATTTTCAACCTTGGACAGCATGGTGAAGCACCTCTTCCGATGTAATCAGTTTGCGATCGAGTTGATTGATAAGGTTACCGCTATGAAGTACCAAAACTCGATCACTCATCGCGAGCAACTCTTCAAACTCTGAGGAGATAACCAGAATTGCCGCGCCATTATTGGCGAGCGAACGGACAATATCTATGATTTCCGATTTTGCGCCGATATCAACCCCGATCGTCGGCTCATCGAGGATGAGTAATTTGGGCTCGCGCACCAACCATTTTGACAGAACAACTTTTTGCTGGTTGCCGCCCGACAAGAGATTGACGTTCTTATTGGGACTATCTGT
>CANGPL010000092.1 GCA_947455725.1 Hyphomicrobiales bacterium | reverse complement strand
TGGCAGGGTAAACCCCACCGGGAGCAAGACCGAATAGGGATGACACGAGGGCGCAAGCTCTCAGGGCCGCTTCAGCCCCGTTGTCCGGGTTGGTTGCTTGAGATGGCTGGTAACAGCCGTCCTAGAGGAATGGTCGTCACGCGGAGGAGTAATTCTTCGCCATACAGAACCCGGCTTATAGACCGACTGGCATTTAATCGTTTTTGAGCAGCGCGAGCGCCGTAAATAGTGCAAATTTTGTCTTAATATCAACCAAATCTTAACCATGCTTAAGGCATTCTATCCTCGTCCCTACATGCGTTTCACCAGTGCCGCGATCCGTGCCCATTATGACAAGTTCCTCCGCTTTGCGTCCGGCACATTTCGATGGTGAGCACCAGCGCCATATTCCTGTGTTGCTTGAGGAAGTTTTGGCGGCGCTTGATGTTTCCGATGATGAGAAAATAATCGACGGCACTTTTGGTGCGGGCGGTTATACGCGCGCTATTTTGCAGCATCATCCAACATGCCATGTGATGGCGATTGATCGCGATCCGGATGCGATTTCGGCTGGTGCTGCGATGGTTTCCGCTTTTGATGGGCGTTTGACGCTTGTTGCCGGGCAATTTGGTGATCTTGGAAGGCTGGCGGAAGAGCAGGGCTTTGCGCCTGTTGATGCGGTTGTGCTTGATATCGGGGTTTCATCGATGCAGCTTGATGATCCGGCGCGCGGTTTTTCCTTCCGAGCTGATGGGCCGCTCGACATGCGGATGGCGCAAGCGGGTGAAAGTGCGGCTGATCTCGTGAATACAATGGAAGAGGGTGCCTTAGCCGATTTGATCTATCGCTATGGCGAAGAACGTAAATCTCGTGCGGTGGCAAAGGCCATTGTAGCTGCGCGTCGTGTTGCGCCGATTGTGACGACCAAGCAATTGGCTGATCTCATTGCCTCAGTTGTTTACATGCCGCCTGACGCAATTCATCCTGCAACGCGAACCTTTCAAGCGCTTCGTATTGCTGTGAATGATGAGTTGGGTGAATTGGAGCGTGGGCTTGTAGCGGCCGAAAAGATTTTGGCGCCGGGGGGTAGGCTTTCTGTTGTTACCTTCCACTCATTAGAAGATCGCATCGTGAAGCAGTTTATTGCTGATCGTTCAGGGGAAACGCCGGGGCCTTCGCGTCATATGCCTTCGGCGCAACCGCGTGCAAAGACATTTATCAATTTATCCAGAAAAGCCATCATTGCTGGATTGTTGGAAACGCGGGCAAATCCGCGGGCGCGTTCGGCAAAGCTTCGCGTTGCTGAGCGAACGCATGCGACGCCTGAAAAAGCAATTAGTCGAGGAAGATATTAACATGCCGCGTATTTTTCATGCCTTTGCGATTTTGTTGCTGATCGGTTCAGCCGTTTATGTTTATAAAATCAAATATGATACGATGGCGCTCACTTCCGAAGTTGCGCGGTTAAATAAATTGATCGCAGCAGAGCATGATAAAATTGGCTTTCTCAAGGCTGAATGGCAGGGATTAAATCGTCCGGATCGTTTGCAGAAATTGGTCGATGCCAATTTGGATCTCGTGCCGCTCAGCACGCAGCAAATTGTACGTTGGCAGGATGTACCTGACCGTCCGCCAGAAACGGATATGATTGGCGATAAGCTTTCAACTTTGGGTTTGAGTGATGCGACGAGTAAGACCGTGAAGTCCGATGGTCGTTCGTCGCAGGCCCCTAAGCAGTAATTAGTGATGGCGCGTTCGTTTCATCCCGAAGATCCTTTGCACGGTGTAACGCCGGGCGAGGTTCGTTCGCCTAAGAAGAAACGATCGATCTTTAAGCGGATATTTTCGGCGCTTTTTAGTATGCGCCTCGATAAAAGCGGGCATCGGCTTTATTTCGCCATGATCGCTTTCATTCTTGTTTTTAGCACCATTGGATGGAAGCTCATTAAGCTTGCCGATCAACCCGATGAAGTGGCGGCTAAATTTTTCCAACCTGAACAGATTGCGAAAGCCCGTCCCGATATTGTTGATCGTAACGGTGTCGTGTTGGCCACCGATCTTAAATCCTATTCCGTTTACGTTGAACCTAGGCGCCTTATCGACAAAGATGAGGCGGTCGAGTTGTTGACGGCCGTATTGCCAGAATTAAACGCTCGTGATTTGCGGAATAAATTTTCGACAAAACGCGGCGCCGTCATGATCAAGCGGCGTGTCAGTCGCCAAGTCAGAGATGAAATTTTTCGACTTGGTTTGCCCGGTATAGAATTTCCAACCGAAAGCCAGCGTTTTTACCCTAACGGAGTTGTCGCGGCTCATGTTCTCGGTACAACCGATGTTGATAATAAGGGCATTTCGGGTATCGAGAAATATATTGATGGGCAGGGACTTTCGGATCTCGCTAATGCCGGACTTGCGGCTCAACCGGCTGATTTGACTCCAGTAAAGCTTACAATTGATATTCGTGTTCAACATGCGCTTGGTGACGAGCTGTCGAAGGCGATGGAAAAATATAAGGCCAAAGCCGTTGGCGGTATGGTCATTGATGTGACGACGGGTGAGGTGATTGCGCTTGCCTCGCTACCAGATTTTGATCCGAATAATCCCGCTGACGCTCTCAATCCTGATAAAATTAACCGTGTCGTTGTGGGTACCTACGAAATGGGATCAACCTACAAAGCGTTGACGCTTGCAATGGCAATGGATTCAGGCAAGGCAACGATTAATTCCCAATTCGATGCACGTACCAATTTACGCTATGGCAAATTCGAAATCACCGATTTCCATGCGACCCATCGTATTCTAACGATCCCGGAAGTCTTTATTCATTCATCGAATATCGGAACGGCAAAGGCTGCTCTCGCCGTTGGGTTAGAAGGCCACAAAGCTTTCTTGAAGAAGATGGGTCAGCTTGATCGTTTGCGAACGGAACTGCCCGAAAGCGCCGAGCCGCAAAAGCCCGCGCATTGGGGTGAGCTTGAAACCGTTACGATTGCCTATGGTCATGGCTTGGCCGTTGCGCCTCTTCAAGCGGTAATGGCCGTTTGTGCTTTGGTGAATGGAGGCAATATGATGCCCCCCACCTTTTTGCCACGTACGCAAGAACAAGCGGATGCAATGTCGGTACGCGTCATCAAGCCTGAAACCAGTGAAGCCATGCGCTATTTGATGCGACTGAATGCGTCTAACAAGCTAGGCACGGCAACAAAGGCCGATATTGATGGCTATTTTGTGGGTGGCAAAACGGGTACGGCGAATAAAAATTTTCATGGCCATTACGACACAACAAAAGTGTTCACGACCTTTATGGCGGTAGCCCCTGCGGATAAGCCAAAATATTTGTTCATGACGATTATGGATGAACCACAAGCCGTTCAAGGAACATTTGGCTATCAAACCGCTGGTTGGAATGCAGGCCCTGTGACAGGCGCGGTAATTGAACGCGTCGCTCCTTTCCTTGATATACAGAAGCGTTTCGAGCCGCCTGTTGCGCCGTTTCCGACCATGGTAAAACTTGGTGCATGGGGCACTAAATGAGGCTTGATCATCTCTTCCCCGCGATTGATGCACGGTATGCTGCAAGCGAGATTGCTGGTCTTTCTGCCGATAGCCGTACCATTAAACCTGGCTTTATGTTTTTTGCACTTCCCGGTGTTCAACATAATGGCATGCAGTTTATTGATGCTGCCATTAAAGCGGGTGCAGTAGCCATTGTACATGAAGGTGAGGCACTTTTATCGCTTGATCCGACGATTGCCGATATCCCGGTTAAAGATGCGAGACATACCCTTGCAATGGCGGCGGCGCGCTTTTTTGAACGCCAGCCTCAAACCATTGTCGCGGTAACGGGGACGGCAGGCAAAACGTCGGTTGCTGATTTTACCCGCCAGATTTTTGATTATTGCGGACGCAATGCCGCAAGTCTTGGTACGATTGGTGTTGTACGCGCAAACGCGATTTCCTATGGCGCTTTGACGACGCCTGACCCCATTCAACTGCATCAAACACTCGCAACCCTTGCTGATGACGGTATCACTCATTTGGCGATGGAAGCCTCGTCGCATGGGCTTGATCAACATCGCTTGGATGGTGTGCGGTTGAAGGCAGCGGCCTTTACCAATCTTGGCCATGATCATCTCGATTATCATGCGACGATGGAGGCTTATCTCGCCGCTAAGCTGAGGTTGTTTGATACGCTGTTACCTGAAGATGGTGTTGCAGTTGTCAATAGCGACGCGCCGGAAGGAGCGGCTGTTATTGAGGCCGCAACGTCACGCGGCATTCACTGTTTATCCGTTGGAATGCGTGGGCGTGATTTGACATTGCTTTCGACGAAGCAAATTGAGTTTAATCAACATCTGACAGTTGAGTGGCAAGGTAAACGCTTCGAAATTGCTTTGCCGCTTGCGGGTGCCTTTCAAGCTTCCAATGCTTTGGTCGCCGCGGGCCTTGCTTTAGCCGTTGGCGAAAATGTCGAAAAGGTTTTCGAAGCGCTACAGCATGTGCGTGGCGTAAAGGGGCGGTTGGAACGCGTGGCTCAGGTCAAGGGCGCATTGATCCTTGTTGATTATGCGCATAAGCCTGAAGCGTTGGAGCAGGCGCTTTTGGCGTTGAAGCCTTTTGTATCCGGTAAATTAATCTGTATTTTTGGCTGTGGTGGTGATCGTGACCGCGCCAAACGGCCAATTATGGGTGAGATTGCGCGGCGTTTGGCGGATGAAATTATCGTTACCGATGATAATCCGCGCTCCGAAGATCCTGCTCTGATTCGTCAATCTATCCTTGCAGCTTGCCCCGGTGCGCGCGACATTGGCGACCGATTCGCGGCGATCAAAGTCGGTATTGAAATGTTAAGTGCGGGAGATGTGTTGTTGATCGCTGGTAAAGGTCATGAGACCGGGCAAATTATTAAAGGTGTGACGCTGCCGTTTTCCGATCATGAGGCGGTTCACGCTATTCTTGCTGGAGCTCTACCATGAGTGACGCGCTTTGGACGCAAGCGAGTTTGCTGGCCGCAACAGGCGGCGTGGTGCATGGTTCTTTTGGCCCCGTGACGGGTGTTTCGATTGATACGCGAACGCTTGAAAAGGGCGATTTATTTGTAGCGCTCGAAGGCGAGACTCGTGATGGGCACGAGTTTATCCGTTTGGCCTTCGAAAAAGGTGCGGCTGGCGCTTTGGTACTTGAGCAACGCGCGGCAGAATTTAAAGATGCCGGGCCATTGCTCGCTGTGGCTAATGTCTTAGATGGTTTACGGCAATTAGGGCGCGCAGCACGCGCACGCTCGCAAGCGCGAATTGCTGCCGTTACAGGTTCCGTTGGTAAAACAGGCACGAAAGAAGCGCTTCTAAAGATCTTGTCGATGCAAGCTAAAACGCATGCATCGGTTGCCTCCTATAATAATCATTTTGGTGTGCCACTTACATTAGCGCGGATGCCAGAAAATGCTGAATATGGTGTTTTTGAAATCGGCATGAATCACGCTGGCGAAATTGAACCGCTTGTTGGTATGGTGAAACCGCATGTGGCTTTGATTACGACGGTTGAGGCGGTGCATCTTGAATTTTTTCCGAATGTCGAAGCAATTGCGGATGCCAAGTCGGAAATCTTTACCGGATTAATGCCAGACGGCGTTGCTGTTATTAATCACGATAACCCGCATTATCAGCGCATGCGCAATGCGGCAAAAGCATCGCCTGCTGGCCAGATTGTGAGCTTTGGGACGCATTCTGAAGCCGATATTCGCCTTGTCGATTGTGTGCTGTTGCCCGATGCGTCGGATGTGACCGTTGATTTTTTTGGTCGCCGTATCGTCTATCGTTTGGGAAGTCCCGGACGGCATTTAGCGATGAATAGTCTTGGCATTTTAGGCGTGACCCATGCGCTTGGCGCGGATCTTGATCACGTGCTTGCATCCATGCCGAATGTGACGCCGCCTTCGGGGCGCGGTGCGCGGTTGATGCTTGGCGAAACGGGTCGCGAAATTTGTCTCTTGGATGAAAGCTATAATGCCAACCCTGCCGCTGTGCGGGCAGCATTGGCGGTGCTTGCTTCAACACCGGTAGGCCAAGGCGGACGACGCATGGCGGTGCTCGGCGATATGCGGGAATTAGGTGAACAAAGCACTGCGCTCCATGCAAGCCTCGCGCCTGATCTTGTAACGCATCATATCGATCAACTCTTCGCTTGTGGGCCTTATATGGCATCGTTGTGGGAAGAAGTGCCTGAGGCGATGCGGGGTGCTTATGCCAAGGATTCATCTGGACTAGAGGCGGTGCTTATGGAGGCGGTTCGTCCGGGTGATGTTGTTATGATCAAAGGATCGCTTGGAAGCCGCATGGGCCCGCTTGTAACGGCGCTTAAAAATCAGTTCGCTAAAGGAAATCGATAATGCTGACTCTGCTTGCTGAATATAGCGGTTTTCTAAGCGTTTTGAACGTGTTTCGCTATATTACGTTTCGAACAGTCGGCGCGACGGTAACCTCGCTTTTCTTTGTGTTTTTCTTTGGTCCGACGATCATCGCCAGCCTGCGCGTTAGGCAGGGTAAGGGGCAGCCAATCCGTGAAGATGGGCCTGCGTCGCATTTGTTGACTAAGAAAGGCACGCCCACAATGGGCGGCTTGATGATTTTATCCGGTGTCTTAGTGGCGACGCTGCTGTGGTGTAATCCACGCAATGTTTATATCTGGGTTGTTTTAGGTGTCACCATCAGCTTTGGCGCGATTGGCTTTTATGATGATTATCTCAAAGTAACAAAGCAAACGCATGCCGGGCTTTCGGGGCGTATGCGGCTTTTGATTGAGGCCTCGATTGCGCTTATCGCTTGCTATGTCATGTCGAGCATTGGCGTTGGTAAATTATCGACATCGCTGACGGTGCCATTCTTTAAAGACATCGTATTCGATCTCGGCTTTTTCTTTTTGGCCTTTGGTGCTTTTGTTATCGTTGCCGCGGGTAATTCGGTGAATTTAACCGATGGGCTCGATGGTTT
>CANGPL010000091.1 GCA_947455725.1 Hyphomicrobiales bacterium | reverse complement strand
TTCAATCGACTGAGATTACCCCCGGTGACGATTTTGGCATGATGCGCGAAGTTTTGACGCGGCGTTTTTCAAGGCTTCAAAAAGAGGCGCCGCGTGAGGTTGAGCCGACCGAGGCATCCAAAGAGGACGGTATGCCGGATTGGCCCGATCTTGTGTTGATCGATGGTGGCCGCGGACAGCTGGAAGCGGCAAAGACGGTGATTGAGGCGCTCGGCATTGAAGGCGTACCCTTGGTGGGGATCGCCAAGGGGCCGGATCGCGATGCGGGCCGCGAGACGTTTTTTGTACCCGGACGCGACCCTTTTAAACTCGCACCGCGTGATCCGGCGCTGTATTTTATCCAACGGCTGCGCGATGAGGCCCACCGCTTTGCGATTGGCACGCATCGGGCGCGGCGCAAGAAGGATTTGACCAAAAACCCGTTGGACGAGATCGCCGGTATCGGCCCGCAACGCAAAAGGGCGCTTTTGCTGCATTTTGGCACGGCCAAGGCGATTTCACGGGCCTCGTTTGATGATTTGGTGAAAACCCCCGGCGTGAATGAGGCGACCGCCAAGGCGGTTTATGACTTTTTCCATGATGGCGGGCGGTGAAGAAGGGGTTGTTTTCGCGATTGGCGGTTGACGGCTGCGATTGTCTTATGCTTCGACGATTACCATGACGCATCCCGTACGACGAAAACGAGTTGGCCCCCTCACGCTACCGAATATTCTGACCTATGGTCGGGTGGTGGCGGTGCCGGTTGTTGTCGGCTGCATGTTTTGGACCGAAGAGCCGGCGATGCGCTGGGTGGCGTTTGGCGTTTATGCCGCTGCTGCCATTACCGATTTTTTTGATGGGTATCTCGCGCGCATTTGGGAGCAGCAATCCTCGCTGGGCCGGATGCTGGATCCGATCGCGGATAAGCTGATCGTTGCGGCTTCTTTGATGATGCTGGTGGCTGACCATACGATCCATGGCTGGTCGATCTGGGCGGCGATTGTGATTTTGAGCCGCGAGATTTTGGTTTCGGGCCTGCGTGAATTTTTGGCCGAACTTCGGGTGAGCGTGCCGGTTTCGACGATTGCGAAATGGAAGACGACGCTTCAGCTGATTGCCATTGGATTTCTCATCGCGGGTAATGCGGGCGAGGCGGTGCTGCCCGGCAATGTGATGATCGGGATTGTGTTGCTGTGGGTTGCAGCGCTGCTGACGCTTTATACGGGTTATGATTATTTCCGGGCCGGGATTCGCCACGTGGTCGAGCTCGATGACTGAGATCAAGCTCATTTATTTCGCTTGGGTTCGGGAGCGGATTGGCTTGGCGGAGGAACGTGTCGACGTACCTGCTTCTGTTCAAACGGTTGAAGAATTGGCAGGTTGGCTGCAAGGACGCGGCGAAGAATATGCCTATGCGTTTGAAAATCCCGCCATTGTGCGGGCAGCGATTGATCGGAAACATGTGAAGCCCGATGCGCTAATTTCCGGCGCGCGTGAAATTGCTTTTTTTCCACCCATGACGGGCGGGTGAGCGCGTTATGGATGCCCGACTAATTGTCCGTGTGCAGGCGGAGCCGTTTGATCCTGCGGCTGAGATGGATGCGCTCGCAAAGCTTCACGATGATATCGGCGCGGTGGCCAGTTTTGTCGGCTATTGTCGGAGTGAGGGCGGACGGCTCGCGGCACTTGAACTCGAGCATTATCCCGGTATGGCCGAGGATGAGATTGAACGGGTCGTGCACGAAGCCGTTACACGGTGGCCGCTAAGCGGGGTGACGGTGATCCATCGCTATGGCGTGATGCGCCCCGGGGACGGGATTGTTTTGGTCGTGACCGCATCGACGCATCGCGCGGCAGCCTTTGAATCGGTTGAGTTTTTAATGGATTACCTCAAGACCCGCGCGCCCTTCTGGAAGAAGGAACATCGGGCGGATGGTAGCGTTGGTGAATGGGTTGAGGCCAAAGATTTGGACGATAAAGCTGCGGAACGGTGGCAAACGCGCAGCTAACCCCTTTTTCCTGACAACCTGACTGCCCATATAGAGGATGATCATTTTCGATCCGAGGATGCCCAGATGCGCTTGAAGTCTCTTACCCGTTCAGCCCTAGCCCTTCTTTTGATTGGCTTAATGGCGCTTGCGACCTATTCGACCGCCGATGCCCGCATTGGCTCTGGCACATCGAGTGGCAGCCGCGGCAGCTTTACCTATTCGCCGCCGCCTTCAACGCCTACGGCGCCCTATGCTGTGCAGCCGATGCAGCGGTCCTATACGCCGCAGGCACCTTCGCCGAGCTATTCGCCCTCTTACGGTCAGCCGGCCTATGGCGGCGGCGGTTTCTTTGGTGGCGCGGGTGGCTTTGGTACGGGCCTTTTGGGCGGCCTGCTTGGTGCAGGACTTGTGGGCATGATGTTTGGTCATGGCTTTATGGGCGGCATGGGTGGCGGCATGTCCTTTCTAGGATTGCTGTTTCAGATCGTGCTGATCTATTTCGTGGTTAAGTTTGTGCTTGGGTTCTTTATGCGCCGAACGGCACCTGCAGGATTGATGTCCGGAATGGGCATGGCATCTGGACCAAGCGTGGTGCCGCCTTCGCGTCCGGCTATTCGGCAGGTCAATATTGGGCCTGATGATTTTGCCGCTTTTGAGCAGCGCCTTTATGCTTCGCAAGAGGCGTATAGCCGGGAAGATTTGGAAGCATTGCGGCGGCTCGCAACGCCGGAAATGGTGGCTTATTTTGCCGAAGATTTGGCGCATAATGCCGGGCATGGAACCGTGAACCGCGTCTCACAAGTCAAGCTGTTGCAGGGTGATTTGTCTGAGGCTTGGGGTGAGGGTGCGGTTGATTATGCGACCGTTGCCATGCGTTTTTCATTGATTGACGCGACCTATGAACGGGGCACCGACCGCGTTGTGGCAGGCGATCCGATGCATCTGCAGCAAGTGACCGAGATTTGGACCTTCCGGCGCGATGGCAGCGGGCCTTGGATGATTTCGGCTATTCAACAAACAGGCTGAGTATTCTCATCCTGCATTAACCAAAATAAAACCATAACGCTTCATTCTAGCGTTATGGTTCATCATCACATCAAACGCAGCGTTACACTCGCTGCTTTATTGCTTCTTGTCGGTTGCGGTATGCGGTTTGATTCCCGCGCGCCTTGGCGAGACGAGGTAGAGGCGAAATGCCTCTCATCGGGTGCGGTTAAAATGTCCGCCTATGTGGAGCCGATGAACCGCATTGATGGGCCCGGTGCCTGCGGGATGCAGCAACCTTTGCGCGTTAGCGCTTTCGCCAATGGCACGATTGGGCTTACGAGCAAAGCCACGATGTCTTGCTCGGCTGTTTCAAGCGTTAATCGCTGGATTAGTGAAGTCGTCGAACCGGCTGCGGTTTATTATTATCGCCAGCATGTAACGGCGATGACGATCGGCTCTTACTCCTGCCGCAACCAAGACAGCAAATGGATGGCGAATATCTCGGAACATGCTTTTGGTAACGCAGTCGATGTGATGGGCTTTAAGTTTTCTGATGGTCGCAGCATGAGCGTTGTGAACGGCTGGAAGGGCGATGCGCGAGATCAGGCTTTCTTGCGCGAAATTGCGATGGATGCGTGTGATTATTTCACGACCGTTTTAGCGCCCGGCTCTGACTCTTATCACGCCAATCATATTCACGTGGATTTATCGCGGCATGACTCGGCATGGCAACGCCATGTGTGTCAGCCTAAATTGCAAATCGCTCGCCATATTCCTGCGCGGGCGGATGCAAGCAAGATCGCTGGTTTGAATTACACCCCACCAAGCGGTGGGGAAACGGATATTCAAGTGGCATCCGCACAACCGATGATCGGCGGGCCAGCGCCTATGGCCGCGCCTTTGCCACCGATGCGGCCAATCGACCCGAAGACGCTCGCGCTTTTACCGCCAGAACCGGAGGATACGGATGATGGCGATTTCAAAGGCGTTTATTGAGCCAAGCTTTCGCGAAAATCAGCGCTTGTCTTTTGGTCCATATCCGCCGCCCGTAGGCGTGATGACAGTAACTGTCTCACCCGCTTTAAGCGATGTTTGATCGGCACCCTTTAGGACATCGACCGAGCCGTCTAAACGCTTGATCAAAGTTTGGCCTAACTCACCCGGCTCCCCCCCTTTAAGACCGAAAGGCTTGATGCGACGATGGCCGGATAGAATGGCGCATTCCATATCTTCGAGAAAGCGTATGGTGCGGCTCGTGCCATCGCCGGAATTCCATTGTCCTTTGCCGCCCGAATTTTTTCGAATGTGAAAATCTTCTAGCAAAACCGGATAGCGGTTTTCTAAAATCTCGGGATCGGTTAGGCGCGAATTTGTCATATGGACATGCACGCCCGGTGAGCCATCGAAGCCGGGGCCTGCGGATGAGCCTGAGCAGATGGTTTCATAATATTGATAACGCGCATTGCCGAAGGTGAGATTGTTCATCGTGCCTTGAGCAGCCGCCATGGCACCGAGCGCGCCAAAAAGGCAATTGGTGACGGCTTGGCTGACCTCGACATTACCCGCAACAACGGCTGCGGGATAGCGCGGCGACAGCATCGAATTTTCTGGCAGGATGACGTGAATGGGACGCAAGCATCCAGCATTCATCGGGATCATATCATTGACCATGACACGGAACACGTAAAGCACGGCTGCACGCGTCACCGGTTCGGGCGCGTTGAAATTATCGGGGCGTTGCGGCGAGGTGCCTGTGAAATCAACCGTTGCTTCGCGCTTCGTTTTATCAACGGTAATTTTGACTTTGATGAAACAGCCTTGATCCATCTCGTAGGAGAATTCAGAATCATGCAGCGTCTCAATAACGCGGGCGACGTGCTCTGCGGCATTGTCTTGCACATAGCCCATATAAGCGCGGACGGTTTCTAATCCGAAATCATGAATGACTTTTTTAAGTTCCCGCACGCCTTTTTCATTGGCGGCGATTTGCGCTTTAAGATCATTGATGTTTTGCGTGACGTTACGAACCGGATAGGCGCCGCCTGTTAACAGCGTGTGGACTGCTTCTTCACGGAAAAGGCCTTTCTCCACCAAGTAGAAATTATCAATATAGACGCCTTCTTCTTCTATTCGTGTTGCGCGAGGTGACATCGAGCCGGGAGCAACTCCGCCAACATCGGCGTGATGGCCGCGCGACGCAACCCAGAACAAGATTGCCTTGCCTTCGTCATCAAAGACAGGCGTGCAAACAGTGATATCGGGAAGATGCGTGCCGCCATTATACGGCGCGTTGAGCATATAGACATCGCCGGGGCGTATCTTGCCTTCATTCATTCGAATAATGGTTTCAACGGAGCGATCCATTGATCCTAAATGTACCGGCATATGCGGTGCATTGGCCACGAGGCGGCCTTCGTGATCGAAGACGGCGCAGGAGAAATCGAGCCGCTCTTTGATGTTGACCGATGAGGCCGTGTTTTGCAGCGTGACGCCCATCTGCTCGGCAATCGACATAAAGAGATTATTGAAGATTTCGAGAAGAATAGGATCGGCTTCCGTGCCGGCCGCGTGACGGCGTTCTAAGGGTACGACACGATTTAAGATTAAATGATTGAGCGGTGTTAGGCGGCACTCCCAACCCGCTTCAACCATGATGGTTTGATGCGGTTCAATGATCAGGGCCGGACCTAAAACGCGATGTCCTGTATTAAGCGTTGAACGGTTGTAAACTGCGGCTTGATGCGCGATGCCATTGCTGAAAATAGGACGGGTTGTATCGGGCTTTGGTAAGGGATCGCTCGTTTCTTCGTTTGAGGATTGAAGGATGGTCGCGTTACCGCCGACCGCCTCGACCGATACTGCTTCGAGTACGATGCCTTTGGCGGGATCTGAAAAGCCAAAGCGTTCTTTATGGGCTTCTTCAAACAGATCACGCGTGGCCTGAAGGCGATTGGAACCCTTTGGCATATCAATTTCAATGGCGGAGTCTGTGCCTGCGTAGCGAAGCAAGGCACGGCGATGCAGGATGATTTCGTTTTTATCGACGCCTTGGCCTGTGACTTCTTCAAAGCAAAGCGATAAGAGGCGCTCTGCCTGTTGATCATATAAGCCGAGCGTTTCTTCGTTCAAAACATGCTCTATGGCTTGTTCGCGCGTGGCGCGAATAGAAGCTAAGCCCATACCATAGGCGGAGAGCAACGATGAATAGGGGTGAATGAGTACAGTTGTCATCGCCAACGCATCGGCAACGAGGCAGGCATGTTGACCGCTTGCACCGCCGAACGCATTGAGTGCGTAGCGTGTTACATCATGACCGCGAGCGACGGATATTTTTTTGATCGCCTCGGCCATGTTTGCAACGGCGATGCGGACGAAGCCATCGGCGATTTCTTCTGCGCTTCGTTCACCACCCATCTTTGCGGCAAGCGCGTTGAATTTTTCACGGACGATTGAAGCGTCTAATCGCTCGTTTTGCTTTGGTCCGAAGATTGATGGGAAAAATTCAGGATCGAGCTTGCCTAACATGACATTGGCATCTGTAACCGTCAGCGGACCACCCCGGCGATAGCAGGCTGGACCGGGATTGGCACCAGCGGAATCAGGGCCGACGCGAAAGCGGGCGCCGTCATAATGCAGGATTGATCCGCCACCGGCGGCAACGGTGTGGATCATCATCATGGGCGCGCGCATGCGAACGCCGGCAACTTCGGTTTCAAAGGCGCGCTCATAGGTGCCATCAAAATGTGCGACATCGGTGGAGGTGCCGCCCATATCAAAGCCGATCACGTGATCAAATCCGGCTTCTTTGCCGGTTTCGGCAAGGGCAACAACGCCACCGGCGGGGCCGGACAGCACGGCGTCTTTGCCTTTAAAAAGATCGGCTGCCGTTAGGCCACCCGATGACATCATAAACATAAGCCTTGCACCCGAGCGCTCTGCGTCTAATTCGGAGGCGACCATCGCGACATAACGGGCGAGGATGGGTGAGAGATAGGCGTCGACAACGGTCGTATCGCCACGGCCAACAAATTTGACGAGAGGGCTCACTTCGTGGCTAACAGAGACTTGCGAAAAGCCAATATCGCGCGCGATTTTTGCGGCTAGCTTTTCATGCTCCGGAAAGCGCCATGCGTGCATGAAAACGATGGCGATGGAGTCGTAGCCTTGATGCTTTAAATCGGAAAATGCGGCATGCAGCGCTGCGACATCAGGTGATATTTCGATAGTTCCATCAGCGTGCACACGCTCGGCAATTTCGATGACATCGGAATAGAGCTCTTCCGGCTTTTTAACCGCTTTTGCGAAAATATCGGCACGGGCTTGATAGCCGATGCGTAGGGCATCACGAAAACCTTTGGTGACCACAAGCGCTGTGCGTTCGCCTTTTCGCTCGAGCAAGGCATTTGTTGCGACTGTTGTGCCCATGCGAACATC
>CANGPL010000090.1 GCA_947455725.1 Hyphomicrobiales bacterium | reverse complement strand
GCAGATACGCGCTTACTCCCGAATTGGTTCATTGATGTTAGCCTGACTAATCTGCACTTACCCTTAGACTATCGGATGACGGAGGATCTGGAAAGGATCGCTAAGAGGAGCCCGATCGAGCTGACCGCAGCCGCCGCAAGCGCAAGCGCTTGTATGGGATAGCCTGCACCGATCAATAAGCCACCAACCCATGCGCCACCGGCATTGCCAAGATTAAAAGCGCCAATATTTAAGGCCGAGGCGAGATTAGGTGCGCCTTTGGCTGCTTCCATAATGCTCATTTGCAGAGGCGGGATTGTTCCAAAGGCGGCAACACCTAAAAAGAAGATCGTAATCGTGGCTGGAACAAACGACACCATGGTGAGCGAAAAAAGCGCCAGCAAAAGAATGAGCGCACCGAGCACACCAACAAGCGCCAAGGAAAGAGATTTATCCGCCCAGCGCCCGACAAAATGATTGCCAAGCGTAAGCCCTGTACCAAAGACAAAAAGCACTGCCGTAATCCATTCCGGCGACAGGCCCGTTGCCGTGCCCAAAATCGGGGCAATATACGTCCACACGACGAAAACGCCGCCAAAGCCGAAGGTGGTGGTGCCAAGCGCTAACCAGACTCTGGGTCGCGTCAGCGCTGAAAGTTCATTCGCGATACTGCCGGTTGAATCAGCAGCCTGTGGCTTGAGAACGGCGAATAGAAAACTGCCTGCTGCAAGCCCTAAAAGGCTCACAACAAAAAACGTAGCGCGCCAACCCATGGCCTGCCCAAAGGCGGTGCCGAGTGGCACGCCAATAATGTTGGAAAGCGCTAAACCTGAAAACATGAGCGCAATCGCCCGGGCTTGTTTTTCTTTCGGCACAAGGTTTGCGGCCACAACGGAGCCAACACCAAAAAACGCACCATGCATCGAGGATGATACGATGCGGCCTGCTAATAACACCGCATAATTAGGGGCCAAAGCGGCCATTAAATTACCGATGAAGAACAGGCTCATAAGGCTTACAAGCAAGGTCTTGCGATCGATCTTGGTTGTTCCAAGCGTCATGATCGGTGCGCCTATAACCACGCCAAGCGCGTAACCTGTAACGAGCAATCCCGCCACGGGAATCGATATCGCAAGATCAGCCGCCACTTGCGGCAACAAGCCCATCATTACAAATTCCGTCGTGCCAATTGCAAAGGCACCAAGGGCGAAAGCGTAGAGTTGAATTGGCATTAGATATTCACTTTTTACAAACAAAGAGGCGTCTCATGATCAAGACGCCTCGCTTTTATGGCCTTTGATATCACGCATCAAAAGAAAGATATCCGCCTATCCCTTATATTCGAGAATATAGAGGCCGCCATTATAGTCGTTGGAGTAAACGAGACCTTCTTTATCGACATAGACATCACAGCTTTGAATGACGAGCGGACGATTAGGTCGACCATCGATCAGCTTTGGTGGTTTGGGTGGCACAAAATAAGCGATTTCTTCCGGACGATATTCATTTTTGATGTCATAGACGCGAATGCCCGCATTTTGCAGCGTGGCGAAAATCGTTGTCGACGACACGAACGCATCAGGCCGGTTTTCGTGAATATTATGCGGGCCGTAATGGCCGCCTTTATGCCTATAATCCGCTTCTTGCGGTGTCGGCAACGTGGAGATGGAAACCGGATTGGTAGGCTCACGCAAATCAAACAACCAAATCGGCTTGAAACCATCTTCGTAATCATCCAGCACGGCTTCATCGAGCACGACGAGCAAATCGCGATCCGGCAAATGCAGACAATTATGCGTGCCGCCATTAAACGGAGGCGACCAGTTCTTGTGCAAGATCAACGATGGATTGGCGCGATCCTTCACATCGATCATCACAAGACCCGCATCGCGCCAAGCACCAAAGGCCGTGTCGCCGCTTACCGTTGCATGATGCAAACCAAAGCGCTTATTCGCAGGCCACGAAATCGTTTCACCCGCTGCCGTGTTCATACCCTTGAGCCAGAGCTTACCGGCGGGCTTCGGGTTTGTTGGATCGGCCATGTCGACCGTCATGAAAATATAATCGGTGAAGCCATCGAGCAGCACGGAGACATAGGCCCACCGTCCGCCCGTATACCAGATGCGGTGCACGCCGCCGCCTTCAACCGGCATAAAGCCGATTTGCTTGGGCTCTTTCGGATTTTTGATGTCGTAAACGGCCATGCCCGCCGACCAATCGCGCACCGGTGCGGTTGATGCTTTTGCAGTTCCTACCTTCTCGCCGAGCGCACCTTTGTAATAGGCTTTTTCATCTTGGAATTCAGCAGCGGCGAACATGTCTTTGGCATGAATCACGAGCAGCAAATCGCCATGCGTCTGCAAGTGAATATTCCATGTGTTGTGCGGCGCTGGAACATAGGTCACAGACTTTGGATCACGCGGATTGGTGCAATCGACGACCGAAAAGCCTTTCGAGAACATATGGCCGATAAAAGCATGGCCCTTATTGACCATCAGCTGCACGCCATCAGGCCGCCCGCCTTGGTCGCTATGACCAATGAGCGTCATGTTTTTTGCGGCGTCGGGCTTCGGCAGGTTTTGCGAGGACATTGGTGAACTCCATTCGGTCACACGTTAAAACATTCGGAGGCATTTCGGTGCTGAGCGAAATGGCTCCAGGTGTTCTGAGCGAATAAATATTAAGGGATCCCCTCTCCCCTTGCGGGAGAGGGTGGCCCGCGAAGCGGGTCGGGTGAGGGGCCCTCATCCGTCATGCTTCGCATGACACCTTCTCCCGCGAGGGGAGAAGGAGCCAGCTGAAACATTCTACCTCTTACTTGCCCCAGATCTTGGCATAGATATCGCGGTAGCCATTGTCTGGATCATAGGTGTTCTTTGGTCCGCCATCGGCCTTGATGTTGGATGGAACAAAGAGATGCGGAAGCGCAACAAAGCCGCTTTCTTTCTGCTTGTTCAACGCGCGGTTGGCTTCGTCCACAATCTGCCAGCCCTGAAGGTTCAGAGGCTCAGCAACCGTGCCGGCTTGATATTCGCCAGAGCGGATACGCTGGAAAGCAACTTCCGAACCGTCACCGGCGGAAATCGAGATTGGGTTACCATCACCCTTGATGCCAGCGGCCGAGAGTGCAGGTGCCATGAAGTCGAAGGTCAGATCGTTGATCGAAAGCGCATGCGTCCAAGCCTTGCCGTATTTCTGGAGCAAAGCGGTGGTGAGCTGCGGCATACGGGTCGAGGCTTCGGCCAATGGGGTATCGACGATTTCCAAAACCTTCGAATTGCCGCAAGCCTTGATGTAATCGGCCATTGCGTTCGATTTACGAACGGCGATTTCATAGTTGGAATCCGTGAACACAACCGCGCCGACATTACCCTTCGTCGTGGCGCATGGGAACGCCGCGGCCGACTTAGCCACTTCGATAGGATCGGTCGTGATGTTGTTGAAGATCGGCAATGTTTCATGCGCACCTGGGTGAGCATAAGAATGCCAGCCGATGATCACGATGCCCTGCTTGCCAGCTTCTTCAACAGCCGTTGCTTGTTCCTTGGCATCAATACCGCCTAGGACGATCACGTCTGGCTTCGAAGCAATCGCCTGTGCCATGGCCGAAGCCTGACCCGAAACCGAGCCTTTGCCGTCAATGAGCTTGAAGGTCCAGCCGATCTTGGCCGCCGCTTCCTTCACACCATTGCCAGCACCGAGCGCGCCGCCATTGTTCTGGTTGGTTGACACGTAAATGATGGTTTTGCCAGCTGCTGCCTTTGGACCCGTTGTTGGGCCTGTCCAAGGCGCGTTTGGCGTGCTCATGATTTCAACCGTCTTCTGTGCGTCGGATACGGCGTCAGCATGCGCCGCAATGGCCATCATTGGCAGCGCGACAGTGGCGGCTAACAACGCCAAAGAGTGTTTCAATTTCATTGGTCTTCCTCCGGTTATCGTTATTCTTCGCGCCATCAAAAAGCGTGAAGGGGTGGAGCCATCCTTGCCCGCTCAAGCGGCAGGCGGGGATGGCGAATGGGGTTGTTGCGTGCGGGTATGGGTAACGCTGCCACGACGGCGCTGCGCATAACCCGCAAGGCCGATGGCGATCAAAAGCGTGACGCCGTTAAACAAAGGCTCGATATAGAAATCGCCACCCAATTGCTGGATGCCGGAAATACCGATGGCCAGAATAGCGACCCCCATAATAGTGCCCCATACATTGACGCGGCCGGGCTTGATGGTGGTGGACCCTAAAAACGCGCCGACAAGGGCTGGCAGCAAAAATTCCAATCCGACGCTGGCCTGCCCAATGCGCAAACGCGCGGCTAATAAAATACCTGCAATCGCGCCTAAAATGCCGGAAGCCACAAAGCTACCAATCACATAACGGCGCGTTGGTATACCGTTCAACAAGGCCGCGCGTTGATTGGCGCCAATCGCGTAAAGATAGCGTCCAATCGGTAGATATTCAGCCACCGCCCAGAGCGCCAAAGCAATGGCTGCAACATAAAAGGTCGAGATCGGAATGCCGAGCGGCATCGAGGCGTAAAGATCGGTAAAGCCATGCGGCAAGACGCCGATGACTTGCCGACCCTCTGAATACCACAACGCAATCGCGTAAAGGATCGTTCCCGTTCCGAGTGTGGCGATAAAACTATCAATCTGCGCCATTTCAACAAGAAAGCCATTGATCAGCCCGAGCACGCAGCCCAGTAAAATGACGATGATACAGGCGACCGGCCAGCTAAAGCCCATTTTTGTTTGCAGCGCGATGGCCAGCACATGCCACAGCACAATGCCATAGCCGACGGTGAGATCGATGCGGCCTGCCATCATCGGAATCATGGCTGCAAGCGAGAGAATGGCGATGATCGATTTGTCGTTCAGGATCGAACGGACATTCAACATGGTCGGAAAGGTATCGGGCAGGATGATCGAAAAAAACACGACCAATACGACGGTGAAAATCGGCAACCCATAGACAGGCGCAAGACGCCATAATTTCTGACCGGTTGAGAGCCGCTGCAATTCGGCTTGTGTTGGCTCAAGCGCGGTGGATTTAATCGAAGAGCTCATCGGTCATTGTACCTTTTGGGCGAGCGAGGTTGCCCGCGTAATGGATTCAACAGAAAGATCACTGGCTTGAATTTCAGCCACGACCCGACCACTTTGGAACACCAAAGCGCGGTGACAAATGGCGGCTACTTCCTCAAAATCGGTAGAGACCAGCAATACCGCGTGGCCCTTGGCTAAAGCGGAACTGAGCAGGCGATAAATATCGGCCTTTGCACCCACATCGACACCGGCGGTAGGATCTTCAAGCACCAAAACATCGGGGCCAATGCGCATCCAGCGCGACATCACCACTTTTTGCTGATTGCCGCCCGACAGCGTCTCAATCGCCGCTTCAGGATTATTGGGCGACAGACCAATATCGGCGCCAAGCGCCTTGCTTTCGCTGGCCTCGCTCATCGGATGCCGCGGTGAAAATAACCCCCGCCCCGCAGCGCCCGGGTTGATAAACATATTCTCACGCACCGAGAGACCAGCGGCAACTGATTCAGCCACGCGATCAGCCGCGACAAATCCGATGCCGGACTGTACGGCCTGATTGGGCGATGAATGAAGCAGCGGCTGACCTTTGATCGATATACGGCCATTTTTAGCCGGATCATCGCCAATTAAGGCGCGGCCGACTTGCTCTTGCCCCGCGCCGCGCAAGCCTACCAGCGATAATACCTCACCCGCATGGAGCGTAAAATCGATCGGGCCGATATCGCCGACATAAAGCCCTTCGCACTGGAGCAGAACGGTTTGGCTCGGCGCAGGTGGCCGCACGAAAACGCTTTCCGGCCGACGCCCGATAATGGCCGCGATCAGCTCCTCCGGATCAGCATCGGCGGTGCGGCGCTCATCGACCAGCTTGCCGTCGCGCAGCACGACGAGGCAATCGGAAATCGCAAAAATCTCATCAAGCCGATGCGACACATACATCATGCTGACACCTTGCGCTTTGAGCCCGCGCAGCACGTCGAACAGAAGGTTAACGTCCTCTTGCGGCAGGCTGGCGGTAGGCTCATCAAGCACCAGCACGCTCGCATTGATGCCCAAAGCGCGCGCGATGGCGACAAGCGACTTTTCCGTGCGCGTTAAATCACTGACCCGAAGCCGCGGGTCTATGTCATAGGCAATCATGGACAAAGACCGCCGCGCCATCGCGTCAACCGCCTGCCAATCAACCAAGCCGTTGTGGCGGGGATAGCCCTGCGCCATCGCGATATTCTCGGCGACCGTCATCCATTCAATGAGGCCTAAATCCTGATGGATAAAGGCAATCGAATGGCCCTTGGAACGCGGATCATGCGGCGCGCCATCCAAATACATCTCGCCCGCATCCGGGCGATAAACCCCCGCGAGCATCTTAATAATGGTGGATTTTCCCGCGCCATTTTGGCCAAGCAGGGCCAGAATTTCACCGCGAGGCAGATCAAAACTGACATTATTGACGGCCAAAGTACCGCCGAACGCCTTCATCATCCCCCGAAGCGACAAGGCCACATCCGGAGCGTTAACACGACGACTCGCCTCGGCAGTTTGTGCGGCCAGCATTCCATCCCCTTAAAAGCCATTTTAGGCATTTTTTATCGTGACGGACAGGCTAGAGGCACAATGTGATGCCGTCAATCGCCTGTCGTGTTTTTATGAATGACCATCAATATTGAGGACAGCAAAAAAACGCCGCACCAATGAAGGCACGACGTTTTCATATTTGGTTGCGGGGACCAGATTTGAACTGATGACCTTCAGGTTATGAGCCTGACGAGGTGAGTGGCGACCGCAAAGCGGCGAAAGCCTCCGATGGAGGGTTTCGAGCCACGAACGGGCTGCTCCTACACCACAATAAAAACGCCGCACCAATAAAGGCACGACGTTTTCATGTTTGGTTGCGGGGACCAGATTTGAACTGATGACCTTCAGGTTATGAGCCTGACGAGCTACCGGGCTGCTCCACCCCGCGATAAACCTTGAAACTTGATTGCGCAGCCCGGTCATTCTTTGATCGGACGGGCCTCGCGAAGCTCAGCCCTATGGCTGCTCCACCCCGCGTCAAGACTAGCAAGTTTAACATCAAAAGAGGGAATTCCTGTCCTTAGCAGGCCTGGCAGCGACCTACTCTCCCAGGTCTTGAGACATAGTACCATTGGCGCTGAAGCGTTTAACGGCCGAGTTCGGGATGGGATCGGGTTTAGGCGCTTCGCAAAGGCCACCAGGCCGGCAAAGGACAGGGAATGCAAGCAAGCGACATTTAAGTCGAAGATTATAACTGGTTGTCCAGCGGACATTGTAAATGAGAACGATTAAGCCAATCGAGCGATTAGTACTGGTAAGCTCAACGCGTCACCGCGCTTACACACCCAGCCTATCAACGTGGTCGTCTTCCACGGCTC
>CANGPL010000089.1 GCA_947455725.1 Hyphomicrobiales bacterium | reverse complement strand
GTGGATAGCGATACCTCGACCTCCGACACACTAATTCTCTTTGCGACGGGCGCGGCTGAGGCGCGCGGCGCGCCCCGTATCGAAACAGCATCGGACAAAAGACTGGCCGGATTTCGTAAAGCGCTCGATGAGGTGCTGACCAATCTCGCTCATCAGGTAGTAAAAGACGGCGAAGGCGCACGTCACTTTGTATCAATCACCGTGAAAGGTGCCAAAAGCGTGACATCAGCTAAGAAAATTGCCAAATCAGTGGCCGATTCTCCGCTGCTCAAAACCGCTATTGCGGGCGAAGACGCCAATTGGGGCCGTATTGTTGCCGCTGTCGGTAAGGCCGGTGAACCTGCCGACCGCGATAAGCTCTCGATTTCCTTCGGTGGGATACGCGTTGCATACAAAGGTGCGCGCGATCCATCTTATAATGAGGCAAAGGTCTCGGCTGTGATGAAAAAACAGTCAATCGACATCGGGATTGATATTGGCCTTGGAAAAGGTGAATTCACCGTCTGGACCTGCGATCTCACGAAAGAGTATGTCGAAATCAATGGCGATTACCGTAGCTGAGTCGTCTTTCCCGTAAGCCCCAAAAAGCGAGTTCTGCCCATGAAAGCCCGTGTTACCGTCACCCTCAAAAACGGCGTGCTGGATCCACAGGGTAAGGCGATCGAAGGCGCGCTGAAATCATTTGGTCTGCAAGGCGTCGATAGCGTCCGCCAAGGCAAGGTATTCGATATTGAGCTTACGCTGACCGATAAAGCCGAGGCAGAGGCGTTGTTAAAAGCTGCCGCTGAAAAGCTTCTGGCCAACATGGTCGTTGAAAATTACCGCATCGAAATCCTTGGGTGAAGGGATTTAGGCGATGAAATCAGCTGTCATCACATTCCCCGGTTCGAACCGCGAAGGCGACGTGATCCGCGCGCTTCGCCAATCCACCGGTCACGAGCCAGTCTCGATCTGGCATCAAGACACCGATTTGCCCAAAGGTACGGATCTTGTGGTGTTACCGGGTGGCTTCTCCTATGGCGACTATCTGCGCTGCGGCGCGATAGCGAGCCGCGCGCCCGTGATGGATGCCGTCCGCGCCCATGCCGCCAAAGGCGGTCTGGTGCTTGGTATTTGCAACGGGTTCCAGATTTTGGTCGAATCCGGCCTTCTACCGGGTGTTTTGATGCGCAATGCAGGCCTAAAATTCATTTGCAAAATGCAGCATTTGAAAGTGGGTCGCGCGGATACAGCCTTTACCTCGGCCTATCATGAAGGCCAGATTATCAAAGTCGCTATCGCGCATGGTGAAGGTAATTATGTTGCCGACGCCAATACAATTGCCCGTCTGGAAGGCGAAAACCGCGTCGCTTTCCGTTATTGCACCGCCGATGGCGACACCAAAGCCGGCAACCCGAATGGTTCGCTCAATGATATTGCCGGCATTTATTCGGAGCGCCTCAATGTGCTTGGCATGATGCCGCATCCCGAAAACCTCATCGAAACACTCGTCGGTGGCACGGATGGCCGGGGATTGTTTGAAAGCCTTTCCACCATTCGGGGTGCTGCCTGATGCAAAATACCATCGCCATTACCCCCGACCTCGTTGCCCAACACGGCCTCAAGCCCGACGAATATCAGCGAATTTTGAAGCTTATCGGTCGCGAGCCGACGCTGACCGAGCTAGGCATTTTCTCGGCGATGTGGAACGAGCATTGTTCCTATAAATCCTCGCGGCTCCATTTGCGTGGCCTGCCCACGAAAGCCCCTTGGGTTATTCAGGGCCCAGGTGAGAATGCGGGCGTGATCGATATCGGCGATGGCTTGGCCTGCGTCTTCAAGATGGAGAGCCACAATCATCCGTCTTATATCGAACCCTATCAGGGTGCGACGACCGGCGTCGGGGGTATTTTACGCGACGTGTTCACCATGGGTGCGCGGCCGATTGCCTGCCTCAACGCCCTGCGCTTCGGCTCGCCCGATCACCCGAAAACCCGTCACCTCGTATCAGGTGTCGTTGCTGGTATTGGTGGCTATGGTAATTCCTTCGGCGTGCCGACGGTTGGCGGGCAAATGGGTTTTCATACCCGCTATGACGGCAATATTCTCGTCAATGCGATGGCAGTCGGCATCGCCAAATCAGACGAGATTTTCTACGCGAAAGCCACGGGCGTCGGTAACCCGATCGTCTATCTCGGCTCAAAAACCGGACGTGACGGCATTCACGGCGCGACCATGGCGTCTGCTGCCTTTGATGATGCCGCGGATGAGAAACGCCCGACCGTGCAGGTCGGCGACCCTTTCGCCGAAAAACTTTTGCTAGAGGCCTGCCTTGAGCTGATGCAGACGGGATCCGTCATCGCCATTCAAGATATGGGCGCGGCCGGCCTCACCTCCTCCGCCGTTGAAATGGGCGCCAAAGGCGATCTCGGCATCGAACTCGATCTCGATAAAATCCCATGCCGCGAAGAGGGCATGACGGCCTATGAGATGATGCTATCCGAGAGCCAAGAGCGCATGCTCATGGTGCTCGACCCCACCAAAGAAAAGCAGGCCGAAGCCATTTTCGTGAAATGGGGCCTCGATTTCGCAATCGTCGGCAAAACGACTGACACGCTGCGCTTTGTGGTGAAACACAAAGGCGAGGTGATGGCCGATCTACCGATCAAAGAACTGGGCGACGAAGCCCCGCTCTATGATCGGCCTTATGTCGAAACGCCGAAACGTCCGGTGCTCGACGCTAAAAAAATTCCCTCGCCAATGTCCAACCGCGAGGCGCTTCTCAAGCTCATTGGCTCGCCGGATTTGGCGTCCAAGCGCTGGGTGTGGGAGCAATATGACCATCTGATCTTGGGAAATACGGTCCGGCAGCCCGGTGGTGACGCAGCCGTGGTACGCGTGGGCGAAGGTCCACGCGGATTGGCGCTCACCTCCGACGTCACGCCGCGTTATTGCGAGGCCGATCCGTTCGAAGGTGGCAAACAAGCCGTGGCGGAAGCCTATCGCAACATCATCGCGGTGGGCGGCACGCCAAAAGCCATTACGGATAACCTCAATTTCGGCAATCCCGAGCGGCCCGAATATATGGGTCAACTCGTCTATTGCATCCGCGGCTTGGGTGCCGCCTGCGAAGAGCTCGATTTCCCGGTCGTTTCCGGCAATGTGTCACTCTATAATGAAACAAATGGCCGCGGCATTATGCCGACTCCTACCGTGGGCGGTGTCGGCGTCATCGATGACGTGACCAAATCCATGTCGCTCGCCTTTAAAGCCGCAGATGAAATCATCGTGCTTTTGGGCGAAACCACCGGTTGGCTGGGCTCTTCGAGCTGGCTCGCAGAAATCGCGGGGCGCGAAGACGGTGCGCCGCCGCCGGTTGATCTTTTGATGGAAAAACTGATCGGCGAACTTGTCCATGGCCTGATCAAAGACGGCCTTGTTACCGCCGTGCATGATCTCTCGGATGGTGGATTAGCCGTAGGCGTCGCCGAGATGGCGATGGCGAGTGGCATAGGTGCGGCCATTGCCGCCCTGCCGTTTGGCCTTCCGTCCCACGCCGAACTCTTTGGCGAGGATCAAGCGCGTTATGTTGTAACGGTAAAAACAAAAGAGGCGCTCGACGAACTATCGCGCCGCGTTGAAGCCCTTGTTGCGACGGGAGAAGCCTTGGTGATCATGACCATCATCGGCAAAACCGGTGGCGATGCATTGACGCTGTCTGGGGAAATGCCCATATCACTGGCGGAATTGAACAACGCGCATGAAAACTGGCTGCCATCCTATATGGCGGGCGAACTCTGATAGGATAGTGACATTATGGCTATGAAAGCCTCTGACATCGAAACCATGATCAAAGCAGCCTTTCCGGATGCCGTTATCGAGATCAAGGATCTGGCTGGCGATGGCGACCATTACGCAGCAACGGTTGTATCAGAAGCCTTTCGCGGCAAAACCCGCGTAGCTCAACACCAGATGGTGTATGCGGCGCTACAAGGTAATATGGGCGGCGTCTTGCATGCGCTGGCTTTGACAACTTCCGCTCCCGCGGCTTAATTTCACGCCTAACCCATTACGCGACAAGGACCACTCCGATGAGCGCTCAAGACACGATTAAATCCGAAATCACCTCTAACGATGTTGTTCTGTTCATGAAGGGCACGCATCAGTTTCCGATGTGCGGCTTCTCGGGTCAAGTCGTACAAATTCTCGATTATATCGGCGTGAATTTCAAAGACATCAACGTGCTCGAAGACGCGGATCTGCGCCAAGGCATCAAGGATTACGCCAATTGGCCGACGATTCCGCAGCTTTATGTAAAAGGCGAATTCATCGGCGGCTGCGACATTGTGCGTGAAATGTTCCAATCGGGCGAATTGGTTGCCCATTTGAACCAGCACGGCATTGCAGCGGCTATGCCTGCAAAGGCCTGATATCTCTCTTCGCCCTGAGCCCCGCCGAAGGCGAGGATCGAAGGGCTAAGCATGACAAACGCATAAGGCTCGCAGTACGCCCTTATTTGGTGTATTATGCGAGCCTTGTTGTTTCGGAGATCGGTTCTTATGCCCGCTTCAACTGCTAAAACGCTTCCGCCTTATGGTGCCATTGCGCTACGTAAAGATATCATCGCAGAGATTGATAGACTCGCTGCAAAGATGGGGATGACCCGCGACGAGTTGGCCGAAAAAGCCTTACTCACGGCGATGGAAGACATCGATGATGGTCTAATGGCCGACGAAGCAATGAAAGAATGGGAAGCGTCCGGCAAAGAAACGGTATCTCTTGAAGAGGTAGAAAAACGCCTTGGCTTGGACCGTTGAATTTTCAAAGCCCGCCGACGGGGAGCTCCGAAAACTGCCACAAACAGTACAGGTTAGGATTACCAAATTCCTCCGTGAGCGAGTTCTCGAGCTTCCCGATCCACACTTAATTGGGCAGGCTCTTCAGGGCAATCTGGCAGGAAAATGGCGCTATCGCGTCGGCGATTATCGGATCATTTGCAAGATTGAAGATCAAAAAATGGTGATCCTCGTGATCGAAATAGGGCATCGAAGCGATATTTATAGCTAATCACTTCCCCACCATGGCCTTGAGCATTGCGATGGCGTCACTTCCCGCCCAATCCGCAGGGCCTGACATTTCCGCCAACAGACAGCCCTTCTCATCGATCAAAAGAGTCGTTGGCAAACCCGTGAGCAGTCCCTCCTTGCGGAGCGCTTGAAAGCCCTTACCCTGCTGGTCGGTATAAAGCGTCAAAGCGCCAATGCCATTTTCGCTCAACCATTGCGGTACTTTTTCGACATTCCGCGTATCCATATTGAGCGCAACAACCGAAAAATTCTCGCCTCCAAGACTCGTTTGTAGCCGATCAAGCGATGGCATCTCGGTTCGGCACGGTACGCACCATGTTGCCCAGAGGTTGAATAACACCGTGCGGCCTTTGAAACTTGCGAGCGTTATCGGGCCCTTCGGGCTCTCAAATGCAATATCCGGCGCAAGACGCGGCGGTTTCATAAAGCGCAAACCGGCGATCTCCCCCTTCACCAAGGGCGTTAGAGCCGCAGTTTTTTCACCCAAATCGCGGCATTCGCCTGCTGCCTGATTGCCCGATCCCCCCGCTTTCCCGTATAGGACAAGGACAAGCCCTGCTATTCCGAGCAAGAAGAACACTGCCAAGGCAGCGATCGATCGTTTGGAAAGTGGGGAACGAGCAAGCATCGCTAAGATCCGTTGAATGAGAGAAAGAGCGTATACGATGAGCAACCAGATGTGGGGTGGACGGTTCGAATCGGGACCCGACGCGATCATGGAAGATATCAACGCCTCGATCGAATTCGACAAGGCCTTGTGGCGGCAAGATATCGCAGGTTCTCGCGCCCATGTCGCCATGCTCGCAAAACAGGGCATTGTTGAGGCAGCAGACGCGGCTGCTATCACCAAAGGTCTCGACGCTGTCGAAACCGAAATCGCTTCAGGCTCATTCACCTTTTCGCGCGCGCTTGAAGATATTCACATGAATGTCGAGTCGCGGCTGGCTGAAATCGTTGGCCCTGCTGCGGGGCGCCTACATACCGCCCGCTCCCGCAATGATCAGGTCGCCACTGATATGCGGCTTTGGGTACGCGATACGCTTGATGCGCTCGATGGCCAAATGGCCGATCTACAATCCGCGCTCGCCGAAAAAGCGCTCGAATTTGCTGGTGCCGTCATGCCCGGCTTCACCCATTTGCAATCCGCCCAACCCGTCAGCTTTGGTCACCATCTGATGGCCTATGTCGAGATGCTGGGACGGGATCGTGGTCGCGTTAAGGATGCCCGCAAGCGCATGAACGAAAATCCGCTCGGTGCCGCTGCCCTTGCGGGGACGTCGTTCCCAATTGACCGTCATATGACGGCGGAATTGCTCGGCTTTGATCGCCCGACGGCCAATTCGCTCGATAGCGTATCGGATCGCGATTTCGCGCTTGAAGCGCTATCCGCCGCTTCCATCTGCGCCATGCATTTGTCGCGTTTTGCGGAAGAAATTGTTATTTGGACCACGCCGCAATTCGGTCTTGTCGCTTTATCGGATAAATTCACGACAGGCTCCTCGATCATGCCGCAAAAGCGCAATCCGGATGCGGCTGAATTGGTGCGCGCCAAATCAGGCCGCATCATTGGCTCGCTCACCGCTTTGCTGATCGTGATGAAGGGCCTACCGCTGACTTACGCCAAAGACATGCAGGAAGACAAAGAAGGCACGTTTGACGCGTTGCAATCGCTCTCCCTCTGCTTGGCCGCAATGTCGGGCATGGTGCGCGATATGACACCCGACACAAAGGCAATGAAAAAGGCCGCTGGCTCCGGATACGCCACCGCCACCGATCTCGCTGATTGGCTCGTCCGCACACTGAAAATGCCATTCCGCAACGCCCATCACGTGACGGGACGCATTGTCGGTCTAGCATCGGCTAAAAAGATCGGGCTCGAAAAACTGACGCTCGCCGAAATGCAATCGGTTGAGCCCAAGATCACCGCCGATATCTTCGCGGTACTTGGTGTTGATAAATCGGTAAAAAGCCGGACGAGCTATGGCGGCACCGCGCCTTCTAATGTTCGCCGTGAGGCGAAACGTTGGCTCGCCAAACTGGCGCGCGAAAAGCGCTAACCCCGGCTTTCGCTCAAAGCCCAATTAAGGCTATGATTGGGGTTCGGATGGAGATTTACCTTTGCGCTCGATTGCCTTGAAGACCCCGATGCTCGCGCTCATGATGGCCCTCGCTTTGGCGGGGTGTGGCCGTAAGGGCACGCTCGAGGCACCAACAACGGCCGTTCCGAACGCAGAGGAAACCAAAAAGGCTGATGAGAAAGCAGTATTATCGCCGATGCCAAAACAACCCGCAGAAACGAAAGCCCAACCGGAAGCGCCTAAAAAGCCGTTCTTCCTCGATTTTATTTTGTAAGATTTAAGGCCCTGTAATGTCTGCTTTCTCGTATCGCGACCATTTTCTTCATGCCGAAAATATCGATATCCGCAC
>CANGPL010000088.1 GCA_947455725.1 Hyphomicrobiales bacterium | reverse complement strand
TTCCGGCATTGCAATGTTACCAAAGCGTTGTCGCCCAGCCATTCATGCGTCGCGTTTGCTTTATTCTGCCATTGGCCATCAGGTGCGATTAAATGGCTATGATAGCATTAGCCAACGCGCGGTTGTGCCTAAAAGCAAAAAGCTCGCTTTGATTGGAAAAGCCATTCAGGCGAGTTTTTCAACCGCTGCGATCAAGTCTTATCCGGTGCTTGAAGAAGCAGCTTTCATTGTGGATGCTGTTGCCGCGGCACCTGAGCCTAAGCGCTTGCCTGAAACGTTGAACGAGCGGGCCGAGTGGGTCACCAATCTTTTTATTCGATTGGCAAAGACGGATTAGGTTGGTTGGTGGGATGCTCCGGGTGAGGTGATTTTTAAAACGCCTCGTGGTGAGCCGTGAAGCGAAGCATCAATTTAATATGGTGTTGAAGTGCTCTGTCCTGAGCCGCGTCCTTCGACACACGCCGCTTTGCGGCGTGGCTCAGGATGAGGTGGGGGGCTAAGTGAGAGCGTGATCTACCCCCGCCGTGGCATCTTAAACGGCAGCATCATTTGAATGATTGGATTTCTAAATCGATCAAGCGATAGGCTCTCGTGGAATATGTCGACCGCCTCGCCATCAATCACGGATTTAACAAGAGAGCGTGTGTAGAAAGGCGAGTCTTCTAAGGTTGCTTCAACCACAGCTGGATTATCGGCGCGTGCCGGGCGTTTCATTTGCCAGAGCGTTGTGCCGAGTTCGATGGGTTTGGGAAGTTGGAGCTCAATCGCTTTTCCTGATCGGTCAATGTTAAGGGCAAAGCCTGCCGCGCTTTGATCGCGTAGTGTGCGATCATAGACAATATGCGCACCTTTTTGCGTGGCCGTGCGCGACCAGAACCAGCTTGAAAAACTGTCTTCAAGCGGCACGCTTCCCCAGTTCATGTCGTGATAGCCGGTGCCCGCCCATTTGAGGTTAGGCTTTTCAAAATTTGCCTCAACACGAGCCAAGGGTGCAACAGGTCGCCAATAATGTTCGCCCTTCGGATCAAGCGGGGTTTGATAATCGGAAGCGATGGTTGGGTATAATCGAATCGTACCTTTAACGCGTGAAGGAAGGGGCACCGTTATTTCATCGATCGTGATAACGAGACAATCGCCCTCCCATGCCATGCTGGATGGGCCAATATTGAACTGCGTTGGCGTGCGATGAAGATATTTTTTGCTGCGTTCCGTCATCGTCCAACGATGGCCGGTTTCGCCATAGAGTCCGACATTGATGGAGCAAAAATTTTCAGGGTCTGTTGCCCCAAAGTGACGCGCGAACGCGTAATAGGGTGAGAAGACACTGCCAACAAATCCGATGATGGCGAGGCCGTGTTTTTTATCATCGCTTAGCGCATCGAGATACCACCAGTGATAGCCCCCCGATGGAACTTGCGCGTCGAAACACGCTGCACCATTAGGCTTTCCGCCGCTAGCCGTCCCGACATCGCTGCCATCGGTACGCCCGGCCCCGGATGGGCGCTGCCCCCCGCCAAGTAAAGACCCGGAATTTTCGTCTTCGCCGCTGCTCTTTGAAACGATGCCAACCATCCGTGCGAAGCCCTTCCGTAAATTGCGCCACCGGTTGCAGGAAATAGGTCTGCAAAGCCTGATGGTGGTGTTGTAACGATGCGTGTATCATCCCAATCGATTTTAAGCCCACAATGAGCGAGTTTTAAGCGCATCGCCATTTCAATTTTTTGATGGGCTTGCGGTGCATCATCGCCATTGGCGGGTGAGTTAACGAGAATGAGCAAACGCTCGGGTCCGTCTACCTTTTCAGTGCGATCTTGCGCACAAATATAAACCGTTGGATCTGATGGATAGCCGGTCGCTAATTCGTCAAATTCTTTTTTATAATCGCTTGAGAAAAAAACATTGTGATGCTCAAGCGGAAATCCGTGCGTTGTGAGATGCGCGGCCCATGTTATGGCCGAAAGCGAACGGGCTTTGGCAGGGACTGCACGTGCTGCATGTTGGACAGACGGACCAAATAATCCGGAGGCAACCGCATTCACATCGGCATTAATGATGAGATCAGAACATTCGATGCGTTCACTTTCGGATGTTGCGATGGCTGAAACGCTACCATGATGCAGTTCCACGTCGGAGACAGAAAGACCGTAGCGAATGGTGCCGCCCAGGCGCAAAAAAACGCGTTCGAATGCGCGTGCGACTGCATGCATGCCACCTTCAACCGACCACACGCCATCTTGCTCGACATGCGCAATCAACATCAAGGTTGCAACCGCTTCAAAGGGAGATGATCCGCAATAGGTGGCGTAGCGGCCATAGAGTTGCCGCAGCCTTGGATCTTTGAAATGGCGTGAAACAGCAGACCACAAAGTTTCAAACGGATTGATGCGCATGAGTTCCAACATGCCGCTAATGCCGCTTGAGGTTGCGAGGCTGAACGGGGTGGGGCGCTGCGATTCGATGAAAGGTTTTTTCAATGCGTTGAAGACGCGGCGCGATTCGGCTTGAAACGATAAAAAATGGTTTGCCTCATCAGGCCCCGCGAATTGCGCGATCGCGTCGGCGGATTGCTTCAGATCCGCGAAAAGATCCAATTCCGCGCCATGGCCCCAAGAATGGCGCGCGAGAACCGAGAGGGGTTTGAGGCCGAGCTCGGCTTCGAGCGTCGTGCCGGCCTCGGCGAAGATCGCATCAAAAATATAGCGCATGGTGAAAACGGTGGGGCCGCCATCAATCAAGGCGCCGTCAATATTGATATGCCGCATCTTACCGCCCGGCGCGGCTTGGCGTTCGATGAGCAGAACCTCCTCGCCCCGGGCCGCCAAAAGACAGGCCGCCGACAAGCCGCCAATACCCGCACCGGCGATGATAATGGGCTTGTTCCGCACGCGGTAAGGCTCCTGTTGCGTGTTCACTTGAAGTATGTCAATCTTTCATGACACTATAAAGCGACCACAAAAATGTACAACTGGTTGGCAAGGGAGAAAGAGAATGGACGTTGCATTGCGCATTGAGCAAGAGCTTGAGGCCGCCATTTCCCGCGCTGCCGGTTCGGATTGCCCGCCGATTTTGGCCGAGGCGCTCCATTATGCTGTTTTTCCGGGTGGCGCGAGGATTAGGCCCAGGCTTTGCCTCGCGGTGGCGATGGCCTGCGGGGATAAGAGCCCAAGTGCTGCAACGGCGGCTGCGGCGGCCATTGAACTCTTGCACTGCGCCTCATTGGTTCACGATGATTTGCCTTGTTTTGATAATGCGGGGATGCGGCGCGGCAAGCCGTCGGTCCATTTGGCCTATGGCGAGCGGATCGCCGTTTTGGCGGGTGACGCGCTGATTGTGCTGGCGTTTGAGCAGCTAGCGGTTCGTTTGGCGCTTTCGCCGGAGCGGTTGGCACCGCTTGTCAAAATTGTAGCGACTGCCGTTGGCGGCCCTTCGGGCATTGCGGCGGGGCAGGCTTGGGAATGCGAGAACGAGATTGATCTCGTGCGTTATCAGCGGGCCAAGACGGGCTCGCTATTTGCCGCCTGCACCATGGCGGGCGCGGCTGCTGCGGGCTATGAGCCGCAGGCTTGGCAGGCTTTGGGCTATGCGATTGGCGAGGCTTTCCAAGTGGCGGATGATTTGCGCGATGTCGCAGGTTCCGAGCAGGATCTGGGCAAGCCGGTGGGGCAGGACGAGACCCATCATCGCCCGAATGCGGTCGCGGCCTTAGGCTTTGACGGGGCGATGCAGCGGTTTGAGGACCTCTTGGCTGACGCTTTGGCGGCTATTCCGCCCTGCCCGGGGGCTGAGCCGCTCGCCAAGCAAATTGCGGCGGTCTCGCGTAGCCTCGTGACGGGGCTTAGTTCGCGTACGGTTGCGGCCTAATCGGGTCCAATGTCTGTTTTTGGTAGGGTTCAGGATCATTGGCGGCGGTTTCGCAACCAATTAATGGGGCGTGTGGCGTTTCAGAATTTTGCAACGGCGTTTCCGTTGACCCGCCCGATGGCTCGCCTGAGATCCCGTCAACTCTTTGATTTAATTGCGGGTTTCACCTATTCGCAAACCTTGGTGGCGTGCGTTGAATTGGGTCTGATTGAGCGCCTAGCGCGTGCGCCCGAGAGTCTTGAGGGTTTGGCGCTGGCGCTGGGCTTTGCCGAGCATCGGCTTGAAAGACTGCTGAAAGCCGCCGTTTCGCTTCAGATTTTAGAGCGTACGAGCCGGGGGGAGTATGACCTTGGCATTCATGGCGCGGCCTTGATCGGTAACCCTTGGATTGCAGGCTTTATCAAGCACCATCACCTTCTCTATCGCGATTTGACGGACCCGGTTGGCGTGCTGAGGGGCGGCGAGGGGCTAACCGCGCTACAATCCTACTGGGCTTATACAGCCGACCAGCACGGGCAGGAGACCGGTGCTCCCGAGGTTTCGGCCTATACCGATCTGATGGGCCAGAGCCAAGCGGCGGTGGCGCGGGAAATTTTGAGCGCCTATGATTTTGGCCAGCATCGCCACCTTTTGGATATTGGCGGCAGCAATGGCAGTTTTATTTTAGCTGCCGCCCAGCGCCATGAGGGGCTGCATTTCACCTTGTTTGATTTACCCGCGGTGAGCCAGATCGCCCGCGAGAGGGTTTCTGCCGCTCGATTGGACGCCCGTGTCGCGGTAGTGGAGGGGTCATTCCTCGTCGATCCGCTGCCCGACTCAGCCGATGTCGCGACACTCATTCGCGTTTTGCATGACCATGATGACGCCTCGGTCGAAAAAATAATGAGCGCTGCTTACCGCGCTTTGAAGCCCGATGGTGTGCTTATTGTCGCAGAGCCCTTCTCGGGTGTCCGATCCATCGAACCGGTAACAGATGCCTATTTCGGGCTGTATTTCGCCGCAATGGGCCAAGGAAAGACCCGAACGACCGATGAGATCACCGCTATTGGCCGCCGGATCGGCTTCCGCTCGGCGCGAATTGTTGCGACGCAAAATCCACTTATTACCGGAATTCTGGTTTTGAGTATTTGACATAGCACAAAATACCGTCACAATAACTTGACGTTTAAAGGTGTCACTATAAGATGACACTTTGAGAAAGGCACGGACCACCGAATTTTCGGAGGACACCGGGAGCCAAAAGGGGATGTCGAAATGCAGACCGTCGCGGTCGTCCTTGAAAGGCCAGAGCATTTGGCATTGCGGGCGATGGACCTCACCGAAGTGGGTACCAACGATATCGTCGTCGATGTCGAGTGGTCCGGCATTAGTTCGGGGACCGAGCGGCTGTTGTGGACGGGGCGCATGCCGCCTTTCCCTGGCTTGGCCTATCCTTTAGTGCCGGGTTACGAGACGGTCGGTCGCGTCAAGCAAACCTCCCGCGGGTCCGGCTTGCACGAGGGTGACCGCGTGTTTGTGCCGGGTGCGAATTGTTTTGGCGATGTCCGGGGATTGTTCGGCGGCGCGGCCTCGCGCCTTGTGGTCCCCGCGGCGCGCGTTGTACCGATTGAACAGCATATTGGCGAAAACGGCGTTTTGATTGCGCTTGCGGCAACCGCCTATCACGCGATTGCGGGTGAGGGTGCGCGTCTGCCGGAATTGATTGTTGGCCACGGCATTGTTGGCCGTCTTCTCGCGCGCATTACTTTGGCGCTCGGCGGTGAAGCGCCGACGGTTTGGGAAACCAACCCGCTGCGTCGCTCGGGCACCATGGGCTATGACGTTATTGATCCAGCAACCGATGAGCGCCGCAATTATAGCGCGATTGTTGATGCGAGCGGCGCGCAAGGCCTGCTTGATCTGTTGATCAGCCGTCTCGGCAAGCGCGGCGAAGTGACCCTCGCTGGTTTTTACGAAGAGCCTTTGAGCTTTACCTTCCCGCCCGCTTTTATGCGCGAAGCCCGCATCCGCATCGCAGCCGAATGGGCGCGCAGCGATATCGAAGCGGTCACGGATTTGATCAGCTCCGGCAAGCTTAATCTTGATGGCTTGATCACACATTTCGCGGCACCGGAAACGGCACCGGACGCCTATCGCACCGCATTCACGGACCCTCACTGCCTCAAGATGGTTCTCGACTGGAGACATCACGCATGAATACGATCGACGTTAATCTCGTCCGCCAAGCGAAGCTCCGTCAGGAGGCCGATATCGAGCCCGATCCGGTGCATACGGGCGAGATCAAAAAAGAGACGCAAGTCATCGCCATTTATGGCAAAGGCGGCATTGGTAAATCCTTCACGCTCGCCAATCTTTCTTACATGATGGCACAGACCGGCAAGCGTGTTTTGCTCATCGGTTGCGATCCGAAAAGCGATACGACATCGCTCTTGTTTGGTGGTCGCGCGTGCCCAACGATTATCGAAACCTCAGCCAAAAAGAAGTTGGCGGGTGACGAGGTTAAAATCGGTGATGTCTGCTTCATCCGCGACGGTGTGTTCGCGATGGAGCTTGGCGGGCCGGAAGTCGGCCGTGGGTGCGGCGGACGTGGCATTATCCATGGCTTTGAGTTGCTTGAAAAACTCGGCTTCCATGAATGGGGCTTTGATTACGTGTTGCTCGACTTTTTGGGTGACGTGGTATGCGGTGGCTTCGGTCTGCCGATTGCCCGTGACATGTGCCAGAAGGTGATCATTGTCGGATCGAATGATCTGCAATCGCTTTATGTCGCCAACAATGTCTGCTCGGCGGTTGAATATTTCCGCAAGCTTGGCGGCAATGTTGGTGTGGCTGGCATTGTGATCAATAAGGACGACGGCACGGGCGAGGCGCATGCCTTTGCCGAGCAAGTCGGTATTCCGGTACTGGCCGCCATTCCGCAGAACGAAGATATTCGTCGCAAGAGCGCGAATTACGAAATCGTTGGTCGTCCAGGCGGTGAATGGGCGTCGCTCTTCCAAGATCTTGCCGATAATGTTGTTGCGGCTCCACCGATGCATCCAAAGCCATTGGATCAAGACGGCCTCTTGGCACTTTTCAAGGGCGATGCTGTTGGTCGCGGTGTTGTTCTGCAGCCTGCAACCGAAGCCGATATGTGCGGCGGCGTGATCCCTGAATTTACATCCCTCGAAGTTGTCTACGACACGGTGTGAGCACGATCATGACGCTTGAAGCCGCCACCCCTGCAACGACACCAGAAAGCGCAACGGCTGTATCGCCGGATGTCAGCGGCATGTCGTGCCATGGCGGTAAAGACGAGTTGAAAAAGGCGGCGAGTGCTGCGGGTAAATCGGAAGTGTTGGCGCAATATGCGGCAGATTATCCGGTAGGCCCGCATGATCAACCGCAAAGCATGTGCCCGGCTTTCGGCTCGTTGCGCGTGGGTCTTCGGATGCGCCGCACAGCAACGATTCTTTCCGGCTCAGCCTGCTGCGTATATGGTTTAACCTTCACATCGCATTTTTATGGTGCGCGTCGTACCGTTGGTTATGTGCCGTTTAATTCGGAAACACTGGTAACGGGTAAACTTTTTGAAGACATCCGCGACGCTGTTTTCAAGCTCGCCGATCCTGATCTTTACGATACGATTGTGATCACCAATCTGTGCGTACCGACCGCTTCCGGCGTGCCGCTGCAATTGCTGCCGAAAGAAATCAACGGTGTGCGCATCAT
>CANGPL010000087.1 GCA_947455725.1 Hyphomicrobiales bacterium | reverse complement strand
GGCTGTCGTACCTGATACATCCGCATAAACCAGATTGACGGACGGCACGCCCCAACCGCGTACGGCTTGGCGAAAATCATCCACATTCTTCGTTCGCATCGAGTCTATGCTTTTCAGATAGGGCGCCGCGCCGGGCTCAAACCAAACGGATCGCACAGCATAGGCCCGATGCTGCTCCTTATCTTCCAACAGAACCGGGCCGTGATGCGAAAAATACTGCTTCAGGGTTTGGTCAGGCGCGCCCTTCACCCCAAAAACGCTATCGACCACCTCCATATCACGCCAATCGCCTTTCCAGCGATAGCGATGCGGGTTTTCTGGGTCGGTTTCTAGAACATAGAGGTCTTCTTGATCGGTGTAGAAAATGGTGAGGCCAAAGGCCGATGTTCCATTATGCCCGATTGAAATGCCGGGAATAACAGGCTCGCCAGCGCCAATGGCATCGAAACCGGGTGCCGATAGATGAACAAGATATCGTAAGCCCGGCAAACCATGCGCCCGATGCGGATCATTGGCGAGGATAGGCCGCCCCGTTGCCGAGCGCTCACCAGAGACAACCCAATTGTTCGAGCCAGTCGAAGCAAGCTCCTCCATCACTTCGCCGAGATCATTGACCCTGGTCCAGTTCCAAGCCTCGTCGAGCGTTGCCTTCAGACGGCTTTCCGAAAAAGTGACGCCAGCGATGCCCAATTTAAAAAGAGTCGCGATATCAATCGGAATCGACGCCAAATCGAGCCCCGGAATGTGACCGGGGAGATGGGCAGGCTCCAGCGGACGCCGGATCTCGTCTGTCGCTTGATCGGCCTCCGTCAAGATGCGCGCGCGCAACAGTTCCGATAGCGCATTGCGGCACAGCCCATGGCTTCTGATCCGTGCGACATCCTCCGCCTTCCAACGTGCAGGCCTCGTCCCCATAATCCCGAATTCAGGCGGAAGGAGAGCGTGATCCTTTTCAGTCTGCTCAATATATTCATTGATGCCATTCACAAAAGCCGTGCAAATCTCTTCCGCGTCCGGGCAATAAGCATCCCATTCGGCCTGCATATCCCCGCGATAGAGAAAAAGCCGCGAGGCATAATCTTGCGCCAGATAGCCCGGTCCAAAATCCCCCGCGAGCAATCCGAGGCCGCGCTTGCGCCATAAATCGATTTGCCAGAGCCTATCCCGAGCCGCATTGAAACCTTGAAGGAAGAAAAGGTCATTGAGGTTGCTTGCCCGCAAATGCGGAATACCCCATCGGTCGATGAGGATATCCGCCTCAGCGCTTAAGCCCTTTATTCTCCAAGTCTCATGCGTGCTCACAGATTAGCCCTTCCGCTTGTGTCGCGCGGTCGCAAGAACGCACAAAATCTCGAAGAGCACATTTGCGCCGTTCAGGGCGGTGATCGTTCCATTATCGAAGGGCGGCGATACTTCCACCAAATCGCCACCGATAAAGTTAATGCCATCCAAAGCTCTGATCATGCGTTGAGCTTCAATCATGGTAAGCCCGCCCGATTCCGGTGTTCCGGTTCCGGGTGCGAAAACGGGATCAAGGCTATCAATATCGAACGAGAGATAGGTATTGCCAGCACCTACCACACGGCGGGCTTCTTCCGCGGCCCACGCCCAACCTTTGTCGGTTAGCTCTTCCATATAGACAACGCGCATCCCGCTATCATGGCTGAATTTCCACATATCCTTGTGGTTAATCGAGCCACGAATACCAATTTGAATAACGCGCTTCGGGTCGAGTAATCCTTCCTCAACTGCACGCGAGAAGGGTGCACCATGATGGAATTTAGAACCGAGATAGTCATCACCCGTATCGCAATGCGCATCAATATGAACCATGCCAACGGGTCCATCTTTGGCAATCGCCCGCAAGATCGGTAACGATATTGAATGATCGCCACCAACAGCCAGCGTTGTCGCGCCTGACGCTTTTACTTTCGCAAAAAATGCTTCAATTTCCTTATGCGCTCCCATCAACTCATAGGGCGCTTCAAAAAACGCATCGCCACAATCAGCGACATTCACGATATCAAAGGGCGAAAGACCGGTCGCTTGATTAACCCGACGCACAAGCGTTGTTTGTTCTCGCACAGCTCGAGGCCCATGCCGTGTGCCGGTGCGATTTGTAACGCCACCATCAAAGGGCACACCGATCACGCCAATATCAACGCCAGCGGCACTATCAACCAGAGGCCGACGGAAAAAAGTCGCCACCCCAGAATAGCGCGGGCGCAATTGCGGTTCAGACATTTCAGGGTAACGGTTTAAGTCCTTGATCGTCATTATATCCTCACTCGTTTATATTCCGGATGATGTCCGCTGTTTCCCGCGCAATCATGATTTCTTCATTGGTTGGCATGACCAACGCAATTGGTCCTTCTTCAGCGCTGATTTTTCTCGCCTTTGTTTTATTCGCATTTTCATCGAGAACAAATCCAAGAAATTTCAAACCCTTCATAATATTAGCGCGTAGCTCCGAATCATTTTCACCAATACCGGCGGTGAAAATCAGAGCATCGATCCCACCAAGCACCGCAATCATCGCGCCAGCCTCTTTGATGATCCGGTAGGTAAACATGTCAAGCGCCTCACGCGCGTGGGCATTTGTACTCGCTGCCGCACGAAGCGTACGCATATCGTTCGAAAGTCCAGACACGCCAAGCAAACCTGATTTTTGATAGAGCATCGCTTCGACATCATTTGCGCTCATTCCCTGATCACGCATCAGATAGAAAATGACCGCAGGATCAATCGAACCGGTTCGGGTTCCCATCATCAATCCATCAAGGGCTGAAAACCCCATGCTCGTCGCGATGCTCTTGCCGTCTTTCATCGCGCAAAGGCTTGCACCATTGCCTAAATGCGCAACTAGCACTCGACCTGTCACAAGATCAGTGTTTTGTTTGGCTAATTCATTCGCAATATAGCTATAAGAGAGCCCATGAAATCCATATCGTCGCACGCCTAACGCTGTAATCGCACGGGGCAAAGCAAAGTTACGACCAATATCGGGGATCGTCGCATGAAAAGCCGTATCGAAACACGCAATTTGCGGCAGCATTGGTGCCAATTCGGTGAGGCTATCAATGGCGGCTAAATTATGCCGCTGATGCAAGGGTGCGAGGGGAATAAGTTTTCGAAGTGCTTCACAATTTTTAGTATTGAGCCTAACCGGTTCTGTAAACTGTGCACCACCGTGAACCACCCGATGTCCAGCAGCCGCTAAAGACGACAGTTCGAAATTTTTCTCAATCCATGCAAGAATATGCGATACTGCCTGCTTATGATTAGAGACTCCATCACCTTTGATAGCGATCTCGTTATTTGCTGTGCCATCATATCGTTTAACGCTCCATCGCGTCGCTTGTCCGATACCGTCAATCGCACCGCGCGCGATGTCCCGTTCATGTCCCTTAATTTGCGTATCGAACAACGCAAATTTGACGCTTGAAGATCCGGCATTGAGAACAAGAACCAGCTGCATCCCTTAACCCTTTAATTCACGCCAAGCGGCAGCAAGTGCGGCAATTCCAGGTTCGATGCGCTCGGATGGAATCGATGAAAATCCTAACCGAAGAAAGTGACTTGGCGGATGATCACTTTTGAAAAACACGTCACCCGTTTCGATCAATACGCCCTTTTGTTGCGCTGCCGCCGCCAGTGCGCGCCCGTCTAAACTCTCGGGCCCCTTTAGCCAGCAACTTGAAACACCTTGCCCTAAAAAAAATTCGAATTCAGGCAAGTGCTTGCGAAGCGCTAAATCCAATTGGCTTGCGCGTGTACCAAGCGACGCGCCTAATCGACGGATATGCGCCTTATAATGACCAAGCCCTAAAAACAAAGCCGCAGCGCGTTGATTATTCGAGGGTGGATGTCTTAGCATCAGACGCCGTAATGCCCGCAACTCACGAACCACTTCCGCTGGTGCAATAATATAACCAAGCCGTAAGCCCGGTGCCAAAACCTTAGAAAGGCTACCGACATATAAAACCCGACCCGATTGATCAAAGCTTTTGAGTGACGGCGTTTCTCGTGCATTCGGCAAAAACTCGGTCTCGTAATCGTCTTCAATGACCACGCTATCGTGCTTTGCTGCGATATCAAGCATGCGCTTCCGTCGCTCAATGGGCATTGTCACGGTCGTCGGACATTGATGACCGGGTGTGACATAAACATAGTCACACTGTTTGAGTCCCTCGGAAATTTGAAGTCCATGTTCATCAATCGGTAAACCCACAACATGGTCTGTCATGATCGAAAAAATATTGCGCGCATCGGGATAGCCTGGGTCCTCAACACCAACGCGCGATTCTTTGTTCATCAATAAACGGGCCAATAGATAAAGGGCCTGTTGCGCCCCAATGGTCACGATAATTTCATCGGGACTGGCCCAGATGCCACGACGCGGTAAAACATGCAGGCGAAGTTGATCAATCAATTCCGGATCATCACCATCGACAAGATCGCGCGCCCAATTGTGAATTTCCAGCACGCTTAACGCACCGCGTGCACATTCACGCCAATCATTCGTTGGAAAAAGCCCCGGATCGAACTGCCCGTATAAAAACGGATAGGGATAGCTCAGCCATTCTTTCGTCTTCACAATATTGCGACGCGTCGAAGGTCGCATCGCGAATCGATCGCCCCATTGCGGGCTATTGCTTTCGTTAATCGGAGTCGGATTTGGCCTGCGCGGTGTAGCTTCCGTTTGAAGGGCCGTTCGCACAAAATAACCGCTGCGCTCGCGCGACTCCAAAAAGCATTCGTCCACCAATTGTTGATACGCCAACACAACCGTATTGCGCGCAACCCCAAGAATGGCCGCGAGATCACGGCTTGATGGCATCCGCGCCGCTGCCGGCAAGCGTCGTTCTTCGATAGCGGCAACAATCATCTGCCGAATTTGTACCTGAAGGGAGCGCCCGTTATGCGAAAACTTCTGGAACAGCGCATCCCAAATCACTGTCTCGCCGGTAGTCGACGGGCTTGACACTTCGCTCCTTGAGGGGTGAGGGATAGGGTGTTCCAAGAGATACTGACCTTCTGGCTCTATTATTCTGGACCTAACTATCCAAATCTGGATCCAATCTGGCAGAAGTTCTGGCCTTTGAAAAGGATAACGTTATGGCTTCATCCGCATCGCCTTCCATGGAAAATCACTGGATGCCATTTTCGGCGAACCGAGATTTCAAACAAGATCCTAAATTGTTCGCCCGCGCTGAAGGCGTCTGGTATTATGACCGGGAAGGAAAAAAGATCTTGGATGGCTCGTCCGGCCTTTTCACCACGCCCGCCGGCCATGGTCGTCGCGAGATTGCGGAAGCCGTTTATAAGCAGCTCTCCGAGCTCGATTTCACACCAAGCTTCCTGCGCAGCCACGACAAAAGCTTCGAGCTCTCCACCAAAATCGCCGCCTTCATGCCGGAAGGGCTTGATAAGATCTTCTTCGTCAATTCCGGCTCAGAAGCGGTCGATACCGCGATGAAGATGGCGCTGAATTATCACCGCGTCCGCGGCCAAGGTAACCGCCAAATGTTCGTGTCGCGCGAGCGCGCCTATCACGGCGTCAATTTCGGCGGCGTTGCGCTCTCCGGCATGGTAAACAACCGCCGCGCCTTTGGCAGCGCTTTGCCGAGCGCCGTTCATATGCGTCATACTCATATTCCAGAAAACAAATTCCAAATCGGCGAAGGTGAGCATGGCGCCGATTTGGCCGAAGATTTGGCGCGCATCATCGCCAATTATGGCGGTGAAAATATAGCCGCTGTCTTTGTCGAGCCGATTGCGGGTTCTACCGGTACGCTCGTACCACCAAAGGGCTATCTCAAGCGTTTGCGCGAATTATGCACGCAGCACGGTATTCTTCTGGTGTTTGATGAAGTTATCACGGGCTTTGGGCGTACGGGCCGTTCCTTTGCTACGCATAGCTTCAATGTGAAACCCGATCTCATCACGATGGCAAAAGCGATTACCAATGGCGCGCAACCTATGGCCGCTGTTGCAGCAAGCCGCGAAATTCACGATACGATTGTGAATGCAGCACCAGAAAATGTAACCGAGTTTTTCCATGGCTACACATGGTCGGCACATCCCGCCGCTTGTGCCGCGTCGCTCGCGACGTTGAAGATTTATGAAGATGAGCGGCTTTTTGAGCGTGCCGCGCAAATGTCAGCCTATTTCCTTGAAGGCCTCTTCTCGCTGAAAGACGTGCCGATTGTCACCGATATTCGGGGTTATGGCATGATGGGTGGCGTCGATGTTGCCCCAATGGGCGGCCCCGGCGCGCGTGGTTATCAATGGCAGAAGCGCATGTTTGAATCAGGCCTCCACATCAAGACAACGGGCGACGCCGCGGTTGTCGCCCCGCCCTTCGTGATGGAAACAGGCCATATTGATCAAATGATTGATATTATGCGCACGACATTGAAGGCGTTGTGAGATTTTTAATCGAGCTTTCGAAGCGCCTCTATCAGTTTCGGAAGCTCGATTTGAATTGTTTCCCATACAATGTAGAGATTAATGTCAAAATAGCCATGGGCAATTCGGTTGCGCATGCCCCGCATATTTTGCCACGGTAGCGATGGGTTGCGCGTCACATAGTCCTTGTCGTCTTGAATAAGCTTTGTGGCTACTTCACCAATCACAAGCAGATTTAAAATGATCGCTTGTTGGGTTTTGCGGTCTCGAAAAAAGTCATCTTTCGAAAGCCCCTCTGCATAGGTCACAGCGTCGGTGGCGGCGACGAGCATCTGATTAAGATAGCTGCCTCGCCGATCGCTTTTCACAATGGCTTGGCCTCAGCCAAAACCCGCGCCCGAAAGGCAAGCGGTAAATCTTGAGGCGTCAAAAGGTCGACGCGGCAACCGAGCAATTCTTCGAGCTCTACTTGTAAACCACCTAAATCAAATAAGGTCGCACCCGGTAGGGCATCTACCAACAGATCAACGTCACTGGACGAATGATATCGATCATGCAGCACCGATCCAAAAAGCCGGACATTGGATACGGGAAACCGTCGCGATAACGCCTTTACCGCCTCTTTCTTTTCTAGAAGCACGCTTGACGGATTCATTGAAAGCCTCATTCCCGAACAAGAATATAAATCGCGAGCTCGATTGGTGCAAGCGAAGGCTCAACCCGGCCAAGGCAGCGAATAGGTCTTCACATTCGTAAAAAACTTCATCGCCTCCAACACGCCTTCTTTGATGCCGTTTCCGGAATCCTTGATGCCGCCAAAAGGCGACATTTCAATCCGGTAGCCGGGCACTTCCCAAATATTTACAGTGCCAACGTCCAGGCCTTCAATAAAGGCCGTAATGCGGTCAAGCCGGTTGGTGCACACGCCTGAAGAAAGGCCGAAAGCTGTCGAGTTTGAAATCTCGATGACCTTTTCGACATCATTCGGCACACGAATAATCGGGATGATGGGGCCAAAGGTTTCTTCCAATACAAGCTCGGAGGCATGTGGTACAAAATCGACTACAATGGGTGGTAAAAGTGCGCCTTGCCGTCCGGGGTGGTAGAGAATTTTAGCGCCCTGTTCCTCAGCCCTATAAACGCGCTTTTCGAACAGTGCAGCCGCTTGCTCATGCACCACGGTGCCAAGATCGGTGTCAGGATCCATCGGGTCACCAAATTTGATTTTTTTAGCCTTTGCCAAAACCTTCTCAACAAAAGCATCGGCTACTTTTTCCATCACCAGAATGCGCTTCACTGCCGTGCAGCGTTGACCGGAGTTTTTCGTGGCGCCCTGCACGGCCAATTCAGCCGCTTTATCGAGATCGCTATCGGAAAGATCATCGCATATAATCAACGGATCATTACCGCCAAGCTCAAGTGCTGCGCGGCGATAACCTGCTTTGGCAGCAATCATTTTTCCGACCTTCACACCACCTGTAAATGTGATGAGTGAAATATCAGGATTAGTCACCATCTCCTCGCCAATATCATCCGGCAGGCCTGTTACCATTTGCACCATTTCAGGCGGCAATCCTGCTTCGTATAAAATGTCCGAGAGCGCGATGGCAGTCAGTGGCGTCAGTTCGGTCGG
>CANGPL010000086.1 GCA_947455725.1 Hyphomicrobiales bacterium | reverse complement strand
GGAGAGGTCGAGAGTTCAATCCTCTCCGGCAGCACCATTTAAGCCAACGATTTCAATAGTTTATGAGATTGTTAAAAACCCAAAGTAGTAAAGTATTGACCTTTACTACTTTTGAGCACAGCTTTCCCGCTGGGGAGAGGCTGATATGGACAAACGAGCTGAGCTCATCCTCTCAATTAATCCGGCTCCAATGAGCCCTTTGAGCCTGCTTCGGTCAACCCCCTGCACCCATTTCACGGTTTATGATGCTAGCCTAAGCCCTACAGGTAAAAATTGTACCCAACGGTATATTCATCTGGCAAAATATTTTTTTGTCTCTTAGTGTCGCGACGGGATGAAAAAGCGTGCCAGCCGACATTGATACCGCCAATGATCGCCTGAAGGTTCACTTAAAGGCGAAACAAAATTGGCAAATGATCGTTTATTCAGCTCACAAACGGCCCGGGGAATACTATGTCTCATCGCGTCTGTCACATTGTTTGGTATGGTGGATGGCCTGAGCAAGCTGATTGTTACGAAAGAAACGTTCGGCCAAATTATGCTATCGCGCTATTTGCTGCCGCTTCTTGTCATCATCGCCTTCACAAATCCGCATCGTCGATCTGCCCTGTTTTCTACCCATAAACTCCCGCTTCAGATCATCCGTGGCCTCATGCCGGTGATGGTAGGGAGCCTCATGGTTTTGGCCGTCACCTATCTGCCCTTGGCTGAAGCAACCGTGATTTTATTTGCAGGGCCTTTTTTTGTTGTAGCCCTTTCCAGTTGGTTCTTAGGCGAACGCGTCACTGCCGATAGCTGGATCGGTGTGGCCGTTGGTTTTGCCGCCGTTCTGCTGGTTGCCCGCCCCGGCTTCACCGATGTTTCGATTTACGCCTTTCTTCCGGCCGTAGCGGCGCTCTTTTATGCCGGCTTACAGCTCATGTCGCGGCGGCTAGGTGCCCTTGGCATTGATCCGAATTCAACCCTCACCTGGACTTTGCTGATCGGCACACTCTTATCCCTGCCGCTTGCCATCTATGATTGGAAACCCCTGATGTGGGATTCTGCCCTTATTTCGTTAGGTCTGGCAATTACTTTTGGCTCAGGCCAGTATTTTTTGGCGAAAGCCTTTGCTTTGGCGCCTGCCAATGCCCTCACCCCGTTTAGCTATTTCCAAATCCTGTCCGCCGTTGTGTTTGGCATCGTTGTGTTTGGTGAAGTACCCGATGCACTCACGGGCATCGGCATATTAATGATCATCGGAGCGGGGGCTTACGTGTTTGGAAAAAACTTGAAATCACCGAGCACGCCGTAACTCCTTCGTCTTCTCGTTATCAACGGTCAAATCATCATGAAGGGCAACGCCATAAACGGCTTCTGCGCGTTCGCGGCTGACCCATCCCTCACGCACATCATGCGCCACGCGATAGGCTTCCCGTTCATGCGGCGCGCCATAGCCCCCCCCACCTGCACTGATGGAAACCATACGCTCATCAGCGGCAATCACCACTTCGGCACACGCGGCCAACGGCTCCAATGAGCCGTCCGGATGCATGCGATATTGTGCTGAATTGCCGCCTGCGAGACCGCCGCGTGTTCCGAGCGCTGGGTTGACATTGCCATCGCTGATATAGGCCACCGTCATATCGCATTCGACCGGTGCAAACTCGGAATAAGCCCCCAACGCCCCTCTAAAGCGCCCTGCCCCTTCCGAATTCGGAATGAGGCGGCGTTGATGCACAAAGATCGGGTGCCGCAGCTCATCTACCTCAATGGAGTCTTGGTAACACATGCCCGCATTGCCCGCGTGAAGAATGGTCAACCATCCATCCGCCATCGGTGCCCCTGCGCCACCCGTGCATCCGAGATAAACCTCGTTCACAAAAGGCTTGCCATGATGAACGCCCGATACGACACCACAGGATGGCGGCAACAAGGCACCCGTCTCGGCTAAGCCCAATCCATCCGCCAATTCCGCCAGTGCCGCCTGCACCGGATTAGCAACCCGATCTGCAATATTGGTGGTTGCTGCCGAGCAGGAGGTTGGATGGCGCGGACGTCCGGCAATCGACCCATCCCGCAGGTGAATTTTGATGCGCCGAAAGCTACCTTCGTTTTTAGGCACGGTGTGATCAATCGAATTAAAGATCGCCAACATCGGCGCTGACAGCGCGCAGGCCTCAGAGAGATTAAGACCATTCTCCATACTGTCGGGATTATCCGTCATATCAACTTCGATCATCGCCTCGTCGGGCTTCACCTCAACGGTTGCGGTAATCGTTACACCATCCGAGGGTGTCGCAGGAAAAGCGTCATGTGTGCTTTTGCGCGTCACGCGGCCCTTGGGCATCGCGCGGATGACGTCAATCATGCGGCGTTCGCTATAGTCGAACCATTCTTGAGTATAAGCCTCGAGCTTGTCCCAGCCTATTTCTTTGCCCAACGCTAAAATTTCTCGTTCGCCGACGCGCGCAGCACCGAGCGTTGCGAGATAATCGCCCCACCATTGCTCCGGCACGCGAATCCGCAATTGGCACATGCGAATAATATCCATCACATGCTCGTAATTGTTCTGAATTTTAACGGCCGGAAAGATAAGAGCGCCTTCAGCATACACATCTTTAGCGGCACCCATGTAGGTTGTCGGCAAGGCGTTGCCGCAATCGGCCTGATGGGCTTTGGCAAGCACCGTGAACCGATGCACGCCTTCATCATCAATCACCGGAATAAGAATAGAATGATCGGCAGGATGCGTACAGCCATGATAGGGCGAATTGTGCAAAAACGCATCGCCGCGCTTCAATACGGGATGATTATCGGCCATGGTTTTCGCCATAATGTCCGGCCCGCGTAAAACATGAATCGGCAGGCTTTCGGCGGTGGCGAGTAACTCGTGTTTCGCGGTGAGGACCACACAGGAAAAATCACGCGCAATCGTGAGGATCCCGGAACGCCCTGTTCGATGCAGCGTATTGGCCATTTTGCGCGCAATGCCTTCCATGCGCGCGGTCAGCAAGGCAAGAGCGGAACCGTTTAGAGGGGATGGGGAAGAATGGTTCATCGCGCGCCCTCCGTCACATCAATCACAAGATTACCCATGGTATCCCGCACAGCATTTGAGCTCGGCTCAATAACAATCGAGGTGAAATCGGATTCGATGATGGCCGGCCCGTGAATGGTCACGCCCGAGGGAATCGCTTCAAAACGATAGACTTTAGAATTTACCCAACCAGCGCCAACATAACGGACACGCCTAGATGGAAGCGTCTCGGCGCGGTAATCGGGCGCAAGACGTCCCGGCTCATTCGAACCGATCCGGCAGCGGACTTCCGCATTCCACGTCACTGTTTCGATCGGCGCATGTGGATCACTCACAGCAAATTTGTCCTGATGCATTTGATGAAAGTCATCGACGAGCGCTGCCGTATCCTGCGCATTTTCAAACCGGCCTTTGCGAAGTGGCACTTCAATTTCCCAGGCTTGCTCGATATAGCGAGCCTCGCACGACCAATCGATCTGGGTCGCTGCAGTGCCTGCACCCGCACTTTTGGCAAAATCCGCGCATTCATCCAAAAGAGTTTGCAGAACGCGATTAACACCCGCTTGGTCAAAGGACTCGCTCAAGGTGTGAAACATCGCCTGATAATGCGCGCTTAAATCCGAGATCAGCGCACCCGATGCCGAAAGCGCCGCCCCAGCCTCGGTAACCAGAACCCGGCGACACCCAAGGCGCCGCGCAATCGCTACGCAATTCAAGCCCGCAGCGCCACCACCGGCAACGAATGTGGCCTCCGACGGATCAATGCCTTGATTGACCGTGATGTCCATAATTGCCTGCACCATATGTTCGGTCGCAAGCGACATGATGGCCTCGGCCGCCGTTTCAACGTCGCATTTTAGCGGGTCAGCCACATCGCGTTTGATCGCATCAATGGCCCCCTGCTTATCGAGCGACATCTTGCCGCCTAAAAAGAATTCAGCGTCGATAAAGCCAAGCGCAACGGCCGCATCGGTCACCGTTGGACGCGTGCCGCCTCGGCGATAGCAAACGGGGCCGGGAACGGCACCGGCACTGATCGGGCCGACATGCAACAGCCCACCCGCATCAACCCACGCAATCGAGCCCCCGCCCGCGCCGATGCTTTTCACATCGACCGACGGCATGCCCGTCATATGGCTGCGGAAAGGCTGGCCTAACCAAGTCTCGCGGCTCCGCGGAATACGCCCACGGCGCACCAGCGACACGTCAAAGGTGGTTCCCCCCGTGTCTCCCACAATCAAGGTTTCAGTATCACCTGCCTCGGCATAGGCTTTAGCCGCAACAGGCGCCATGCTTGGGCCGGAATTGATCAGATGCACCGGCGCTTCAGCAGCATGCGCCGCATCCATCACGCCCCCTTGCGAGGTAACAACCAGAACACGCCCGTTAAACCCCGCTTCCCGAAGACGGCTTTCAAGGCCGCGCATATAGGCGCCCATAATGGGCTTTAACGACGCATCAATACAGGTTGAAATCGCCCGCCTATATTCGCGGATCGATGGGTTAATCTTATGCGACAGCGTGTACGGGATACCCGGCAGATGCCATTCGATGAGGGCACCGACGGCGAGTTCATGTGCCGGATTGACCACCGACCAGAGAAAGCAAACACCAATCGCCTCGGCCTTAGCCGCTTTGATCTGTTCCAGAACTTCAATAACAGCCGCTTCATCCAGCAGTGTCTTGGCCCAGCCGTTAACGGTCATACGCTCCGGCACTTCATAGGTTAGCGCGCGCGGCACATAGGGCTCTGGATAAGCAATTGTAAAATTGAACGGCTCCATACGGCCGCCCTCGCGAATGACGAGCGTGTCAGGATGCCCTGCGGTCGTGATGAAGGCCGTTCGGGCGGTTGATCCGGTAACAATCGCATTGATCGCATGGGTCGTACCATGCATGAGCAATTCGCCCCGCGCGAGGTAGGATTGCAAAGGCTCTTTCGCAGCCTCTGCTGCCATCCGCAAACTATCAAGAACGCCCGCGACAGGATCCTTCGGGGTTGTGGACGCTTTGTGCATACTGAGCACGCCCGCATCCGAAAACACCATCAAATCGGTGAAGGTGCCACCCGTATCAATTGCAAAACGAAGTCCCATGGCGTCACTGGCCCCTTGCGTCAGTCGATTAAATCCGGCTCTCGATCAGAGGCTTTTGACGGTGAAATTTTTCGGAGCTTCATTGCGCATCGTGTTGCGCAAAGGTCGTCCGAAAACAGGCACATCAATGTCAAACACATCGCCGCTCTGGGTCGTCACTCCATGTGCAACGCTCAAGATCGCCGCACCGAAGAAATAGGCATGTAGATCACCCGGCCTGCGGAACATGTCATAGCGAAAATGGTAGTGTTCAAGATTGTGCACGGAATGGGACATATTGTCTTCGCCACTCAGGAACTGCCCCGTCCAAATCGGCTTGCCATCGCGGATGACGCTCACCTTGCCTTCGACATTGCTTGGAAGCTCGCCGGTCAAAAGCTCAGGACCAATCGAACACGAGCGCAATTTCGAATGCGCCAGATAGAGGTAATTCAAAGCTTCGGTGACATGGTCGGAAAACTCATTGCCAAGCGCAAACCCAATGCGCCAAGGATTGCCACCGGGCCCAATCAAATAGAGCCCAACGATTTCAGCTTCTTCGCCACCGGCCAGCGCAAAAGAAGGCGATGGCATATCGGCTTCGGGTGCGACGACGCAGGTGCCGACACCCTTGTAAAACCATTCCGGCTGGCATCCGATTCCACCATCCGCAGGCTTGCCGCCTTCGAGCCCCATGCGGAAGATTTTCATCGAATCCGTCATGTCCTTATCATCGCCATGGGCAAGGTCATGCATCTTGTCGCGCGCGTCGGCGCTACCCAAATGGGTCAGCCCCGTTCCCGTAATCCAGAAGCGCGTTGGTTCGGGATGATCGAGCGGTGCTAGCAAGCGCTTGTCGGCTATGATGGCATCATAATCAACAGGCGAGCGATTGCCGATTGCAGCCACGGCTTGCGAAAGCGTTTGCCCCTTCGCGATGGCTTGCATTGCAAGTTCATAAACAGACGGCACGCCTTCAAGACATTCCACCGCGCCCGTTTGAGCGTCCACGAGACCTACCCGCCGTTCGCCCGCAACCGTCTTATATTGAATGAGCCGCATGTGATGTCCTCCCGTTTATTTTTGTTTTTGTATGGCGTTTTCTGCCATGCCCTTTAATGCGAATTGCGTGGAATTCCGGCCCCTCGACAACCGCCAAGGAACGCAAAATCGGCTCCCTCATCGGCTTGCAAGACGGAATTCACATAGAGACTTTCATAGCCCGATTGAGCAGAAGGTCGTGGTTGCCATTTTCCACGGCGTCTTTCTAGCTCTGCATCGGTTACTTCAAGATGCAGGCGACGGTTCGGCACATCGAGCTCGATCATGTCGCCCTCTTCAACAAGTGCTAGAGGGCCGCCAGCAGCCGCCTCCGGTGCAACATGCAGCACGACGGTGCCATAGGCCGTACCCGACATGCGCGCATCCGATATCCGCACCATGTCACTGACGCCTTGCGCCAAGAGCTTCGGTGGCAAACCCATATTGCCGACTTCCGCCATGCCCGGATAGCCCTTTGGTCCGCAGTTTTTTAGCACCATCACCGAGCTTGCATCAATATCGAGATCCGGATCGACAATACGGCGTTTGTAATCCTCAATCGTCTCAAACACGACCGCGCGACCGCGATGCACCATGAGTTCGGGCGTTGCAGCAGAGGGCTTCAACACGGCACCCAATGGCGCTAAATTACCCCTCAACACGGCGATGCCACCTTGGTCGGCCAAGGCATTATCAAAGTCACGAATAACCTCGGTGTTGTAATTCGGTGCATCCACCACGTTCTGCCAAGCCGTTTTACCGCTGACCGTCATCACATCACGGTTAAGCAAATCATGTTCACCCAGCGCCCGCATCACGGTTGGCAAACCACCCGCATAATAGAATTCCTCCATCAAGAAACGACCCGATGGTTGCAGATCAACAATGGTCGGAACATTACGGCCAAATCTGTCCCAATCCTCAAGCGTCAAGGGTGTGCCGATACGGCGTGCAATCGCAATCAGATGCAAGACCGCATTGGTCGATCCCCCAATCGCGCCATTGACACGGATGGCATTTTGAAACGCTTCCGGCGTTAAAATTTTAGATAGCGTCAGATCCTCATGCACCATGTCAACAATGCGCCGACCTGTCATTTGTGCGAGTGCTTGACGGCGGGAATCAACCGCCGGAATAGCCGCGTTGTGCGGCAGCGCGATGCCCAGCGCCTCAACCATGCTCGCCATAGTGGAGGCGGTGCCCATCGTCATACAGCTACCCGCCGAGCGGCTCATGCCCGCCTCAGCTCCGATGAAATCGTCAACGCTCATGCGACCAGCTTTGACCTCTTCATGGTAGCGCCACACAACCGTGCCCGAGCCAATGCTTTCACCGCGGTAATTACCGTTCAGCATCGGTCCACCGGAGAGAACAATCGTCGGAATATCGCACGAGGCCGCCCCCATCACCAAAGCGGGTGTGGTCTTATCGCAACCAACCATCAGCACCACACCGTCAAGCGGATTGGCCCGGATCGATTCCTCAACATCCATCGAGGCTAAATTGCGGTAGAGCATCGCAGTAGGACGCATATTGGATTCGCCAAGCGACATCACCGGAAATTCAAGCGGTAATCCACCCGCTTCCAAAATACCCCGCTTAACGCGATCGGCGAGTTCCCGCAGATGCGCATTACACGGCGTCAGTTCCGACCACGTATTGCAGATACCGATGACCGGACGCCCATCAAACGCATCCGCTGGCATGCCCTGATTTTTCATCCAGCTGCGATGCATAAACGCATCCTTGCTGGTGCCCCCAAACCACGCTTCGGATCTTAATTTACGCCGCTCTGCCATAATTTGGTCTCTTCCCGATGGGTCATTTTAATTATCGTCTCGCGATCAGCTCTTTGCTAATCCCGTCTATGCTCTCAACGCCCAGAAGCCCCATGCTGCGGATCATTTCATCCCGAAGCGTTTGGATAACAT
>CANGPL010000085.1 GCA_947455725.1 Hyphomicrobiales bacterium | reverse complement strand
GCGTGGAGAAGGTCGACACGTTCTTGGTGGATGATTTTTTCAAGGCGCGAAATATTGGCAAGAATACCAAACGGATTTTTTGTAGCCGCCGGAAACGGAATCCAGATGCCGCCTTTGGCTTGAAGCTCGGGGATAAGCCTGCCGCTTTCGGTCGCTACCAGCGCGCGAGCGCCGGCATTGACCAACGCCTCGGCGATATCAACGGTGGTACGCTCCGCCCCGCCAGTATCAAGGCGCGGAATGATTTGTAAGATCGTGCGACCGGTTAAAACGCGGTCATCGTCAGGCGTGTGAAAAACTCGGCTCATAATTCGAGCTTTTTAGGGGGTTGGGGGGTGATTGGCAATTTTAGAGATCAGAGAGCTGAATGACATGGACCGAGTGGCTTGATTTAAAGCGAGTGTCATTGGTAACGAATAGATCGCATTTATGCTCAGTGGCGGCAAGAAAATGAACGGCGTCGACGAGTTTTAGGTTATTTTCAGCGCCTAATTTGGCTGCACGCATGAGAGCCTCCCCATTGACGGGGCAGAGCTTGAAAAGCGAGATTTCATAAAAAATTTTAGAATAATATGCTTCACGCGTTAGATTGCCGAGCTTGTAGGCTCCATAAAAGCATTCCGCCACGCCGATTTCACTGCAAACGATATCGATGCCTGATTTAATGGCATGGGCAATTAAATCGGATATTTTTTGTTTTCGCTCGTCAGCCTGCTCGACAAAGTAAATGATGCAATTTGTATCCAGATAGACACGCTTTGCCTCTCGCAAAAGCTCATTCATTGCCGCGGAAATACTGGCTGAGTGCGTAAAGCTCTTCAGGTGATGCCGCGCCGGGTAACTTGGCACCCGCTCCGCCTAAGGCGAGAAGTTTTTCGAGGCGCTCCAGTCGGTCCGATTGATCGATCTCGCCAAGCGCATCGCGCAATTCTGGTATTTCGCGCGCGCGCTCGATCGAGATCGTTACCAAGGTCTGTCTGCCGTGATTGGTATGAATGACGGGTTCGCGACGGGCTGCATCAACGAACTCGCCATAGCGATCTTTGATTGCCTTCGAGGACATCATAATCATAGCCAACTCCGTAAAAAGTTACCTTATGGCTATAATAGCTCTCATTTGCCCAATCTTCAATGCAAACTCACCGTTTCCAGATCATGCTCCCACGCGTTTGCAAGAGCTGCGTCTTTTGAGTCCGTGATCAGGATTGGCGAGCCATCGGCGGCGAGCAGCATGAAGAGGTTGAGGCCCGAGGCCATTGCCGGGGCGCCTGGAAAAATCGTGCCGATTTCGTCGGATTTGATCGATTTCAGATACGCCACTTTGCCACCGCCTAAGGCAGCGAGATCTTGGGGTGTAAATTCAATCGTGGTTTCGTTTGTCTTTGTCATATGGGCCATATCACCCTCCTTGAGCGGTGCATTTTGGGTTATTCACGTTCTAAAATGGCGATTTTACGGATGACGCGGTCGGGCTCGGGTCTGGCGAGATCGACCGATAGAAGGCCGTTGGAGAGATCGGCACCAAGCACCTCCATGCCGTCAACCAACAGAAAACTGCGTTGGAATTGGCGTGCCGCGATGCCGCGATGCAGATAGACGCGGGTTTTGTCGTCGGTTTGCCGCCCGCGAATGACGAGCTGCTTTTCTTCCACCGTCACTTCCAGCTGATCGCGGGTAAAACCTGCCACGGCCAGAGTGATGCGAAGCCGTTCAGGTTCGGCACTATTCGGGGCAAGCCGCTCAATATTATAGGGCGGATACCCGTCGGAAGCCGTTTTGGCGACCCGTTCCAAAGCCCGTTCAAACTCGTCAAAACCGAGCAAAAACGGAGAGGTTAGCGACGTCATACGTGTCATAGCGAAGCCCTAAGCTTGGCACTTCGTGCAGTGTAAATGAGGAGGAGCCCGCTTTTGCAGCACTCCATGGCCTTGCGGCCACGGGTGAAATATGGTCATCGCTTGAGCCAAGTGCAAGGCATAGTTTAGGAGAACCGATGTGACGCTCCGGGAAATCGATATTCTCGCCATTGGCGAGCCTATGGTGGAATTTAACGAAAACAAAACTGGTCCCGAGACCGTCTATCGGCCGGGCCACGGCGGCGACACCTCCAATACGATTATCGCGGCGGCGCGCCAAGGTGCACGCACGGCCTATTTCACCCATTTGGGCGATGATGCCTTTGGCCATCAATTCATCGATTTATGGGATAAAGAAGGGGTGGGCCGTGAGCATGTGGTGCTGCGCTCGGACGCGCGGACGGGGATTTACTTTGTCACCCATGGCGCGGATGGCCATGCATTTAGCTATTACCGGGCGGGATCGGCGGCGAGCCTTGTGACGCCGAAGGATGTGCCAGAGGGGCTCGTTGAGTCCGCGCGCATTTTGCATGTTTCTGGCATTAGCCAAGCGATTTCGAATTCGGCTTGCGACATGGTGTTTGATGCGATTGGCCGCGCGCGCCGCGCTGGGCGTATGGTGAGTTATGACACCAATCTACGTTTGCGGTTATGGCCGCTGGAGCGGGCGCGGGCGGTGATCCATGCGGCGGTTGCGATGAGCGATATTGCGCTGCCGGGGCTTGATGATGCCGAGCAGCTCACGGGGTTGAGGGGTCCTGAGGAGATTTGTGATTTTTATTTGCAGCTTGGCGCGAAAATCGTGGCGCTGACGCTTGGCAAGAACGGCACGATGGTGGCGATAAAGGGGGATCGTCGGCTTATTCCGGCACGTGTTGTTAAGGCGATTGATGCAACGGGTGCGGGGGATACGTTTGACGGCGCGTTTTTGGCCGAATGGTTGCGCGTGGGCGATCCGTTTGAAGCGGCGGCCTATGCCAATGCGGCTGCCGCATTATCGACACAAGGATATGGTGCAGTTGCACCTATTCCGACGCGTGGTGTGGTCGAGGCTTTCATGAAAGGCTGAACTGAGCGTCAAAGACTGGCGTATGTAACAAAGTGCGTGGTGTGAGCGAAGGGCTTAGTAAGACCCGTTTAACCGATCCAATCTGGAGAGCGACAATGCCTCGTTATTTGTTTCCGACGCCTAAAGGTTCTGAAATCACGCCACGCGAGGTCTATCTCAATCGGCGGCATTTTATTGCCGGTGCGACAGCGGCGGGCGCATTGCTTGCGCTTGATGGATCGGTAAAGGCTGCGGCCTCTGCCACCGAGCCTTTGAAATTTTCGGAAGGAAAGGTCAAAGCGCTGTCCGATAAGCCGACGGCACGGGAATTGGCGACAACCTATAATAATTATTACGAGTTCGGCACCGCGAAAAACGAGCCGGCGCGCAATGCGTCGACGCTTAAAGTGCGGCCTTGGACGGTTGAGATTGGCGGCGAAGTGGCCAAGCCCCGCACCATCGGCATTGAAGATTTGTTAGCGATGGAGCTTGAAGAACGGATTTACCGCATGCGCTGCGTTGAAGCTTGGTCGATGGTGATCCCTTGGGTTGGCATGTCGTTTTCGAAATTGGCCAATCTCGTCGAGCCAACTTCGAAAGCTAAATATGTGAAATTTACGAGCGCCGCACGGCCGGAAGAAATGCCCGGTGTCCGTACGCGCATTCTCGATTGGCCTTACACGGAAGGCTTGCGGATGGATGAGGCGATGCATCCGCTCACTTTTCTAACGCTTGGCATGTATGGCGAAACGCTACCCAATCAAAACGGTGCGCCGGTGCGTATCGTCACGCCTTGGAAATATGGCTTTAAAAATGCCAAATCGATTGTGCGGATTGATTTTGTCTCCGAACAGCCTCGGACGGCTTGGATGACGGCGGGCGCGAATGAATATGGTTTTTACGCGAATGTGAATCCGGAAGTGGATCATCCGCGGTGGAGCCAAAAGCACGAGCGTTTATTGCCGGCGTTTTTTGCAAGCCGCGAGACGGAAAAATTCAATGGCTATGGGGCGGAAGTGGCCTCGCTCTATTCGGGTATGGATTTGGCGGTTAATTTCTAAAGGACAGAATACATCATGTCCTTTGCTTTGCCCAAGCCTTGGATTGCGCCCTTAAAGCTGCTCGTCTTTTTGCTGTCGCTCGTTCCGCTCGCGCGGATTGCCTATGCGATTGTGATTGATCCCATCAGCCTTGGTGCCAATCCGGCGGAAACGATTTTGCACATGACGGGCGATTGGGTGATTTATTTTCTCCTGATCACGCTTGCCATTACGCCATTGCGGAAGCTTACGGGGTGGAATGATCTCATTAAATTTCGCCGTATGATGGGGCTTTATGCGTTCTTTTATGCTTGCATCCATTTTCTCTCTTATATCGGTTTTGATCGACTGTTTGATTTAAGCGATATGGCGCGCGAGATTGTGAAACGTCCGTTTATTCTCGTGGGATTTGCCGCTTTTGTTCTACTCATTCCGCTCGCGATAACCTCGACGCGCGGCTGGGTGTTGCGACTTGGTGGGGCGCGTTGGTCTGCGCTGCATAAATTGGTTTATCCCATCGCGGTGCTCGGCATTGTGCATTATTGGTGGCTTGTGAAGCGCGATATTACGTGGCCGCTGGTGTTTGCGCTTGTTCTCGCCGTTCTTCTCGCTTATCGGGGATTTAAACGCGGTGGACGAAAGATTCGCGCCGCAACCTCATAAGCGCGGAGTTGGTCGTGAGCCTTTCAAGACATCGTTTTCAAGGTAAATTTGCACTTGTCACGGGTGGTTCGCGTGGCATTGGTCGGGCCGTTGCGGAGCGCTTTGCCGCCGAAGGCGGAACGGTTGCGATTAATCATTATAGGGATGCCGCAGAAGCCGCCGAGACGCTGAAGAGCCTCAACCGCATCAGCGAAGCGGAGGGGCATGGCACAAAGGCGCATCGTGATGCATCGGCGGATGTCGCACAGGTATCAGAGGTCAAGACCATGATCGATGACCTCATCGCAGCATGGGGACGATTGGATATTCTCATCAATAATGCTGGCGTGCAGGCTGAAACGCCCGGTGATGGTTTTGATGCGGCGACGTTTGAGCGGATTATTGCCGTCAATATTATGGGCCAAGCCTATTGTGCCGAACATGCCATTGCGCATTTTTTGACGCGTGAAGGCGGTGGTGCGGTGGTGAACACGACGAGTGTTCACGAGATTATTCCGAAGCCCGGCTTTCTTGCTTATTCGGTGAGCAAAGGCGGTATGGGCAATCTCACACGGACTTTGGCGCTTGAATTTGCGGATAAAGGCATACGCGTTAATGCGGTTGGGCCCGGTGCGGTTTTAACCTCGATGAATGATGCTTGGCGCAATGATCCAAAAGCCAAACAAGGAGTTGAAAGCCATATTCCGATGGGACGCGCGGCGGAGCCTGAAGAAATGGCCAAGGTTTTTGCATTTTTGGCCTCCGATGATGCGTCTTATATGACGGGGCAGACGCTGTTTGCCTGTGGCGGATTAACGCTTTACGGCGAGTTCAAACAGAATTGGTCGAGTTAATACGGATAAAGCGATTGCTGTTTCCACGCATTACGGTGCTGGCTTGAACTATGTCATGATGCCGTCAAGGTTTTTTGATTCATATGGAGTAAATATGATTCGCTCGGGGGATTAGGTTTGGTGGATACACATGTTCGTAAGGTACGCACCTTGTTTTTGTCCGATGTTCATCTCGGAACAAAGGGATGCCAAGCCGATCTTCTGCTTGATTTTTTAAAGCATGTTGAAGCCGAGACGATTTATCTCGTTGGCGATATCATTGATGGTTGGCGGTTGAAGGCCGGTTGGTACTGGCCACAAACGCATAATGACGTGGTGCAGAAGCTTTTGCGCAAAGTGCGCAGAGGCACCAAGATGATTTATATTCCCGGAAACCATGACGAGTTTTTACGCGATTATGTTGGCCATCAATTTGGTGGCGTTGATATTGTCGAAGAAGCGATTTTTGAAACCGCTGACGGCAAGCGGATGCTTATTCTGCATGGTGATAAATTCGATGTTGTTGTCAATAATGTGAAATGGCTCGCGCATTTAGGCGATTGGGCTTATGATATTGCGATTGGGTTGAATATAACCATCGGGTGGGTTCGTCGTCGCTTGGGGTTGCCCTATTGGTCCTTCTCCGGCTGGAGCAAACAAAAGGTTAAGCGCGCGGTGAATTTTATTGGAGCGTTCGAAAAGGCCGTCGTTAACGATGCCAAAAAATCGGATGTGCACGGTGTCATCTGCGGTCATATCCACGCCCCTGCCATGCGCATGATGGGTGATTGTCTTTATGTGAATACGGGTGATTGGGTCGATTCATGCACCGCGCTGGTCGAAGATGATAAAGGCGCTTTAGAGATTATCCGCTGGACATCGATTAAAGCCGTCAGCGACATTGTTGATCTTGACGTGCCGCGGTTGAGACCTGCAGCCTGATGCGCATTCTCGTCGTCACAGATGCGTGGCGGCCGCAGGTTAATGGCGTCGTGCGTTCGCTTGAGCAGCTCGAGGCAGAGGCGCGCCGACGCGGTGATGATATCGTCTTTTTAACGCCCGAGCAGTTTAAAACGCTGCCCATGCCTGGATATCGCGAAATCCGGCTTTCAATTGCGAGGCCGCGCGTGATGGCGCGTTTGATTGATGCGGCAAAGGCCGATGCTATTCACATTGCAACCGAAGGGCCGCTTGGGCTTTTGGCACGGCGCTATTGCAAGACGCGTAAAATTCCATTCACGACCTGCTACCACACGCGCTACCCACAATATGTGCGCGCCCGTTTACCTGTGCCTGAGCGCGTGACCTATTCGCTGCTGCGCCGTTTTCATAATGGCGGCGATGGCGTGATGGTGGCAACCGAAGCGCTGGCAAGCGAATTACGCGCGGTGGGCTTTGACAATCTTATGATTTGGTCACGCGGCGTGGATATGGAGCTTTATCGTCCGCGCGCTACAAAAGTGATTGAAGCGTCGGGCCCTATTTTTCTCTGCGTTGCGCGGTTGGCGGTTGAGAAAAATCTCGATGCGTTTTTAAAGCTTGATCTGCCGGGTACGAAGGTCATGGTCGGCGATGGGCCGGATCGCGAAAGGCTTGAAGCCGCTTATCCTGATGTTCGCTTTTTAGGTGCGAAATTTGGCGAGGAATTGGCCAAAATTTATGCCTCTGCCGATGTGTTTGTTTTTCCTAGCCGGACAGAAACCTTCGGCTTGGTATTGCTTGAAGCCTTGGCGTCGGGTGTTCCCGTGGCGTCTTTTCCCGGTGAGGGATTGCTGGCCGATATTGCGGATTCCGGCGTGGGTATATTGGACGAGGATTTAGGTGCCGCCGTGCGAGAAGCTATGACGCTTTCGCGTGAGCAATGCAGGGCTTTTGCCGCGCGTTATTCTTTTGAGCGGTCAACGGCACAGTTTATTGAAAATGTGCGAAGCTCGTTGGGGTGAGCTACTCATTCCGCCGTCATTGCGAGCGAGAGCGAAGCAACCTAGCTAATGTTTGTTTTTTTAAACGCAGCTTAAATATTGAACCTAATTTATTACTGTTAACTGGGTCGCTTCGCTCTCGCTCGCAATGACGAATTAACAAAACAGGCCGGGTTTCCCCGGCCTGTTTCGAATTTATTGAGACATGGACTTCTAAGAAGTCCATGTCGCCCCTCAGATCGGGTATACCCGATCTGAGCATTTTAGGTGATGGGAGGCTTTATGGACTTCTTAGAAGTCCATGCCGCCCATGCCGCCGCCTGGGCCGCCCATTGGCATTGCAGGCTTGTCCTTTGGCGTCTCGGCGATCATGGCTTCCGTCGTGATCAAGAGACCGGCAACCGATGCTGCGTCCTGAAGGGCTGTGCGAACAACTTTTGCAGGGTCAACGATACCAGCTGCGAGCATGTCGACATATTCTTCGGTCTGCGCGTTGTAGCCGAAGGTCTGTGACTTGTTCTCGTTGATCTTGTTGACGACGATCGAGCCTTCAACGCCAGCATTTTCGACGATCTGACGGATTGGGGCTTCGAGCGCCTTCATCACGATGTTGATGCCGGCCTGAACATCGGGATGATCCGACTTCAGCTTGGCAACGGCTGCCTTGGCACGCAGAAGCGCGGTACCGCCGCCTGGGACGATGCCTTCTTCAACGGCTGCGCGCGTTGCATTGAGCGCGTCATCAACGCGATCCTTCTTTTCCTTGACTTCGATTTCCGTCGCACCGCCGACGCGGATCACAGCAACACCGCCTGCGAGCTTTGCAAG
>CANGPL010000084.1 GCA_947455725.1 Hyphomicrobiales bacterium | reverse complement strand
CGCCGAGGCATTGATCGCCTCGCGTGCGGCCAACAACGCATCAAGCTCGCAGTCGGCTGACACGTAGAAATGCGGGATCGTTTGCTTAGCTTCCAGCAGTCGGCGCGCAATCGTCTTGCGCATCGAATCATGCGGGATTTCTTCGAAGGAGCCCGGTGCGAAAAATTTCTTGATGGTTTCGTCTGCCATACCCGTTGCCATCGCAGGCGCAACAGCCATAGGCGCTGTTGCGGGTGCCGCACGTTTAGCGGTGCCACCACCAAGCGCAGCCTTAACGTCGCGCTCGACGATACGACCATGCGGGCCTGAGCCAGCGATGGAAGCTAAATCAAGTCCAGCCTCTTTAGCGATGCGTTTGGCAAGCGGCGAGGCAAAAAGTTTGGCACCTGATGGAGGTGGAGCAGCAGCAACCGTCGCGACCGGAGCAGCGACGGCTGTAGTTGCTTGCGGTGCAGCGGATGAGGCCTTTGGCGCAGGCGAAGAACCCGCGCCACCCGAAGCAACCTTTGCCACATCTTCGCCATCCGAAGCGATGAGTGCGATCACTTGATTGACGGCCACGTCCTGCGTGCCGCCTGGAACGACGATTTTCGCCAAAATCCCTTCATCGACAGCTTCGACTTCCATCGTCGCTTTATCGGTTTCGATCTCGGCCAGAATGTCACCGGACTTGATCCGGTCACCTTCTTTTTTAAGCCATTTGGCAAGATTGCCCTTCTCCATGGTGGGAGAAAGCGCGGGCATGAGAATTTCGACAGCCATTCTTGCCTCCCGCTTAACGGTAGCAGACGGATTTAACCGCCTCTACGACTTCGGCTACGTTGGGTAGAGCGAGCTTTTCGAGGTTCGCTGCATAAGGCATAGGCACGTCTTTACCCGTGATGCGCTTGACCGGCGCATCGAGATAATCGAACGCACGCTCCATGATTTGCGCCGAAATCTCGGAACCAACACCCGATTGCGGCCAACCTTCTTCAACGGTCACGCAGCGCCCCGTCTTTTGAACGGAAGCCAGCACCGTTTCGATATCCATCGGACGGATCGTACGAAGATCGATGACTTCGGCCTCGATGCCCTGTGCGGCTAATTCATCCGCGGCTTTAAGCGCATAGGTCATGCCGATTGAGAAGGACACAATCGTTACATCCTTACCGGAACGCGCAATGCGAGCCTTGCCGATGGGAACGATGAAATCTTCCATATTCGGAACAGGACCGGTTTGGCCGTAAAGAATTTCGTTCTCTAAGAAGACGACTGGGTTCGGGTTGCGGATGGCAGCCTTCAACAAGCCCTTTGCATCAGCGGCGTTGGAAGGGGAGACAACCAACAGACCCGGCACTTGAGAATACCACGCCGTATAATCCTGACTGTGCTGTGCGCCAACGCGCGCCGCCGCTCCATTTGGGCCACGGAATACGATGGGGCAGCCCATTTGACCGCCGGACATGTAAAGCGTCTTTGCAGCAGAATTGATGATATGATCAATTGCTTGCATCGCAAAGTTAAACGTCATGAACTCGACAATCGGGCGCAAGCCCGTGAGTGCCGCACCAACCGCCATACCGGCAAAACCATGCTCGGTGATTGGCGTATCAACGACGCGCTTGGCGCCGAATTCCTGCAACAGACCTTGCGTGATTTTATAAGCACCTTGATATTCGGCCACTTCTTCGCCGATGACGAATACGTCGCCATCGCGGCGCATTTCCTCGGCCATCGCATCCCGAAGCGCTTCGCGCATCGTCATTTGAACCATTTCGGTCCCAGCGGGCACTTCGGAAGAAGCATCATGGGCGATGGCAGCGGCAACCGGTGCTGCAGCCTGTGCAACAACAGCGGGAGCTGCAACAGGAGCGGCGGCTGGAGCCGATGGCGCTGACTTTGGCGCATCAGACACCGTCTCACCCTCGCCTGCAATGATGGCGATGACCTGATTGACGGGCACATCTTGAGAACCAGCCGGAACCAAAATCTTGGCTAAGATCCCTTCATCGACCGCTTCAACTTCCATTGTCGCCTTATCGGTTTCAATTTCAGCTAAAATGTCGCCGGATTTAATCCGGTCCCCTTCATTTTTGAGCCATTTGGCTAGATTTCCCTTTTCCATCGTCGGCGAAAGGGCAGGCATTAAAATATCAATCGACATGGCGCGCTAACCTTGAGCTGCGGTGACCGGGATTATTTCAAAATATCCGTCCAGAGTTCCGACGGATCGGGCTCTGGATCATGGGTTGCGAATTCTGCCGCCTCATTGACGATTTCGCGAACCTCGGCGTCGAACGCCTTCAAATCTTCCTCGGTCATTTTCCACGCACCCAAAAGGCGGGACCGAACCTGCTCGATTGGATCATGCTCTTCGCGCATCTTCTGCACTTCGTCCTTCGAGCGATATTTCGCCGGATCCGACATTGAGTGACCGCGATAACGATAGGTCTGCATTTCGAGGATGTAGGGACCTTTGCCGTCGCGGCACCACTGAATGGCGCGCTCGGCTGCATCGCGCACGGCGCGCACATCCATACCATCGACCTGCTCGCCCGGAATATTGAACGAGATGCCGCGCTTCGAGAAATCCGTCTGCGCGGATGCGCGGCTAACGGCCGTACCCATAGCATAACGGTTATTTTCGATCACATACACGACGGGAAGCTTCCACAACTCCGCCATATTGAAGCTCTCATAGACCTGGCCCTGATTGGCCGCGCCATCACCAAAATAGGCAATCGAGACTTGGCCATTATTCCTATAATGGTTCGCAAAGGCCAGACCGGTACCGAGCGAGACCTGCGCGCCGACAATGCCGTGACCGCCATAAAATTGCTTTTCGACGCTGAACATATGCATCGAGCCGCCCTTGCCTTTCGACAAACCGCCCCGGCGTCCCGTAAGCTCCGCCATGACGCCTTTTGGATCCATGCCGCAGGCCAGCATGTGACCGTGATCGCGATAGCCGGTGATGACCTGATCACCATCCTTTTGCGCCATTTCCATGCCGACAACGACCGCTTCTTGACCGATATAAAGATGGCAGAAGCCGCCGATCAAACCCATGCCATACATTTGACCAGCTTTTTCTTCAAAGCGGCGGATCAAGAGCATTTCGCGATAGGCTTTAACGTCCTCCTCGCGGGTAAAATCTGTCGGTGTTGAATTTTTACGCACTGTCGAACGAGCGGCTGAGGAGCGTGCAGGTGATGCAGCTTTTGTCCCAGCGGCGGATTTGCGAGCGGCCAAAGCCATGGCGACCTCCGTTTTTATTATCGGCTTAAGCATAACCGACCGGAAGGCTTTTGGCGAGAGGGCTATTTATGATTTATTCGCAAATATGGAAGTGTATTATCTATATAGAACAGATACTTATAAGAAAGAACCGAAATTAGGTTCATCAAAAAGCGTAACAGTTGTTTAATTTTCACAGGCTCAGTCGACGGTCATAATGACAACATCATTTCGGTTGCCGCGATTAAGCACAATCCGCGCACGCTCTTCTAAAAATTCGGCGTCAACATGGAACATGCCGACTAAGGCGTTGCGCCGCTCGAGCGCTAAGCGTTCGGCCGTCACCTTGGAAAGCTCGGTCGACAGCCGGGCGATCTCAGAGAGCAGGCTGTTGCGGGTTTCTATCCCACGACTGCCGTTCCCGGCCTCGTTGATGAAGAAAACGGCTGCTACCCCGGATACGAGGTAGAGCATGAAGGGGAGCGCGATACCGCGGAATCGACGTTTTATAACCATGTCACGAGGGTTACGCCCCGTTCGTAAACAGATCCTAAAAAATTAGAAAAAATTTTCACGAACGGGGACGGAAACCCAAGTAAACCAGCCAAATCTGTCACAAGTGACAGGGGTTTGAAGGCGATTATTTTAGACCCTTAATCGCATTCCGACCGGCATAAATGGCGGTTGAACCCAACTCTTCTTCAATGCGGAGCAATTGGTTGTATTTCGCCGTACGATCCGAGCGCGCGAGCGAGCCGGTTTTGATCTGGCCGCAATTGGTGGCAACCGCCAAATCGGCTATGGTCGAATCTTCCGTTTCGCCCGAGCGGTGCGACATAACAGAGGTATAACCCGCGCGATGCGCCATATCGACGGCGGCGAGCGTTTCGGTGAGCGAGCCGATCTGGTTCACTTTGACGAGGATCGAGTTTGCGACATGCTTTGAAATGCCCTGCGAGAGGCGCGTTACATTGGTCACAAATAGATCATCGCCGACGAGCTGGCATTTCGAGCCAATGAGATCGGTGACGAGCTTCCAGCCTTCCCAATCGTCTTCGGACAGGCCGTCTTCGATCGAGACAATCGGATAGGCCGAGGCGAGCTTGGCGAGATATTCGGCCTGCTCCTGGATCGAGCGGACCTTGCCCTCGCCTTCATAATGATAGGCGCCATTTTTGAAAAACTCGGTCGCGGCGCAATCCATCGCAAGATAAATGTCCTTACCGGCTTTAAAGCCCGCGGTGTCAATCGCCTGCATCACGAAATCAAGCGCCGCTTCTGCTGATGGCAGGTTTGGTGCAAAGCCACCTTCATCGCCCACATTGGTGTTGTGACCGGCCTTCTTCAACGCTCCTTTGAGCGTGTGGAAGATTTCCGCCCCCATACGCAAACCTTCGGCGAAGGTTGGTGCGCCAATCGGCATGATCATGAATTCTTGGAAATCGATCGGGTTATCCGCATGCGCGCCGCCATTGACGATGTTCATCATGGGGACCGGAAGCGTGCGGGCCGAAGTGCCGCCAACATAGCGATAGAGCGGCAGGGCGGCTGCATCGGCGGCTGCCTTTGCGACAGCAAGCGAAACACCAAGAATGGCATTTGCGCCGAGACGGGCTTTATTCGGTGTACCGTCGATTTCGATCATCGCACTATCAATGGCGACTTGATCTTCAGCATCCATGCCGCAAATTGCATCGGAGAGCTCGTCATTGACGGCTGCAACGGCCTTCAACACGCCTTTGCCAAGATAGGTCTTTTTATCGCCATCACGAAGCTCAACCGCTTCATGCGCGCCGGTTGATGCGCCCGAAGGTACGGCGGCGCGGCCCATCGAGCCATCAGCCAGCGTTACATCGACTTCAACGGTTGGGTTCCCACGGCTATCAAGGATCTGGCGGGCATGAATATCGATAATCTCAGTCACTGGTCATCTCCGGCAAGTTAGAGGCAATAAAAAAGGGGCACATCCTAGCGCCCCTCATAATACTTTTGTTGAATATTGCAACGCACCATACACCTAAAACCCACGCTTTAAGCGGACTTACGCAGCCTTTCGCGCATCGCACGGCGGGTTTCGAGTTTATGGATAAAGCGCTTTACTTTTTGTACCACGGGCGCGCCAGCTTTGCGCTTACCGAAGGCAACAACATTGGTCGTGTCAAAGTCCAAGTACTGCTCAAGCGCATAGGTCTTGTCGCGCAGGAAATTTAACAATGTCTGGCGGTCGCCGCATTGAGCCAATTCGCCTGGCGCAATCGGCGAACCGATGACCAATGGCAATTCGGTGCCAATCCGGTCATGCACTTCTTTGAAAATCAAAGAGAGGCGCAAGACGGGGCTGATATGGCTTGCGATTTGGAACAGACGGCTGTTCTGGCCTGAGAAAAAGATCGGAACGACCGTTGCCTTTGAGCGCTGGATCAATTGCGCGGTGAAGGGCTGCCAGGGCCAATCAATAGCCGGCTTGCGGCCCAGTTTATCCGGAGCGGTTGATACGGCACCCGCCGGAAACACGACGATGCAACCACCATTAGCGAGATGCTTACGGGCAGATTCGCGCGACTCAAGATTGGTCTGAAAAGCTTCCTTCGTGCCCGTAAAATCAACCGGCAACAAATTGCCCCGCGCTTCCGGCGCGCGAAGTAGCACAGAATGAGTCAATACCAAGAAGTCTTTACGGACCCTCTCGATGAGCCAGCACATCACCAAGCCATCCAGCACCCCATAGGGATGGTTCGCGACGATAACGACGGGACCTGTGGCAGGAATGTTTTTAAGATCATCCGCCTTGAATGTCGGCACGACCTGTAATTGGCGCACTGAGGCCTGCCAGAAACTTTCGCCCGGAACCGGATTTTTTTGGTTCTCAAGGTAAAGCCCGTGCAGCAAAGGCTGCCCTGTGGCCTTTTCGATCAACTGGATCGCCTTCCGCTTGAAAAGCGGCTGGGTATCATCGGAGTAGGAAAACTGGACTTCGGTCATAAAACCGCCATTACCAAATTTGGGTGACAGAAGGGTGACATTCTTATGCGCCGCCCATCAAATCGACACCGGACGCGATTTTGCAAGAGAATCGAACGCTTTAAGATCGGATAAAAGCGCCTCCATCTGATGCAACGGCACCATATTGGGGCCATCCGATGGTGCGCGCTCTGGCGCTTCGTGCGATTCGATGAAGACGCCCGCAACGCCAATGGCAACCGCCGCCCGCGCCAAGACGGGGACGAATTCACGCTGGCCACCTGATGAGCCGCCCTGCCCGCCCGGTTGCTGCACCGAATGGGTTGCATCAAAAATAACCGGTGCGCCCGTATCCCGCGCCATGATGGGCAGCGAACGCATATCCGACACCAATGTGTTGTAACCGAACGACGCGCCACGCTCGCAAACGAGCACATTTGGATTGCCGGCACCCGTAATTTTTGCGGCAACGTTTTTCATATCCCAAGGGGCGAGAAACTGGCCCTTTTTGACATTGATTACGCGCCCTGTTTCGGCTGCCGCGACCAATAAATCCGTCTGGCGGCACAAAAAGGCGGGGATTTGCAGAATATCGACCACTTCGGCAACGGGCTTGCACTGCGAGGCGTCGTGAATATCCGTGATGACTGGAACGCCAAGGGAAGCTTTGATTTCAGCGAAAACCTCTAAAGCCTTGGACAAGCCGATACCGCGCTGAGCATTGGCTGATGTCCGGTTGGCCTTGTCAAAAGATGCCTTGAAAACGAATGGAATGCCAAGCTTTACCGTAATTTCTTTCAACGCGGTTGCCATTTCAAAGGCATGCGCGCGGCTCTCCATCTGGCAAGGGCCCGCGATGAGCGCGAAGGGAAGAGACTGACCGAAAGAAACGTTTCCGGCGGTCACCACGGCATTTTGGGGAACGGATTGGGTCATAGGCTGCCCTATAGCGCGGCGCGGAGATTCTGGCGAGTCAGCTCTGAAGGAACCGGATGGCATCACCAAAGGCATCGTACGGGGCGACCAACACGCTTCCCTTGTGGAAGTGATAAGGGATGTTTTGGCTGTCTAACCGACCAACAAAGGCATTCAAATCTGAAACCTGAACGGAAAAGGCAGCAAGCCGCGGCTGATGGCCTTCAAACGTAAGCCCATATTCAAAGGCAAAAGCCGCATCCGAGAGGACATCAATCTCGCCGCGTGGCGTTTCAAACCGCAAACCGGCGGAAGTTGCGGAAAACTCGTCCATGCCGGTAAAGGCCCGCATAAATTCCGCATGATCAGAGGGCTCTTCCGCCACCATGCAGACGCCTGAAAGGGCTATTGCACCATTGGGGTGCTGTTGGGCCAGAGTATTCCAGAAATTCTCTGGACGATGCTGCTGACAAACGAAAAATCCGCATTGTTCAGCCAACCGATCCCGCGCAAAAGCGAGCGTGAACGAGACTTCAACCGGCGTTCCATCGGGTCGCACGCCTTTGCGCTCGAAAAAGAAGGGCTCGAATCCGCCAATGCCCGCTTTGTCAAAAGCTGCCTTGTCGGAGTTGGCATCCTTGGATTCAAGCACCAACATCGCAAAGCCCTCGCGGGCTTTCAGATAAGCCCGCACAAACGCCCCAAAGGAGAAGCGCCCCTCGGCGTGTTCGGGAATATCGGCCCCCTCACCGACCGTAATGAGCTCCAAAAACGCGCCAGGAAATTGTACGATACGATTTTCGGTACCCCACGGATGGCGGTTACGCGCGCCTACCTTGAAGCCAAGTTTCTCGTAGAATTCACCTGCGGCATCAAGATCATGGGTGGCAAGCACGAGGTGGTCGATGGAGCGTTCTTGCATTACCTTTACACCAACCGCGCCTGCTCCACCGCCGCCGCAATAAAGCTTGCAAACAACGGATGCGGCTCAAAGGGGCGTGACTTCAGCTCAGGATGATATTGCACGCCGATGAACCACGGATGATCCGGGAATTCGACCGTTTCAGGCAACAAGCCATCGGGAGAAACGCCTGCAAATACAAGGCCTTTTTCCTCTAACTTCGCGCGATACGCCATGTTGACTTCATAGCGGTGGCGGTGGCGTTCAGAGATCATCGT
>CANGPL010000083.1 GCA_947455725.1 Hyphomicrobiales bacterium | reverse complement strand
TGGCGTGAAGCTCGCGGTTAGCGAGATCAATGCGGCCGGTGGCGTTATGGGCCGTCCGATTCAATTGGTTGAGCGCGATGACGAAGCGAAAAACGAACTCGGTGTGCAGATTGCGCAAGAGTTGATCAACAAAGAAAACGTTGTTGCAACGGTAGGTTACATCAACACCGGTGTTGCTCTTGCTTCGCAGCGTTTCTACCAGGAAGCGGAAATTCCAGTGTTCAACAATGTGGCCACAGGCTCCGTAGTAACAAAGCAATTCGCTGGTCCTGAATTCAAGGCCAATTATATTTTCCGTAATTCCGCGAATGATACGATTCAAAGCGCGATGATTGCGGAAGAAGCCGTGAAGCGTCAGGGCTTCAAAAAGCCTGCGATTTTGGCGGACTCGACCAATTATGGTCAGCTCGGCAAGACCGATTTGACGAATGCGCTCCAGAAAATGAACGTCACGCCGGTTGCAACCGAGAAGTTTAATGTCGGCGACACCGACATGACGGCCCAGTTGCTCCGCGCGAAGGAAGCCGGTGCCGACGTGATCTTGACCTATGCGATTGGTCCTGAGCTCGCTCAGATCGCCAATGGTATGGCCAAGCTTGGCTGGAAAGTGCCGATGATCGGTTCATGGACGCTCTCCATGGCAACCTTCATCGATACGGCGGGTGCCAATGGCGATGGCGCGATGATGCCACAGACCTTTATCCAGCAGCCATCCACGCCAAAGCGTAAGGCTTTCATTGAAGCCTATCAGAAGGCTTACAATATCGACCGTATGCCTTCGCCAGTGTCGGCTGCGCAGGGTTATGACTCGGTCTATCTGCTCGCCGCCGCTATCACACAGGCGAAGAGCACCGAAGGTCGCGCGATCCGTGAAGCACTCGAAAATCTGAACACGAAGGTTGAAGGCGTTGTGACGACCTATGACCATCCGTTCAGCGCAACCGATCATGAAGCAATCTCGGATAATATTCCGGTATTCGGTCTCGTGAAGGGTGGCCGCGTAAGCCCTGCCCATCCTGAGGATATCGAAGGCGATAAGGCCCTTCGCATCAAGCCAAAGGCTTAATCCTCTCTTTGATTGAAAAGCATATCCCGCCCGCATTCAGCGGGCGGGCTTCTTATGGGGCCTTGCCATGCAGATATTGATGCAGTTGATCGTCAGCGGTGCGTCCGTCGGGATGATTTATGGCGTAATCGCCTTTGGCTATCAGCTTACCTTTGCCACTTCCAAAACACTGAATTTTGGACAGGGCGAAGCGCTGATGCTGGGCGCGCTTGTTGGTTTGACAACTGTCAATTTTCTCATCGGTAACGCGATTGGAAATTTCTGGGCCTATGTCCTGATGTTGCCCGTGGTGCTGGCCTTTGGTGCGTTGCAGGGCAGCGTTGTTGAATGGCTTGGTGTTCGCCCGGCCATGCGGGCAAAATCCGAGGCGGGCTGGATTATGGCCACGATTGCCCTCGGTATCATTTTCAAAAATCTTGCTGAAAACATTTGGGGCCGCGACGCGTTGCGTTTCCCTTCGCCCCTGCCTGAGGCCTCTCTGTCCTTTGGCGGCATTCGCATTCAGCCGATGGAAATCGTTGTGGTTATTGGCGCTGTTGTGCTGATGGTCGCCGTTGAACTTTTCAACCGCTATTCGATTTACGGTAAGGCCGTGGTGGCCACGTCAAATGACCGTGATGCAGCAGGCTTGATGGGCATTAACACCAATCGGATTATCACCTTCTCCTATGCGCTTTCCTCGATGAGCGCCGCCTTTGCAGGCGTGCTGGTTGCCCCGATTACACTGACCGGCGCAACAATGGGTGCGGTGTTGGGGCTCAAGGCTTTCGCGGTGGCGATTATTGGTGGCCTTTCGAGCGGCTTAGGCGTTGTGATCGGTGGCTTGATCCTCGGCATCACCGAGACGCTGACGGGCTATTATATCTCCACGGGTTACAAAGACGTGCCCGGCCTTTTGCTGTTGTTGATTGTTCTTTCGCTGAAGCCTTCCGGTCTCTTCGGCAAAGCGGCCATTAAGAAGGTTTAATCGCCATGTCGAGACTCTTTTGGATCCTCGCCATTGTGGCGATTGCCTTGCTGCCTTTCGGCATGACGAGTCCTTATTACCTGCATCTTTGCGTTACCATCGCAATCTTCTCGATTGTGACACTCGGCCTTGATGTCGTGTTTGGCTATACGGGTGAAGTCTCGATCGGGCATGCGGCATTGCTTGGCATTGGTGCTTACACTGCCGCCGTTCTCTCGATGCATTTCGGCTTTGGCTTTTGGACGTCTATCCCCATAGCGATCATCGTTTCTGCAGGGTTCGGCGCGTTGTTGGCTCTGCCTGCTTTGCGGGTGACGGGGCCATATTTGGCGATGGTGACATTAGCCTTCGGCACCATCATTCAAATCTTGATCAATGAGATGGTGGATCTCACCAATGGTCCCTTGGGCGTTAAATTTAACACGCCGATTTTTTTGGATCTTCGGTCTTATAGCAATTTCCTTCCTTTCCTCGACATGTCGTTCAAACGTATGAAGGAGATGGAGTTTTTCTACGTGACCGCTGCGGCATTGCTGCTCACGATCCTCGTCATCAATCGCGTCTTGGCCTCGCATTATGGCCGCGCGTTTGAAGCGCTGCGCGATAGCCCCATCGCATCGGATTGCATGGGTGTGAGTGTTTACAAGCACAAGGTGATTGCGTTTGTTCTCTCCGCTGCCTTATGCGGACTTGCAGGCGTTCTATTTGCTTATTCGGAGCAATATGTTGCACCGAATAATTTCACCTTTGAGCTTTCCATCCAGTTCTTGCTGGCGGTAACGATGGGTGGTCGCAAATCTCGATTGGGGCCAATCCTTGGTGCGGCCATCATTGTTTTCCTTCCCAATCTTCTTGCCGATATTGGGCTGTTTCGCATCATTGCCGGTATCATTGCCGCGTTTGCGGTTGTAGCTGGCGGTATTAGCATCTATCGCAACCGCGACAACGCCGTTCGAATTTTAATTCCGGTCGTCTTATGCGTTGCCTTCTTTGTATTCTCGCTCCTCTTGCAAAAAATTACAGACTACAAGCTCGCGATTTTCGGCGTGATGATCCTGTTCGTCGTTTATTACTTGCCGGAAGGTATCGTGGGCTTCATGTCGCAACTTTGGGCGCGGCGCGGCAAAGCATTGGCGATTGATCCAACGCTTGCCAATGCGCCCGAAACGCAAGCGATTACGGTGCAAGCGTCCTCTCAAGCCAATGCTGACGCTTTGTTATCGGTTGAAAGCATCTTGATGCAGTTTGGTGGTCTGAAAGCCATTGATGGTGTGTCGCTATCGGTGAAGCCTAGCACCATTCATGGGCTCATCGGTCCGAATGGTTCGGGCAAGAGCACGATGATGAATGTGCTCACTGGTATTTATATTCCAACCGCCGGTGCCATTCGCTTCGGGGGTCATTCATTGGCCGGATTAAAGTCACCTCAAATTGCGCTGAAAGGTATCGCGCGTACGTTTCAGAACGTGCAGCTTTTCGGCGAATTAAGCGTGCTTGAAAATGTGATGGTGGGCTTGCACCATTCGTATCGCTCTGGCTTCTTTAGTGTTGCCTTGAAGACACCGCGCGCGCGTCACGAAGAGGCGAGGGCGCGTGCGCGTGCCATGAACATTCTGCGCTTCACTGGCCTTGATGGCCTTGCAACGGAGGAAGCGCGCAATCTGCCGTATGGCAAGCAGCGTCTGCTAGAAATCAGCCGTGCCTTGGCGCTCGATCCACGCCTCTTGCTGCTTGATGAACCGGCGGCGGGCTTAACAGCACCGGACATTGTTGAACTCATGGCCATCATCCGCAAAATCCGCGAGGCCGGTTTAACGATTGTCTTGATTGAGCATCATATGGATGTGGTGATGGGTCTTTGTGACACAGTAACCGTGCTCGATTTCGGACAAAAGATTGCCGAAGGATTACCAGCCGATGTGCAGCGTAATCCACGCGTGATTGAAGCCTATCTTGGTGGCGGCGCTGCTGCCGAGCCCGCATAAGGAGAGAGTCATGTTGAAAGTCGACAATCTCGTTGCAGGCTATGGCAAAGTTAAAGTGCTCCACGGCATTTCCATCCATGTGCCAAAGGGCAAAACGGTTGCTCTCATTGGTTCAAACGGTGCTGGTAAAACCACAACGTTGCGCGCGCTTTCCGGTATGTTGAAGCCGGAGAGTGGCTCCATCGTATTGAGTGACAGGCCGATTATGGGCCTTACCTCGCATGAGATCACCCGGCTTGGTCTCGCCCATTCGCCCGAAGGTCGGCGCGTGTTTGCGACTTTGCCGGTGATGGATAATCTCCTGCTCGGCGCTTTTCCCCGTCTCACCGGCATGCGCGCGAAGGGTGATGTCGATGGTGATGTCAATCGCATGTTCGAATTGTTCCCGCGGCTTAAAGAACGGAAAGCGCAATTGGCGGGCACGCTCTCGGGCGGCGAGCAACAAATGCTTGCGATGGCGCGCGCTTTAATGCTCAACCCCGATGTGCTTCTATTGGACGAGCCTTCCATGGGCCTCTCGCCCCGTTTGGTGGAAGAAATTTTCCATACGATTGAACGCTTGAAAAAGGCTGAGATCACGATGCTGCTCGTCGAGCAGTTTGCCGCTGCTGCGTTAGAAGTCTCAGACTTTGGCTATGTGATGGAAAACGGCCATATCCGTACATCCGGCGAAGCAAGTGCCTTGAAAAATGATCCGGCGGTGAAGGCGGCCTATTTAGGCGGCGGGCATTAAGCCAGTTTTTGGACCGCGAGCCTCCCGGCTCGCATTCTAAGCGCGCCGGGAGGCGCGCGATCCGTTCTATACAGACCTACCCCCGCAACCCCGGCGCTTCTTGTCCCGTGCGCGCGACATATTCCGTATAGCCGCCGCCATATTGGTGGATACCATCCGGCGTCAATTCCAAAACGCGATTGGAAAGCGCTGCCAAAAAATGCCGATCATGCGAAACGAAAAGCATCGTGCCTTCATATTGCGATAGCGCCGTAATCAACATCTCCTTGGTGGCCATATCGAGATGGTTGGTTGGCTCATCGAGTACGAGAAAATTAGGCGGATCAAACAACATGATCGCCATCACAAGGCGTGCTTTTTCGCCACCCGATAAAACGCGGCAGCGCTTTTCAACATCATCACCTGAAAATCCGAAGCAACCTGCCAGAGAACGCAGCGAGCCTTGGCCAGCTTGGGGGAACGCATCTTCGAGCGATTGAAACACCGTGCGTTCGCCATCTAGCAATTCCATCGCGTGTTGTGCGAAATAAGCCATCTTTACGCTGGAGCCGACCGATACTTGGCCTGCGTCAGGCTCAGTTGTGCCGGTGATGAGTTTTAATAAAGTAGATTTGCCAGCCCCATTCACGCCCATCACGCACCAGCGCTCGCGACGGCCGATTTGAAAATCGAGACCTTCATAAATACGCTTGCTGCCATAGCTTTTGTGAACGTTTTTGAGGTTCACAATATCGTCACCTGAACGTGGTGCGGGCGGAAACTCGAATACAACGGTTTGACGCCGTTTAGGCGGTTCTACGCGATCGATCTTTTCAAGTTTTTTGACACGACTTTGCACTTGGGCTGCGTGCGAGGCGCGCGCTTTGAAGCGTTCGATGAATTTGATTTCTTTAGCGAGCATCGCCTGCTGGCGTTCAAATTGCGCTTGTTGCTGCTTTTCAGCCATCGCGCGTTGTTGCTCGTAAAATTCGTAATTGCCGGAATAGCTCGTTAATCCACCGCCATCGATTTCGATAATTTTGTTGACGATCCGGTTCATGAATTCGCGGTCATGCGATGTCATGAAAAGCGCACCATCATAATTTTTAAGAAAATCCTCAAGCCAGATCAGGCTTTCAAGATCAAGATGGTTCGAGGGCTCGTCGAGCAACATCACATCGGGGCGCATCAAGAGAATGCGGCCCAAGGCCACGCGCATTTTCCAGCCGCCGGAAAGTTTGCCGACATCGCCTTCCATCATCTCTTGGCTGAAGCTCAAGCCAGACAACACTTCGCGTGCGCGGCCTTCTTGCTCATAGCCGTCAAGTTCTTCAAATCGGGCTTGGACTTCGCCATAGCGTTCAATGATCTCGTCCATCTTGTCGGCCTGATCAGGATCCGCCATGGCCGCCTCAAGCGATTTGAGCTCGGCCGCAACTTCACTCACGGGGCCTGCACCCTCCATCACCTCTGCTACCGCACTCCTGCCCGACATTTCGCCGACATCCTGGCTGAAATAGCCAATCGAGACGCCGCGATCGACTGCCACTTGCCCCTCATCGGGTAGTTCTTGTCCGGTTATCATGCGGAAAAGTGTGGTCTTTCCCGCGCCATTGGGGCCAACGAGGCCGATCTTTTCGCCTTTTAACAATGAGGCGGACGCCTCGATAAAGAGAATTTGGTGGCCGTTTTGCTTGCTGATATTTTCGAGGCGGATCATGAGAAACGAGAAACCTTTTTGGAAATTGCCGCGCCCTTATGGCATGGATGGCCGCACGCGTAATCCTCTTCTTGAGAAAGCAGCGTCAAATAATTACGTTTTACGACGTTTTTGTGAGGCAGTAGACCTCATATTGGCTGGGACACTCGAGCAGCGGCCATTGCGCGAAGCCAAGTTTTTCCTTTATAAAATCATTATTCGAATTATCGCGACTCGTTGCGTACATGGTGTTGTGTGCGGCTTACGGGTCTGAGACAGAGTTGAGAGGCACCATGTCAAAATTAGCATCTGCATTCGCCTTGGTCGTCATGGCCGGACTTTCATCGCCCGCTTTCGCGGATTCCTCCTGCTCGGCAGCAGCTGAAGCTTCAGCCAAAAATTACGAGCATGAGCAGGGAATTATCTGGGGCAAAATGGGCGGCTCCATCCGCGATTTCAAACATGTTCAGCACGAAGACACTTGGGGCAAGAAATGCTTGCTTGATGTAAGCTTCAAGATTTCGCACCAAGATGAAATCGTCACCACGCGCTTTTTGGTCGATGCGCTGCAGCGCAAGATTTACGCAACCTATTATGGTGTGGCGAAAAAGAGCAATGAAGATCAAGCGCGCGTGCTCACCTGCAATTATGGCTTCAATTATGATGAAGCAAGCTACTGCAAGAGCGAAGCGGAATATGATGGCGTGATCGCCACCATGGTCAAATAAAAAGCCCCCGCTTTGAAAGCGGGAGCCTTTTCAGTTTTGTGCTTTGTAAACCCGCTGCTTTGCAGCGGGTTTTAGTTTGAAGCCATCTTGGGGCTCGCACCCGCCGCGTCCGATGTCAGATCAAGCGTCCAATAATTCCGATACCGTGAATTAGGCGAATCCGCCCGCGCCATGCCCATGCGGGTCGCGTCTTTCATCAGCATGTTTTCTTTGTGGTAGGGCGAGTTGATCCACGAATTGATCGCGTCCACGGCAGACTCATGCGATGCGCCGACATTTTCGACCGCCGCAGAATTCGTAAAGCCCGCACCATTGATGCGGCTCGTAAAATCGCCCGATACCTCATGCGTTAAGGCATCGCGCGCGGCCATGGCAAGCGATTGATATTTCGCGACTTCAATCAAATTGGCATCAATCACCACAGGGCCAAGGCCGTGGCTGGCGCGGAACTTATTGAGCGCCGCCAACCCCTCCGCCGATGTATCGCGCACGGTGACGTTCGCGCTTCCCATTTTGGGCTGGCTCGTGGTGTTGCAGGCAGAAAGGGTGAGCGCAAGAGCGGCCACAAGGCCAAGATGAAAGGCTGAAAGGCGTGACATGGTGCAATCCTCAATCCAGAATTTGGTCGCCGATATGCGAATATTTCCGGTCTCTATCTAGGTCGAAGCGAGCGATAAGAAAAGGAAATTCAAAAGCAAATCACCGGATTTTGCCTAACGGGCTTCGACGAAAGACCCGTCTCACGCTTCAGAGCGCTTGAATTCTAACCGAGGCCGCCAGATCCCAAGCGCCGTTTGTGCCAAACAAAGCGCTAAAATGGTAAAAAGCACAGTCCATTCGGAGGTAACGGCTTCGGCGAGGAGCTTCGCAGCCCGCGTCGGATCATTGCCTTGCGCGATTTGGGCGGCAAAGCCCGCTGCTTCAACGGCTTTTGATTGGGTAACGGCTAAAGTTGATTCGAACATCGAAAGCCCAAGTACAGCCTTGGCCCACGCCCAGCGCTTTTGTTGATATTGCGGATGGACGATCATCGACACCAAGCCGCTCACCAACGACACGGCGAGTGATGGCACGAGTACATAGCGGCAGATGAGGCTGATCACCTCGCGCATATCGGCAAATTGGCCGACACTCGCTTGCGGCGCTTTCCATAGGACCAGCACATAGGCCAACAACGCCCCAAGCAGTCCGCACGATGAAACGGTGTGTAAGAATTTGACACTCTGCCGCATGTTCATTCCAACATCATAATATGTTCGCCCTGAATTA
>CANGPL010000082.1 GCA_947455725.1 Hyphomicrobiales bacterium | reverse complement strand
TTTGCCTGAAAGAGATGTTTATATTGCCGATGCCGATCTTGCTTTTCGCAGTGCCGTTGCATCGAGCCTTGAGACCCAAGGCTATCATGTCACACTCTTTTCCGACGGGCCTTCTCTCTTGGCCGCTACCCGACACCATGTACCGGGTTGCATCTTGTTAGACGCCGATGTGAGCAGCTCAACAGGAAGCGATCTGCTCAATGAACTCGGTCATCGCGTAACAGCACCTATCGTCATCATGGCCGATGATGCCAATGTCGAAATGGCTGTTTCAGCCATGAAAAAAGGCGCCAAAGATTTTATGGCAAAGCCCTTGGTCGCCGATGCGGTTGCAGGGCGCGTTCGTGAGGCCCTTGCTGAAAAGCGTCCGGGAAATGGCAGCGTTCCAAACGTTGTTTCCGTTCCAGGTGGTGATCGCTTAACGCCACGCGAAAGAGAAGTACTCCAAAAAATTTCTGCCGGTGCTTCGAATAAAGAAGCTGGTCGCCAATTGGGTATCAGCCCACGAACGGTCGAAGTTCATCGTGCCCGCATCATGGAAAAAATCGGGGCACGCAATACGGCAGATTTGGTCCGTATTGTTTATTCAGCTTCTTTTTAAAGCAGAGCTGGATTTCCCGTCGGGTTTCCCCATTCATCTCGGCAGGTGGCATGATGTCCTATGTCAATGAGTCGGCCGTGGCAGGCAGTGTTTTAGCTGCTCGATCGGTCGACTTTCCTCCCCGTGTTACCATCATCGACGAAGGCGAGCCCGCACGCGCAATTTATCAAATTGTTTCGGGCAATGTCATGATATCGAAATTACTGCCTGATGGTCGACGGCAAATTTTTGAGCTGCTCGGCCCAGGCGGTATATTCGGCGTAACGCCTAATGGTCATCACGATAGTGTTGCCGAATCCCTTACCGAAGTGCGCCTCACGGCGTTCGATAAGATACCTGCCGAGAACGCATCAAACTTCAATTCATTTATCGCTGAGCTTTTAAAAATTCAAATTTGTGCACTACACGAACATGCCGTTTTATTGGGTAGAAAATCAGCCGTTGAACGCGTCGCTTCCTACATTATGGAGCTTATTGAAACGCCGTCCAATCAGGCAAGAATCAATCAGGATCTTGTCACCATTCGTGTCATAATGACACGATCGGAAATTGCCGATTATCTAGGCCTTACGCTTGAAACGGTAAGCCGTGCGTTTTCGCATTTGAAACGTTCGGGGATCATTTCATATGAACGGCATGATGGCATCATGCAGGTTCACATAAAACGATTAAGACCGCTGACGGGTACCTATTAGCGCGCTCTCCAATCGTGCTGTTTCACCCGTTGTAAAAGCCTCGTACGATAAAAGGGTGTCCGGCACCGCTCCCCCGAGACATTGCCGGACACCCGACCATCAGGATGGGTTACATCCAGACGGTCTTAACTGAAAGGACGAGGCGTCCTTCAGAATTTGTAATTTGACATCCGCACCTGCGAGTTTCATTGATCATTCGCAATCAAACCGTTCAAATGCCACGGATAGTCAGTGCAACGTAGAGACCGTTTTACGGACCGATATTGGAGCGCGCTCACCGATCCGCATCAATATCTCATGCTTGCCGCCGCGGGCCTCGGTGGCGCCGCTGGATGGTGGCTCAATATTCCAGCCCCTTGGTTATGTGGCGCGATGGGCGCAACCATTGCACTTGCGATCACAGGCTGGGGCACACCGATGGCCCGCCCCGTCAATGATCTAGCGATGTTAAGCTCGGGATTGACGCTCGGCTCCGCGGTAACCCCCGAAACGCTACGCACCTTTGTCACCGTACCCTTCAGCATCTTAGGTTTGTTTTTAACAAGCTTGGTTGTGATGGTGGTCACATCAAGCGTTCTCATTCGCTATTCCGGTTGGCCAAAACGCGATGCCGTCTTAGCCGCCACTCCGGGTGCCCTATCATCGGTTATGGCGGTTGCGGTTGAGGAAGGTGCCGATATCCCGCGCATTGCGATTGTCCAGCTCTTTCGCCTCGTCATGCTCGTGGCGGTCTTGCCCTCGATCATGGTCCTTGCGGGTATGTCGATGGTACCTGCATTAACAACGCAATCCTCGATCAATCCGATTCATTTATGGATTATTCTATCCATCGGATTGGGGAGCGGACTGGCCTTCAAAGCGCTCAAAATGTCTGCGCCTTTTATATTGGGCCCGATGCTGACAATCGGCATCTTACGGGGCTTCAATATCTTTCCGGGGCAATATCCAATCGAGCTATCGACAGCGGGTTTCGTCCTGATTGGCGCTCTGATCGGTGGGCGTTTTCAAGGCATGCGCATGCGGGAAATCGTCGCTACGGCTCCGGCTGCCTTATTATCTTTTTTCGTGGCAACAAGCCTCGGCTTTTTAGGCGCCATTCTTGTGTCAAACCTCGTCGGCCTACCCCTTCCATCGGCGCTTATGGCCTTTGCTCCGGGCGGGTTGGAAGCGATGACCGCTTTGGCCTTTGCGCTGCGCATTGATCCCGTGATGGTGGGCGTTCATCACATTGCACGCTTCACAATGATCGGCATTGGGTTGCCGCTTGCTCTGAAAATCCGCCCTTCTTTGATCCGGGGACGTTCAGAATAAAATGAACTATTTTGCCGGAACCAGTTGGTAGCCCTTGCTATATAGACATGATTCGACCGCCTGATTACGGGCTGGCTGGTTCATGTCGCGGGTTGAATAAGTGGGTGGTACATAGATCGGCGGCCTCGAATAGCACACGCCAAACCCGTCAAAGCGCCGATGGCAATGTCCGAAATCATCATAAATGTAGCCGCCACCCTCTACCGTGGTAACGGGTACAACCGGATACATACGGGAGGCCCGCTCTTCGCACGCAAATTTATCGCGCCCGAACTGTTCTAATGATTTTGTCGGGTGGACCCATTCATAGCGCTGGCAGGCCGATAGCATCATGGTCGCCAATAAAAGCCAACCAATTGGAAATGTGATCCGATTTGAAATTCGACTAGCCATGGCTCTACTCAATTTATGACAGGCAGGTTACGTTCGACTATATTACAGCCTGCGTATCAAAGCGCCCACGGGATGAATAGGTAGTGAATAGACCGGATAAAGCCTTAAGAGCGATTGGCGTTATGAGCGGCACATCGATGGATGGCATCGATATTGCCATGCTTGAAACCGATGGCGACTATGTCATCACGCATCACGCAACCGGAAGCGGGTCCTATTCTGACAATTTACGGCAACAACTTGGTACCCTCATCAGCAATACCGAATATGCAGCGAACGGCGATGTTGCGGACATCACGGCTGCGGTAACCGATTCCCATTGCGATTCGGTTGAGGCTTTCCTAAACCACCATGCCATCGACCGTAAGTCGGTCAATGTGATCGGCTTTCACGGACAGACCATTTTTCATGCGCCGGAACGTGGGATCACACGACAATTATTTGATGGCGGTCGAGCATCCGCAAGGCTTGGAATAGATACCGTGTGTCAGTTCCGATTGGCCGATGTTGCGGCAGGTGGCCAAGGCGCACCGCTCACGCCGCTTTATCATCAAGCGCTCGTCCACGCAGCGAGGCTTGAATTACCCGTCATGATTTTAAATCTCGGTGGCGTCGCGAATGTAACCTATATTGATCACGACACGATCATGGCGTTTGATACCGGTCCTGCTTCAGCCTTGCTCGACGATTTCGTTCGCGAGCGGATCGGGTTGCCCTTCGATAAAGATGGTCAATTGGCGCAATCCGGTCACATTCATCATACAGTCGTCGATGATTTTTTATCGTCTGATTATTTTAAACGATCGCCCCCCAAATCACTCGATCGCAACGCGTTTCATGCATGGATGAATTTTGTTTCACCGCTTTCAAATGCAGATGGCGCAGCAACACTGGCATCTTTCACCATCGAGTCCATTCTTGCGTCCATCCAGCATCTGCCGCGACCACCCAAAAAATGGCTGGTCGGTGGCGGCGGTCGGCATAATGTATTTTTGATGAACCGCCTTAAACGGCGTTTGGGTGTAGCGGTACAACCCGTTGAATCGGTTGGTTGGAATGGCGATATGCTAGAAGCAGAATGCTTCGCTTGGCTTGCCGTCCGTTCCCTTAAAGGCTTGCCGCTAAGTGTTCCTTCAACCACCGGTGTGCCTTATCCAATGACGGGCGGTGAGATTTCGAGAGCGTCGAGGAATTAACAAGAATGAGCGTGCTTGAACATCTCGAAGAAATTTTCTTACCCGCCAAACGGGCCATTGAAGAAGGCCGCATACCAAGTGCTGCGCTTGGTCTCATCACCCAAAATGGGCAAAGAAAAATTGCTGTCTTTGGAAATGCGCAACTCGAGCCAGAAAAGATTAAACTCGAACGTCACATGTGGTTTGATCTAGCCTCGCTGACAAAGGTTATTTTTACAACGCATCGCGTTTTGACGCTTGTTAAAAGCGGACGACTTACGCTCGATGATCCTTTGGCAAAACATATTCCTGATCTTCGGCAATATGATACGAGCGCACCCGAGCGCGCGCTTACAATCCGACAGCTTTTATCGCATCAAACGCATCTGCCCGCGGTCGAGCCGCTCTACACTTTAGGGCAAGACCCTGAAACGCTACGCGCCTATGTGTTGCAGCTTGTGTGGAAGAGTGGGCCGCCCGTCTATTCCGATATCAATTATATCCTCCTTGGAATTTTGATTGAGCGAATAACGGGACAGGCTCTTCGCAACCAACCACTCGAAGACGGATTATCTTTTTTCCCACCGCATGAGAAAAGCGTAGCGACAGAGCGTTGCGCGTGGCGACGTCGCGTGATCAGAGGCGAAGTTCATGACGAGAATGCCTTCGCGCTTGGTGGGCCCGCTGGTCATGCGGGGCTCTTCGGTACCGTCGATGGCGTTCTCAACCATGCGCTTCATCTGCTACACGGTGGCAATCTGCCGCCAGAACTCATGGCTGAAATGGTAACGCCTATTGCTGGAAACCGCGCGCTCGGCTGGGAAGTTCAACAAACGGGCTGGCATGGCGGCGAAGGCCACTCCCCCCGTACCATCGGGCATCTCGGCTTTACCGGCACCGGGCTATGGATTGATCTTGATCGCGGCATAGGCTGGACGTTGCTGACCAATCGGGTTCATCCCTCGCGGCACACCGATACCGGGATCATGGCGTTACGCCGCGAAACCGGCACGCTGGTCGGTCGTTTCAGCGCTCAAACGTAAGCGCCGCCTCGCCTTTGTGAAGCGCGTCGGCGAAGGCGGTAGGACCGCAAGGCGGCGGACGACTGTCTTTGATCCCCTTAATTAAGAAACATGCTGCCGATAAGCCCTCAAGCGGACTGATGGGCAAAATGGCCATATCGCTAATTTGCCCATATTTTATAGGTCCTGACCGCAAGCGACATCATATCGGGGTGGAGGGATAGGGATCGGGTTCAGTTCATCCGGCGAGGGTTGCGCTTGTGCGACGGGATCAACATGGGTGCTGATCGTGGTGCGCGTAACCACGTCGTGGACCGATGGCGTTTTGCCCGGATCGTTTAGTTGAACACTAAAGGTTGGAGGTGTGGGAGGTGTCGGAGGGACGGCTGCTGTTGGCGGGTCGCATTGGTATTCAGGATAACAAGTGCTTCCATGCCCCCCGCATAAAGTTTTAAAGCACCAATGAGTTCCATGATGAGAATCTGTTTGACAGTCAATGCCATAAGATCCAATGACATGACATGCGCCAGCTTGTGCAGGGCTACCGGGGGAACCGGGATCGCCGGGGCTTCCATGGCTGTCCCAGTTCGTAACGGTTCCTGTTGTTCCATCAGAATTCGTGTAACCCCACGAGGTGTATTTTCTATCTTGAGCCGATATATAAGCGGACCAGTAGCTTCTTTCATAGCTTTGGGGGTCGTTGTTGTTCGAGCCTTGATCAGTGTATCCGCCATCATTATTACCATCATCGCCTTCATCAGCACGGCACGATATGGATAGCATGCTGCTGAATGATAGAAGCGTCACGATCATGAATTTAAGGATGTATGTTTTCATTCGACCGTTATTCTCCACTTTGTTCGGAGAGTGTCAAAAGGTTCACCATTTAATGTAGTCTTAAATGTAACAATCAGCGTTTCTTCGCCTTTGAAGCCCGGCTTAGGAACATAGGTAAGCGCATTTCCGCCATCATGCGGAGAAGGAAAAAACTCGTGCACTTCACCGTGTTTTGGTTCTTTGTCGTAATAGATATCCGTAACAGCAAAGCCTTGCTTTGAATTTTTGAGGTTCAGAAAGCATTTATCACTGTCGTTCATGATAAAGTGCTGCTCGTTCATACCATCTTTTTTCCAGTGTCCTTTATAATTATCTGGAGCAAAGGCACATGCTGCCATAGCTGACGAGCTCATACCAACAAACAAACCTACCGTAGCGGAACTAATAAAATGTGCTTTCATGTGAGCCTCCAATGTCAGAATTGGTGCAAATAATACGCCATTTTTACATTTTTTACAATAAAATTAAGCAGGTATAGGCATCAATACTTTTGATTTATAATATAAACGGAATATGAACGACCTCGCCGTTGACTTTCTGGGCCGTTATTTTTTTGCTATCGATGTCCGTTACGATCAGGTCGACGATTGGAATGGCATCGTTCTTTTTGACTTGAACCGTGCCGAATTGATCAATTTTGACGACGGCAATGAGATGATCGGACGGACCCATGATCATCAAGATTTTTACTTTAGTTTCGGGACGGGGTTGAGCAACGGGTAAAGCCTTAATCCCATCGGCAACAGATCCTTCAATCGAGCTTGTAACAACGTTCGGAATGGGCTGCTTTGGATTAGCCGATAATGCGACAGGCTTTTCCGGCTCTTGATTGAGTTTCAAGATTTCAGACTTGGCTTTCGCGACAGCAAGCTGCGATTGCAAGAGACGGAGCTCGTTCTCGTTACGAAAGACTTGATCGGCGACATCATCCGATAAATTTTTCGTTAGGGCTTAGAAGTTAAGCGCCGCCTCGCCTTTATGAAGCGCATCGGCGAAGGCGGTAAACCGTCCATCCGCCTCGTGTAAAATCAAAGCCGGTTGAACGGTAAGCGGCGCACGGCTGCCTTTGATAGCTTGAATTAAGAGACGTGTGGCCGGTGCTCCCTCACGCGGGTAAATCGGTAAAATGCCAATATGACCAAAACGCCCGGCAAGCGCTTCGATGATGTCCTGCAACGCATCTGCGCGGTGAATAAGCGTTAAAGCCCCATGCGGCTTGAGCATCGCATGGCAAGCGAGGATCCAGCTCTCAAGCCCATCCTCCGGCATCATATGCGCGCGTTGGCGAGCATGATCGGGGGACATCCGTGCTTTCCCCTCGGTGAGAAAGGGTGGATTGGTGAGCACTCGATCCGCATCGGCTTGCGTCATCCCCATGGCCTCGCGCTCTATAAAGGAGGCGAAGAGATCCGCCTCGATCACGCTGACGCGATCCTGAAACCCATTAGCGAGAGAATTGGCGCGGGCCAAATCCGCTTCCTGAGTGTCAATTTCAACACACCGGATCTGCGCGCCCGCAACCCTTGCCGCAACCGAAAGTCCAACAGCACCGCTTGCCGAGCCCGCATCAACCACAAGGCCGGAAAATGAATTCGGGACGGTTGCAGCCAATAAAACAGCATCCGTACCCGAGCGATGGCCGGAATTAGACTGTTGAAGGTGGATCTTACCACCCAAAAAATTGAAATGTGTCATCAGAATTCGATTATGAGAGGTCGCGATCATTTGGCAAGTTGCGAAGCCGCGCCTTGCGTGGCATTTTGCGCACCGCTTTGGCAGGGGTGCCGATCCTATTGAAAAGGAAGATGACGTGGGTGTTGTTGTTTCGCTAGATGGCAAGTCGTCACCGGCCCCGAGCCTTGATGCCCTTTTGTCGCTGACAAAGGCCGGCATGGAAGGTGTCAACCGGATGATCTTGTCCCGCGTCGGCTCTGACGTGGAAATGATCCCGGAAATCGCCAAGCACCTCATCGAATCTGGCGGCAAACGCTTGCGCCCTATGCTCACCCTCGCAACCGCCGAATTGTGCAGCTACAAAGGCGAAGGCGACGTCAAATTGGCAGCCGCTGTTGAATTCATGCACACTGCGACTTTGCTGCATGATGATGTCGTCGATGACAGCGAGATGCGCCGCGGCAAACTCGCCGCCCGCATGCTATGGGGCAATGAAGCCAGCGTGCTTGTCGGCGACTTTCTATTGGGCCAAGCTTTCAAGATGATGGTAGAAGTAGGCTCGCTGCACGCGCTTGATGTCCTCTCAACCGCCGCCACCGTGATCGCGGAAGGTGAAGTCTTCCAATTGGCGGTTGCTAAAAACACCGCCACCACCGAGGACGAATATCTCTCCGTCGTGCGCGGCAAAACCGCAGCTCTGTTTGCCGCCGCCTGCGAAGTAGGCCCGATCATCGCCGGTTTCGGTAAAGCCGAGCAAGCCGC
>CANGPL010000081.1 GCA_947455725.1 Hyphomicrobiales bacterium | reverse complement strand
CGGGTATCCGTTGTGTAACGCTTGATGATACGAAACGCGCCTTGCAGAAGCTGCATGATAAAGGTCCGCGTGTGATTTTGCTGACCTCTGCCGTGATCGATGAAACGCCTCAAAATTCGATTGATATGCTTGGTTCTGATGCGCAGGGTTTGTATCGTGTACGGACGCCGCGACTTGGCTTTTCGCCGAATGGTGCGGGTGATTTAACGGCAGCGTTGTTTCTCGCTTATTATCTGCGGGACCATTCTTTGCCGGACGCTCTATCCCATTCGGCGTCATCGGTGCATGGCGTGTTGGAAGCGACACTTCTTGAGGGTGGGGGCGAACTAGCGTTGATTGCCGCGCAGGATGATTTAATCGCACCATCGCTGAGTTTTAAACCGGAGCGTCTTTCATGAGCCGCCGATTTTATACGCTTGATGTTTTTACGAAGACAGCGCTTGCCGGTAATCCGCTTGCGGTTGTGCTCGATTCCTATGGCTTGAGCGATGATGCGATGCAAGCAATTGCGCGTGAATTCAATCTTTCTGAAACGGTGTTTTTGTTTCCGCCTAAAAATCCAGACAACCGCGCAGCGCTGCGTATTTTTACACCGGCGCGGGAATTGCCATTTGCGGGACATCCGACCGTTGGTACCGCCGTTTTGCTGGCGATGCTGGACGGTGTGGAGCATGCAACAAAGCGCTTTGTTTTGGAAGAAAAAGTGGGCCTGGTGCCCTGTGAAGTTGCACGGTTGAGCGACGGGGCCACCGAGGCCATTTTCACTTTACCGCGTTTGCCGCAACGGATTGAGGCTGCTGCTGACAATGCGCAGATCGCCAAGGCCCTTGGGGTAGCGACCGATGTTATTGGGTTTGATCGGCATAGACCCGCGGTATTTTCGGCAGGCGTTGGGTTTACCTTGGTACCATTAAACCACATCGCGGCGGTTCGAAAAGCGGGGATCAATCGGGACGATTGGAACGCTGCTATTCGTCCTGCTGATCACGCGAATGCGTTTGTCTATTGTCGGGAGACGGTTGAGGCGGGTCATCATTTCCATGCGCGTATGTTCGCACCCGATCTTGGTGTTGGTGAAGATCCTGCAACCGGAAGCGCGGTAGCCGCTTTCGCTGGTGCCGTGGCAGAATATGAGGAATTGTCGGACGGGACCCATCGTATCGTGATTGAGCAGGGCTATGAGATGGGGCGGCCGTCGCAGATTATGCTGGAGATGGATGTCGAAGGCGGTGTTTTGGTGGCTGCGCGGATTGGTGGATCGGCCGTGGTGATTAGCGAGGGAAGTTTAAGGATTTGATGCTGTTTCAACCGTGGCCGGTTGATCGCGTGAGCGTTATTACGGCACCTAAAATGACTAAGGTTTGAAAGCCAATCGAGCCGACAATCCATTTGAGTACGTCGCCACGCAGGGATTCGATTTTCGTTTCGAGGCGCAACTCCATCTCTCGCATATCCGATTTCAGCTCCATGCGTAAATCTTTGATATCGGATTTTGTTGCCAACTGATCGGACGTCGCATCGGAAATGGCAAAGGCTAGCCCTTCCGACTGTTCTTGCGTAAATTTCGCTTTATCCCGCAAGGTTTGGGCGAATTTTAGCGTATCGAAGGCCAAAGCCGTCATGGTCGAGTCCGTGTTTGGTCAAGAATGGGTGTGGTACGAGACGCAACTCTTTCGTGATAACATGTGCCCGGATCAGCTTTTTTTCAAGGTTTATTGTGCCAACCTTGACCTGTACTAAGGTGCAGTTTGCTTATAACCCCAGCGCCTCTTTTTTGGCGCGATCCGCGGGGTAATTAGCGCGGATTCCGTGTTTTGCCAGTCGGGCGATTTCGCTGATGCGCTTTTGCCGGGTCTCGTCGGTTTTGGCGTTTGAGAGCCATTCGAGAATGGCGCGTCGCGAGGACGGGCTGAAGGCATCGAATTGGGCGCGGGCAGGTTGGGTTTGCTCAAGGGCGTTGGCGAGGTCTTCGGGCACGGCGAGCGTTTCGACGTGATCGAGTTTTTGCCATGATCCGTCGCGCTTGGCTGCTTCGATTTTCGCAAGGCCTGAGGCGTGCATTTTGCCTTCGGCAAGTAGTTTCTCGACACGGGCTTTATTGTTTTTTGACCAAGCGCTTTTGGGCTTGCGAGGTGACAGCAGCAGCATGGAGCGGGTGTCGTCGAGTGTGCGGGGCAGGGAATCGATCCAGCCAAAAGCGATTGCTTCCTCCACAATGGCATCATAGCCGATATGGCGTTTGCCTTGAGATTTCTTGTAATGGACGAGCCAGATACTCTCCATCTGCTGATGATTTTTGCTGAGCCATGAGCGGAGTTCGTCGCGGCTTGTGACTTCGATTTGCTCGAAGGCGGGCGATTTGACCATGGGTGGATCATCCGGCTTGATTTTGTTTCTCGCCGTCCTATACTAACAAGATGTTCTTAACTGTTTCCATGGTCTTTTGATCGTGGAGGTAGGAACCAAAGGATAGGACGCCGTGGCCGCATCAGCGACCTTTTTAGCCGTATTGACCTTGGCTCTCGCATTGAGCCAGGTTTTGCCGCGTCCGCTTGCAGCTCTCCTTCTTCTTAGACGCCCCTGAGGGCCGACCGGGCTAAAGCCTGGGCGCTCAGGGGATGACATCAAGATCGCGCCGCACCAAACGGCCCGTGTGACCCCTTAGGGCGCGTTCCGGGCTTTTATGAGACAAGAAGGAACTAAACCAATGTCAGCTGCAACCGATAAAGACCGGGTTATTATTTTCGACACCACCTTGCGCGACGGCGAACAATCGCCCGGTGCCTCGATGACGTTAGAAGAAAAGCTCGAAGTCGCCGATCTCTTGGATGCGATGGGTGTCGATATTATCGAGGCGGGTTTCCCGATTGCATCCAATGGTGATTTTGAAGCGGTGTCCGAGATTGCCAAGCGCATCAAACGGGCAACGGTGGCCGGGCTTGCCCGCGCGATCAATGCGGATATTGACCGGGCAGGCGAGGCGGTGCGCTTGGCGCAAAGGCCGCGTATTCATACCTTTGTTTCGACCTCTCCGATCCATCTCGAATTCCAGATGAAAAAGAGCGAAGCGGAGGTGCTGGATATCATCACCGCAACCGTCACACGCGCGCGCAATTTGGTAGCGGATGTCGAATGGTCGGCGATGGATGCAACGCGTACGCCGATTGACTATCTCTGCCGCTGCGTGGATGCTGCGATCAAAGCGGGGGCTACGACGATCAATTTGCCGGACACGGTTGGCTATGCGACGCCGGATGAATATCGCGATATGTTTATTCAAGTGCGCGAGCGCGTTGCCAATTCGGACAAGGCGATTTTCTCGGCGCATTGCCATGATGATTTGGGACTTGCAGCCGCGAACTCTTTAGCGGCACTCGAAGGTGGTGCGCGGCAGATTGAATGCACGATCAACGGGCTTGGCGAACGCGCAGGCAATGCGGCGTTGGAAGAAGTCGTGATGGCGATCAAGACACGTGGCGATAAATTGCCTTATGCGACGGGTATTGAATCAACCATGCTGACGCGCGCCTCAAAGCTTGTGGCAGCGGTAACTTCTTTCCCTGTGCAATATAACAAGGCGATTGTGGGCCGGAACGCGTTTGCGCATGAAAGCGGTATTCACCAAGACGGAATGTTGAAGAACCAGCAGACTTATGAGATCATGACGCCCGCTTCGGTTGGTGTTTCGAAGACATCCTTGGTGATGGGCAAACATTCGGGCCGTGCAGCTTTCCGCGATAAATTGCGTGAGCTTGGTTATGAGCTCGGCGAAAATGCGTTTGAAGAAGCCTTTAACCGCATGAAGGATTTGGCCGATCGCAAAAAGCACGTCTATGACGAAGATATCGAAGCGTTGGTGGGCGATGAAGTGGGTTCTGGCCAAGACCGGATTAAGGTGGAATCGCTGACGGTTATTTGCGGCACGCAAGGCCCGCAATTGGCTACGTTGACCTTGGATGTTGAAGGCACGCATAAGACCATTCAAGCCTCCGGCAATGGTCCCGTTGATGCCTGTTTTAATGCGATTAAAGCCTTGGTGCCGAATGAAGCACAGCTTGAGCTCTATCAAGTGCATGCTGTGACCGAAGGTACGGATGCGCAGGCGGAAGTATCTGTTCGTCTTGGTGAGAATGGCCGCTCGGTGACGGCAAAGGCAGCTGATCCTGATACGCTCGTTGCATCAACGCGTGCTTATCTTGCAGCGTTGAATAAGCTCATGGTGAAGCGGACACGCGGCGTTAATCCGCAAACCTTGATGGCGGGTTGAGTTTCTTCATCACGGCAGACGCCTCTGCACATCTAGCGGAGGCTTCTGCTCTGCGTATTCAGGCGCACGATGTGTGTTTATAATTCTGTCATAAGGCTGCGATTTTACCGCGTTTGCTCTTGCAACCGTCGCGAGCCTTTGCTAATCACGACTGGTGCGGGGCATGGCCCCGCCTTTGTTTTGATGGGCGCATAGCTCAGTTGGTAGAGCAGCTGACTCTTAATCAGCGGGTCCTAGGTTCGAGCCCTAGTGCGCCCACCATCAAAACAACCGTTCAAGGCAACTGCCTCACAATTTTTTTGACACAAATTCGTCATTATCGATAGTGATCGGGCGTGAGTGTTTCGATTCGATTGGTAGAGTGGTGTAGCCGATGATTGTCCGTGCGTTGGGATTTTGGGTTATGAAATCGAAAAATGCTTTCATCGGGATTGCTTTGGGGATGCTGGCTTCAAATGGGGCTTACGCGACCGGTTTTGAGAAAAATCCAGCCTGCCTTGAGGCGTCAAAGCAATCGCTTGAAAATCATTTGACGGAAGAAAAGCTGATCTGGAGCCAAGAAGGTGGTCAGGTTCGCGATGTGCAATTCCAGCCGATTTATCGTGAAAAAACCAACCAGTGCTTTTTCAAATTGAATTTTAAAATCGTGAAGCCCGGCGAGTTGATGAACACTTATTATCTCGTCGATGCGTTTGAAAATCGTATTTATGCGGCCTATCTCGGTGTCTTAAAACGAATGGGCGCGAAGCCTAACGAGCCGCCTTTGAATTGCACCTATGGTGTCGCCTATGATGAAAAGACATCGTGCACGACGAAAGCCGAATTGGACGGCTTTGTGAAATCGCTCATCGAGCAAAATTGATCGAGGCTATTACGCGCTGCGATATTTGCGGCCCGTGATGAGCGCTAGAATGCACATGAGGATCAGGACAGGCACAATCGCGTAGCCCGCATAAAGTCCGACGTGATCGGCGAGTGCGCCTAACATCAAGGGTGTTAAAATAATCGCAAGCCCTGTCGATAAAGGGGTGAGGGCCGCGGCTTTGGTTGCATTATGTGGCTCGGACGCAAGCGCGAGGGTAAGTGTCGTTGCAAAAAGATTGGCGATGCCCATGCCGGAAATAGCTAGGCCTGTTAGGATTAACGGCGCTTGATCTGACAACCAGAAGATAAAAAATCCGACAAAGGCAATGATGAGCGAAACGAAGGCCAAACGCCATGGCCCCGTGCGCCAAATGATGAAGATTCCAAGGAGGCGGCTCAACAAGACGCCCGTTGCAAAGAGTGTGGAGCCGATAATGGCGTTGTCGCGCGAGAATCCGCTGATCTTTTCGAGAAAACTCGCGCCCCAAACACCAAAACAAAACTCAACGCCGACCGATAGACCAAGCAACATCCAATAGGCCCAATAGGAGCGGCCTAAGGGCGTCGCTGTTTTTTGATCGTGATGTGTTTCGATCGGAAGCTCAGAATAATGGAGCATCCCAATGGCTAGGATCGCGATGGACCAGCTGATGAGCCCGACCGCTCGCCAGCCGAGATTATTCGCGAAAAACCAAACCGCTACAGGCGCAAGTAAAGCGCCAAGATAGCTCATGAAATTGGATTCAGAGATTGCCTGATCGCTTTGCTTGCCATGCACGCCGATGAGAACGAGCGGAACAAAAACGACCACCATGGACCCGATGAGGCCCATGATACCGGCGCCTAGAATGGATAGGATGGGCGTTGACGCAAGGGTGATCAGTGTAAAGCCGAGGGCAAGGCCTAACGCGCCGATCATCATCGCCCGCTTACGGCCGAACCATTTCTCAACCGGGCCGCAGAGAAAACCCGCCGCCATCATGCCGAGCGCGAAGGCGCTCGTGTGTAATGCGCCTTCTGCATAATTAAGCCCCATCTCGGCCCTTAAAAAGGGCAAGATCGGGCCGATAATGCTAACTTGCAGGGTTAAGAAGGTTAGAAGGAGATAGGTCGACCACGTTGTAAGGTCGCGGCGGATTGTTTGTGGTTGGCTCATTGTGGGGGATTATCCGCGCTCTTGTTTCGTTTCATAAAAAACGCGGCAACCTGAGCCATGTGGCCGCGTTTAAAATAGCATATCGCCAGATCCCAAACTTGGAACCCTTCAGCTGACACGCTTAAGATATAGCGCTGGGCGAGGGCAATCTCACCCAAAAGCCAGTAGGTTTGAGCCACATTAGCCAAGTATCTGGCGCCTTGCGTACATATAATGTCACGATCGATTGGGTGGCGGTAGAATTCTTGAGAACCCGTGAACTGGGCAAGACATTCAGAATCCAGTGCTCGTAGCTTCGCCAAATGGATCTCCTTTAATGATGGCCTGTGGATAATCTGTGGACAATCGCCATGTTCGTGCCGATAAGGCGCTTGGTAGCGTTCTTTACAAGCATGTCCGAGGTCAAAAAGCGACGTAAACGATATGCGGGCGAGAGGGATCGAAGAGGCCAAATCATTGGTCTTAGCCCTATTTTTGAACGGCCAAGCCATATTACAAGCGTCGCCAGATTGGACATTGGGAATAGACACGGTGATAGGCTAAGGTCACAAGCAGGCGATCGTATCCCTGGTTGAGCACAAACGCGGATATGTAGTTCTTGCCAAGGTGAAGAACAAAACCGCCGGTCTTGTCTCAATTGCCATAATCGATCGAGCGCTCGGATCTATCTCTTACTTCGTTGATCTTTATTCCAGTTGGCAGCGGGGATCGAACGAAAACTTGAACGGACTTATTCGCCAGTACATTCCAAAATCCCGGCCACTATCAACTGTAAGCGACGCCGAACTTGCTAAAATCGAGGGGCTTCTTAATAATCGACCACAAAAGCGAGTAGGATACAAAACGCCGCACGAGGTGATTTCTAAATCGTTCAACTAGGTTGCACTTCGTGCGTGAATCTAGCCATTAAATATTGTGGGATCGGGGGCAATGAATGTTTCCAAAAATCCTAATTCCGGTCGATCTCGATCAATCAGATCAGGGCAAATCAAGCTTTATGCGATCGGTCGAGTACTCGAGCCATCATACAGCGGATGTTCGGCTAGTTTTTGTATGTTCGACGATACCACTAGCAAATTTTGGTGTGTATGGTGTGATTGAAATTGCGAGGTAAGATAAAAAAATCTACGATGATGCTTTAGTTGCATTAGCTAAAGCTACTGAATATCCAAGCGATAAGATTTCGACTATTGTCGGTGAGGGAATAGCATATGTTGAAATTTTAGAAGAAGTCGATTTTTATAAGCCAGATCTCATTATATTCTTGTCGAAATACCCCACAATATCGGATCTTATTTTTGGGTCTTTGACTTCAAAAATCTGTGCACGAACGAAGTGCGCTAAGCTTTTTCTAAGATGAATAATCTCTGCCTTTTTAAATTTAGGATATGCAGTCTTCATTTGATTACGTAAATTTAAATTGTATAAAAATTCCAAAGGTCTGATTTCAATTTTAGTAAATTGGAGTGCAATTTCTGAATTTTTCTTATTCTCTTTGGGTGCCTTTTATCAATTTACATCCTCCACTGATATTTTGATTTGGATGGTCCGACAGTGTCGCTTTGGTTTGCGCCTTCAATATATTTGTAATAGTTTTGGACGAGTTTAAGTTAAAATCTAACTCGCAAGTCAACTTCCTTATTTTTTATTCTAAGCTATTTTCAGTGAAGTTAAAAAATTGAATTTTATGGTTAAAAATGGGGAGGTCTATTATGAGAACTAATCCGGTGAAAGTTGCCCTTGGGTCTGGGCAAGTTGCATTTGGCACCATGGTTTTTGAATTTTTTACGCCTGGCCTTTGCCAAATTCTACATGTGGCCGGCGCTAGCTTTGTTATTCTAGATATGGAACATAGCGGCGTCGGTATTGAAACGATTAAAGCCCAGATTGCTTTTGCGCGCGGTATAGGCATCGTTCCCATGGTGAGGGTACCTGGTTGTTACTATCATTTAATTGCGACTATTCTTGATGCCGGCGCATTGGGCATCATGGTCCCGATGGTCGAGACGGTCGAGCAGGCAGAACAGATCGCCTCATGGACGCGCTATCGCCCGGAAGGCGTCCGCGGATTGGCATTCTCCATGGCGCATGATGATTATCTGGGCGGCGACATTGCCGAAAAGATGCAGGTTTCAAACGAGCGAGTTATGGCCATTGCTCTGATTGAAACGGCGAAGGGAATTGAAAATGCGGAAGCGATTATGGCGGTACCTGGAATTGATGTGGGGTGGCTTGGCCATTTTGATTTAACCGACAGTATGGGTATTGCAGGTCAATTTGATCATCCGCGCTTTGAAGCGGCTGTGGTGCACTTAGTTTCGGCGTGTAACAAGGCTGGAAAGCCCGCTGGATTTTTGGCGGGCAATGCCGAGGTGGCCCGTGCTTGGCAGGCGAGGGGTTTTCGAATGCTCTGCCTTGGTACTGACATTGCTTTGTTGAAAGATACGTTGGCTAAAGCAATCGGTGACAGTAAAATACAAGGCTAGCAGCGTTTATCTGCCGCCCGACACGTTAAGAATGGATCCCGTAACGTAGGATGCCGCTGGCGATAAAAGCCAGATCACAGCTTCCGCAATCTCTTGCGGTGTTCCTGCTCGCTTCATGGGTAAT
>CANGPL010000080.1 GCA_947455725.1 Hyphomicrobiales bacterium | reverse complement strand
CGATTTTGATCCAGCGTATCTCGTCGCCGAAGGAAGAATTACCCATCGTGACGATTGATGCGGGTCTTGAGCAATTGATGATCCAAAATGCCCGTCAGAATGGCCAAAATGGCAATGCGATTGAGCCCGGTCTTGCTCAAAAACTGATGCAGGCTTTTGAAGAGCAGAGCAATCTGCTCGCTAAAAATGGCAAGACGCTCGTTGTGATTACAACGCCAATTTTACGGCGTGAATTAGCAAGCCTTGTGCGTCAAGTCGCACCGGACGGCCTTGTCCTATCGTTTAAAGAACTTCCTGAAAATAAACGCGTAACAGTTGTCGCCGTCATTGGCGGCGCATAAGGAGAAGTAAGCCATGATGCAACGTACAAAAATCGTCGCTGAGGATAGCCGTGAGGCCATGGCCAAGGTGATGAAGCAATGCGGTGAAGATGCCGTAATTCTTTCAACCCGTAAGGTTCCAGGCGGCATTGAAATCATTGCCGGACATGAACCTAAAAAATCCATGTTCGCGTCATTGGGTCTTGGCCGTAGCTTCGACATTGATGAAGAAGACGATCAGGAAGATGCGGCTATTGTCGAGCGTAGCACACAGGCTCAGGCGCCATCGCATGCGGGCAAAACGTTCCAACAAGTTCTCGCCGAGAGCGGTCGCGCGGCCGATCTCTTACGGCCATCAGGCTTTCAGTTTAAGCCTGCACCCAAGGAAGAGCCGGTTGAAACCAAGGCTCCGGAAAAGCCAAAATCAGAAACCGTTGAGGCTTCGCGTCTTGATGCGATTGAGCGTTCGGTACGTGAAATGCGCGCGATGCTCGGCTCTGAAATGATGCTGAGCGGTTTGAAATCCGCAGGCGCTTCGCCTGCTTTGATTTCCGTTTTCTTGGCTCAATCAGGCGCGCTTGCTTCTGTTGATCCTGATCGTCGATTTGCGAAATTTTTGGCTGATCGGATGGTGCACAAGGCCCCGCCACAATTAACCGGCGGACCACGCGTCGTTCTGACCTTGGGCCCAAGTGGCTCGGGTAAAACCACCCTACTGGCTCAAATGGCTGCTCGTGCGCGCATGGAATCGCCAGATGAGAAACTTACCTTTGTGAATGCGGACTCGTCGCGCTTTGGTGCCGCCGAACAATTACGCGCCTATGGCCGTATTCTCGATGTGCCGGTGATCGATGTTGATCATCCTTCGGAATTGGCGAAGCTTACTAAAAACTCCGGTCAGCGTTTGTCGCTCTTTATCGATATGCCGAGCCAGCCGCATGAAAACAGTGCCTTGTTGGATATTCTCGAACGGCACCGCGAAGACTTCCCCAACATGCTCAGCGTTGGTGCGATTGCTTCGAATCTATCAACCGATGCGATCGACAGAATCTTGACACGCTATCCCAATCTCGACGCGCTTGCTTTGACGAAACTGGACGAAGCACCGCTCAATCTATCGACATTTAGCCTGTTAAGCCTGCGTGGCCCGGGAATTGCTTATCTCGCTTCAACGTCACATCTGGTGAAGGGCTTAATGGCAGTGGACTCGGATATGCTGGAAAGCGTCATTCACGCAAGCTTGGTCGGCAGCGAAGCCGATCAACTTAACTAACGGATATAGGTATGAAACGTCCGCAGGCTACAGCCATCACCAGCGGCAAAGGCGGGGTCGGAAAAACAAATCTTTCCGTCAACCTGGCCCTCGCCCTTCACCGCGCCGGACAAAAGGTAGGCATTTTCGATGCCGATCTTGCGCTCGCAAATGCCCATCTCGTGCTTGGCTGTCGCCCTAACCGGACGATTGCGGATACGCTGTCTGGCTCATGCACCATGGCTGAAACCATCGTCGAATCCCAACATGGAGTGAAGATGATCGCTGGCGGAAGCGGCCTTGCAGAAGTTATGGGGCTGTCGGACGAAACACGCCAAAAGATCATACGCGGTTTCGGCGAATTATCGGGCGAGTTGGATCATCTGATTGTCGACACTGCAGCAGGTGTCGAATCCAATGTCATCGATTTCGTCGCCGCATGCGACCGCGTGATTGTTGTTGTGATTGGTGAACCAACGGCTTTTGTTGATGCCTATGCATCGATCAAAGTTTTGCATCAGGAAACGGGCCGCGAGCGGTTTGATGTGATTGTCAATCGCGCGCCGAGCTTGGCGCAAGGCGATCAGATTTTTTCACGCTTCAGAGCGATTACAGACAAATTTTTGAAGGTGTCTTTAAATCATTTAGGCACTGTTCCGGATGATGAAAAATTGGGGCGTGCGGTTGGAAAATGCGAACCCGTTATCGCAAGTTTTCCTGACTCGCCTTCCGCTAAAGCCATACTTCGGATTGCAGAAAAAATTCATTCGACCGAACCGCCACCGGTTGATGAAGGCGCAATAGGCTTTTTCCGGCCCATGCCGAATTTCGTCCGAAACACGGCCAAGGGAGCCTGATCCAATGGGCCTCCGAGCTTACCCTCTTTCAGCAACGAGCAGTGATGCCATTAATAGTTTGGTGCGGGCGCATATGCCTTTAGCACGAAAGATTGCATGGCAAATTCACGGCCGCGTGCGGGATTTGCTCGATATTGATGATATGATTCAAATCGGAATGACGGCGCTGATTGAAGCGGCGCAACGGTTCCAAGATACGGGCGAAGCGACTTTTGGTTCTTATGCATCCATTCGTGTACGCGGCGCATTAGTCGATCATGTTCGAAATAATTTAACATTGACCCGCACCGCGGTTGCTCGACGTGATCAGATTGCAGCGGCCCGTCGAGCGGTTGCGGCTGACGGCGGAAATAGCGATGATCTCACTTTAGTTGCTTTGAAATTAGGAATTAGTATCGGCGAACTACAGGGCTGGAATGATCAAATCAGTCGCGTTGCTGATAAATCATTAGATGAAATCTATGATGACCATTCAGTCTGGTTTGCGGACGAAAGCCCTACGCCGGAAAATGCGCTTTTAACCATGGAAATGCGCCAAAGGCTCGTTACAAATCTAAAGAAATTACCTGAGCGCGATGCGATGGTGCTTCAACTTTATTATGTTGAAGAGATGAATTTGGAAGAAATCGCAGAAACGCTATCAGTTTCGGTTGGACGTATTTCGCAAATTAAAAAGGCTGCTGTCGGCCAACTCAGGAAGTGGATGACGGAGGACTGAGAATGTCCATTCGATCATATACGAGATATTCGTCCATTCTGCCGATTTTGATGGAGTGCTTTATTTCGGCCAAGACCTGCTCGATCAAATCTCGTGTTGCGGCCCCTAACACAAGTTCCTGATCGCCTTTTTTAGTCAAAGGCAGCAAACGCCCTTCCCATTCAATCGAGATCACGACATTACCGTCTTGAATTTGTACGATGTGATGGGAGTCCCGCCAACGACCCGGGATAAACACTTCTTGAAGCTTGCCCGTATCGGGATCAATCCGCTTTTCAACGTAAGAATAGTCGGCAGGGTTACAAAAATAACGCCAAAATTCATCAATGCGATGGATAAGTTGGTTTCTAACATCGGCTAAAGGGCGCGGCACTGCAGCAACGGCGCGAGATTTAGCTTTAAAACCTGCAAGTAATTTTGGACTGAGCATGGAACGCGTACGCTTGGGACCTTAAGGAAACACGGCATTGATCTTAATGATAGTTTGGCCGCACCGCAATAATTGGATGCAGTATCCTCGGCCTTAGAATGGCATGAGACTTGCTAAACAATCGTCAGATTTCCCTTGCCAACCCGAATTCTGGGTTAAAATGGCAGACGATTGGAGCCAAAAAGACCATGTTACGCATTCCTCTGACCGGATTAACGGCGGCCTCCAAACAGCTCAGCACCATTTCAAACAATCTCGCAAACGCCAATACCATTGCGTTTAAGAAGTCGAATGCCGAATTCGGGGATATTATGGCTGGTGACCAAGGCTCGATCGTGAATTCTCAGGTCGGCAAGGGCGCCAAGACCATGGAGGTAAAGCGCGATATTGAGCAGGGATCGCTGCTGCAAACATCAAATAGTCTCGACGTAGCCATCCAAGGTGACGGCTATATGGTGTTTGGTAATTCGACGTCGGCACAGGCTTCGGGCGGCGAAACATACTCGCGGGCGGGTAAGTTAACGCTCAATTCAGATGGATATTTGGTGGATGATAACGGTTCGCCTTTGATGGGCAATCAGTCGCTCTCGGGTACGTTGCAAAATCCTAATATGCAGCCGATTAATATTTTTAAAGCGGTTGGCAACGACCCACAAAATGTTGGCTCCATCTCGATTAATTCCCAAGGATTGATCAGTGTTGTGCCGGCTTCAGGGGGGGATCCGGTTAAGGTGGCCTATATCGCCACGGCCCGGTTTGAAAATGAAAATGGCATGCAAGCCCTTGGTGGCAATAAGTTTTCTGCCTCGCAAAGCTCTGGTGTAGCGCAATATGGACGGGGCGGGACGGACGGTTTTGGAACTTTTGCCCAAGGCAGTTTGGAAAATTCCAACGTCGATATCACGAATGAATTGGTGCAAATGATTGCCGCTCAGCAGGCCTATAATGGCAATTCGCGGGCACTTCAAACGGGTAGCGATATGCTGCGGTCTCTCACCGAGCAGGTCAGCTAACAGGCTGCATTACGGCATTTTGGAGTAATCAACGGATAGGTTTCAGATAGAGGCAAGCCCGGTTCGGGTGAATAAAAGCAGTCTTTCGATAAGACGAACAATGGCAATCGCTTGGTTGAGCCGGAAACGTCGTTTTCCGGCGGGGAAAGGTGTTAACTATTTTTCGTAGCGCTGAACTAAAGAATCTAGTAAAGGTTGTAACCAGCGAGTGTGCGGGGCCGATGGGGCTCGGGCGATCGCGGGGAGCACCATGGCCGTCTCGTCAGCAGCCTTTGTCCAGCAGCCGTCGTCGAAATATCTCCCGACGCTTACGGGTGCGCCTCGCATTGCCGCCATTGATGACACTACCGATATCGTCCGCCCCGTTATTCCAACCGATCCTTCTGCCGATAGCAGCCTTGTCTCGCCGGAATTGGCCTCAACGGTCGTCCAGTTTTCGCCGGAATACCGTAAGCGACAGGCCAACACGAGCGCAGGCGGAGCCTACCGCTCGGCGGCAGGGCCCAGTGACCCGCCAAGACAGGTTTACCTCCCAAGAGGTGCGCCATCCGACGCCGTTCCAGCTATGTCACGGCTTGAAGCCCGGATCGCATTTGAGCCCGTTTTTATGCAACATTACGCCTCGACCCTCTATTCGCTGGTCTCGCGTATACCGACAACCGCAGCTGAACGGCGACAGGTGTTTGACCTCCTCGCCTGACAAAAGGCGATTAATACTATGACCCAAGCCGAATTTCTCGACGCTATCCGCGCGCTCCTCAAAGAATATGGTGGTTACACGCTCGAAGGTCCCGACTGGGCCGGCGATGTAATCTTGCGTCGGCAATTGGATGGCGAAGAAAAACGCCGCAAGGGCGCTGGTAATTTTGCCGCCGCCCTTCGCCAAATTATGGGGCAGGATGCCAAGAATAATCCGCCGCCCGGATTTTTGTAATCTATCGCTTGTCCCATCCTGTAACGCGTTGTTTTTTAATCACAAATAACTTGGCACAATAGTTGCTAATATGTCTCCGAACCCGGTTATCCGGACAAGTGAGACTGTGATGAACGCGATCGACAAATTTTTGAAACAGGATGGAACCGCACTGTCATTACGACAGAAGCGTCTTGATATTCTCGGATCAAACATTGCCAATGCCGCGACGCCGCATTTCAAGGCGCGCGACATCGATTTTGCCTCGGCTTTCAAAAGCGCGCTGGGCGGCGGTGATCTTGTCACGACATCAGCCAATCACATCGAAGTCGGCGGCTCGGCCAATTCGGCGGATATTAAATATCGCGTGCCGGTCTCCCCTTCTCTCGATGGCAATACGGTGGAGTTGCATGTTGAGCAACTCCAATTTGCTGAAAACGCGACGCATTACGAAGCGACCCTGCAATTCTTGAATGGTCGCATCCAGACCCTCAAAAGCGCGTTGAAAGGTGAATAATGAAATCGCTCACGATTTTTGATGTCGCTGGCCACGCAATGGCCGCCCAACAGGTTCGCCTCAACACGGTGGCCAGTAATCTGGCTAACGTAATGTCGATCTCGGGCAGCCCGGACACGGTCTATAAGCCGATCAAACCAATCTTTGAAACGCAATATGCCAATGTGCCCGGCAATAATGGCATTGCAACCGTTGATACAGTTGGCATTGAAGCTTCAAAGGCAGCGCCAGAAAAGCGCTTTGAACCTAATCACCCATTGGCGGATAAAGACGGTTACATCTACGCGCCACCAATCGATCAGAATGCAGAGATGGTCGATATGCTCGAAACCTCTCGCCAATATCAAAACAATATCGAGGTTCTTTCAACTGCAAAGACCCTTCTGCTTAAAACCATCAACGTCGGCAAGTAAACTTTAGGAATTTTGGATCATGACGAGCGTCTCACCGACATCAACTTCTGGCGTATCTCCAACAGCACAGCAATCGCTTGATGCATTGCTTGCCAAGATCGGAGCTAAGCCCGCGAATTCATCGTCGACGCCTGCAGCGCCGAAAACGAATCTCGATCAAAGCGATTTCTTGAAGTTGATGACGACGCAGATGTCCAATCAGGATCCGTTTCAACCACAATCCAACACCGAGATGATCGCGCAAATGGCGCAGTTCTCGACCGTTACTGGTATTCAACAGCTCAACTCAACGATGAGCAATGTGCAAACCGAGATTGCACAAAACCGCATCGCAACATCCGCAAGCTTTATTGGTAAATCGGTTCTCGTTCCAGGCAGCACGGCACTGACCGATTCAACCGGCGGCATTAGTGGCGCGGTGGATCTTCCAAATTCAGCAGCAAATCTCACCCTGCAAATTACCCGCTCGAATGGCGAACTCGTAAAGACCCTTGACCTTGGTGCAAACCCTGCAGGCCTTGTTGGCTTTAGCTGGGATGGCAAGGATGCGAGCGGCAATTCGGTCGGCGATGCAACGTATAATGTGAAGGCCTTAATGACGAATGGTGGTGCGCAAACAGCGACAGCCACCGATGTCTATGGACCCATCACAGAAGCTCCGGTTCCAACAGGTACGGATGCACAGACCTTCAAGGTCGGCGGCGCAGGAACCGTCAAACTTAGCGATATCAAGAGCTTCAAATTCTAATCGTCTTATTAGAACACATTCTTCGGAAAGGCGCGTAAATCCATGTCATTCTATACCTCGCTCACCGGCCTTAACGGCGCACAGGCAGACATTTCGACCATCTCCAACAACGTCGCCAACGTCGGCACGACAGGCTTTAAACGGTCGCGTGCAGAATTCGGTGACATCTTCGCAACGTCGCCCTTGCAGAACGCCTCGAGCGCTGTGGGTTCGGGTACGATTTTGAAATCGATCAAGCAGCAGTTCACACAGGGTAATATTCAGTCCTCGTTGAACGCACTCGATTTGGCTATTTCCGGCCAGGGCTTTTTCGCGATGAAGCCAAGCCTTACATCGAGCCAGACGGTCTATACCCGTAACGGTTCTTTCAGCGTTAACAATGACCGCTACGTCGTTGACGATAAGGGTCAGTATTTGCAAGTGTTCCCGGTCAACGATGACGGATCGGTGACATCGACGGGTGCAGCAAGCGCGACCAATCTTCAATTGCCGGTTAAGTCTGGCTTGCCAAACGCAACGACACTCATTCAGTTGGGTCTTAACCTTCCTGCTGACGCGGCGATCATTCCGCAAGATCCTAAATATACCGCAAGCAATCCTTACGTGTTCAATCACAATGATCCGACGACCTTTAACAAGTCGACGTCGATCACGATTTATGATTCACTCGGTAACCCAACGATCTCGACGATTTATTACGTCAAGACCAGCAACTCGACCGACACCGATCCAACCAATAAATGGATGACGCATGTGTTCGTTGGCGACAAGGAATTGAACCCGTCCTTGATCACGGCCAAGGATGCGCAGAGTGCAACGCTCTATGTCAATAAGTTCGGTCAGACAACGACGGATCCAACCCAGTTCGACCCAAGCTTCGTGGCCAATCAGCCTTCGCCGCTTTACTATCAGGACGATCAGGTGAAGAAGGTTTCCTCAACGCCTGCAAAGGTCGTTGGTGAAATCCAAAACACCAAGGGCTTCGACTTCGGTGATACGGATGCGAACAAAGTAACAATCGTTTCTGATCCTTCTCTTTATTCATCGACCCATGAAGCAAACGCAGCCGTTAACACCTCGACCTATTGGGGCAAGGATATGTTCACGGTGAGTGTCGACGGCTCGACACCGCAATCGATCAGCATCAATGCCGGTTCTTACACAGGTGATGAGCTCGCCGCCGAAATGACGCGCGCTGTGAATGCGAAGTTCAGCGATGCTAAATATTTCCGGATTAGCGATACCTATCGTGACGCCAGCGGTGCGGTTAACCCCGGCAATGACGTGTTTAACATTAACCTATCAAGCACGACGGCCGAAGGTACATCGATTGCATTGAGCCCTCCGCTTGAGATCGATCTTCTTGGAACGGCAGGTGCCACCGGTACGCCAGCGGCAAGTACAACGACGGGTGTAAAATCACAGCAGCTCAATTATCAAGACTTGACGAGGGACGAGCTTATCAGTCTTGCACAAGAAAAAGTGAATCAGCAACTCAATTCTAGGCACAATGATTTCGGCAAGCCCTCAAACTGGGTCGACACCAACAGTCCACCGATCGTGGTAGGCTTTGATGTGGCCTCTCGTTCGTTGACATTCAAAGTTGATCCTGCACAGCTTGGCTCAGACGCGCAGTTACCTGAAAACCGTTATCAGAACATTCAGGTTTATAACCCGACCAATACGCTAAATGATCTAGGCTTGCCGACACAAACAACGAGCACTCCATCAGCCATTGGAACCAATTCGGAATGGATGGGACAAGCCGTTCTGCCCTCAGGTCCTCCTATCACAGCCGCTAACGATCAACGTACCGGAATTACTGTCAACTATAATAAGGATACGCGTCAGTTCGAGTTTAGTTCGGGTACAACGGGTGAGTCAT
>CANGPL010000079.1 GCA_947455725.1 Hyphomicrobiales bacterium | reverse complement strand
GACCGTTTGGCCCCTGAGCATTTGGAAATCGAAGCGGAACAAGCTGAGGCGCTCGCCGGCAAAATCCGTAATGCAGGCGCGATCTTCTTAGGCTCGCATACGCCGGAAGCCATTGGCGATTATGTTGGCGGCACAAACCATGTTTTGCCAACGGCTCGTTCGGCGCGTTTTTCGTCGGGTCTCGGTGTTTTGGATTTCATGAAACGGACCTCGATCCTGTCCTGTACGCCGGAATCGCTTAGGGTGCTGGGGCCATCGGCTATCGCACTTGCGGAAAGTGAAGGGCTCGGCGGACATGCGCGGTCCGTCGCTATTCGTCTTAACCTTGGCTAGAGCGCGCTTCGTTTTGATTGAATCGAAACCGCGCTCTCGTTTTTTGTTTTTTCCGCATGTTTTTTTACGATTAACCGGTTTCCACTTAATCTAAACATGCTCTAGAAGGGGTGTATGGCCCCACACGCGGATCCTCGGAAGCGGCTCGTCTCCATCACCCTCGATGAAGGGTCGATCGGTCGTGGCGGCCCGGAACAAGAGCATGAACGCGCCATTGCTATTTTCGATTTGCTCGAAGGCAATCACTTTGCCGTCTCGGGCCATGAGGGTGGGCCCTATACGCTAACGGTTGGTCTTCTGACCAATAAGCTCGCTTTTGATATTCGCGATGAGCAGGGACAGCCGATTACGGCGCATATTTTATCGCTGACGCCGTTCAGGCGCGTTGTGAAAGACTATTTCCTGATTTGCGAAAGCTATTATCAGGCTATTCGTACCGCGAGCCCGTCGCAGATTGAAGCCATCGATATGGGACGACGTGGTCTTCACAATGAAGCGGCAGAATTATTGATTGAACGGTTGGAAGGAAAGCTTGAAGTCGATTTCGATACGGCGCGGCGTTTGTTTACGCTGATTTCCGCGCTTCATTGGAAAGGCTAAAGCAGTGACCGGCGCGCGGAAAGTACAAGCAGTGCTCTTCGCCTGTGCCATGAATGCGGTGCGCTCGCCAATGGCTGAGGCCCTTGCCAGGCATTATTTTGGTCAAACGCTTTACATCCAGTCAGCGGGAATCCGTAAAGGAACCGTCGATGGCTTTGCGCTCTCCGTGCTCGATGAGCTTGGCATAGACGCCAAGTCTCATAAGCCGCATACGCTTGAGGAATTGGCCGAATGGGAAGGCCTGAATTTTGATTTGATCATAACACTCTCGCCCGAGGCCCATCATGCTGCGTTGGAATTAACCCGCACGGCTTCCGTTGACGTTGAATATTGGCCGACCTCTGACCCGTCGGTAATTGAAGGCACACGTGAGGTAAAGCTCGACGCGTATCGTGATGTGCGGGATAAATTATCCGCGCGCATCCTCGAGCGGCTGAGCGCTTGAGGATTATTCGCGACGCAAAATGTGCTCGACGAACCAGTCGACCCAAGGCTTCGTTTTGAAATCGTGTTCGAGCGCTTCAGGGTTATAGATTGTTTCGACCCAGGTTTGAAAATCAATGCCTTTTTCTAGACCTTCGACCCGATAGCGCTCGAAAAACGCATCCAAAATGCCTGTTTTGGCAAATTTGAAATGGCCATAGCGCCATGAAAGCTGCTCAAGCGCTTCATCCAACGGGCGTTTTTCATGAACAAGCAAATAAAGCGTCGCCATAAAGCCCGCGCGATCCGCGCCTGACTTGCAATGGGCTAGCACCGGATAGGTTAGGCCTTCAAAAAACGCTTTGGCGGCGGCAATTTTCTCGCGATCAGGCGCGCCGCGTGAGCGGATCACGAAATCCACAAGCTTTAGGCTCGATTGTTCGCACGCTTCGCGCTCGAGCGGCCAAGAGCCAAATTCGCGGCCACCACGCAGATTGACGATTGTTTTGACGCCATCCCGAGCCGATTGATGGAGCTGGCCCGGTGTCGGTTGGGCCGCCCGCCAGAATTGGTGCGAAACCCTGTGTTTATTGAGATAAATCAGCCTGAAAATACCATGATCGACAAAAACCATGTCGATCCAAGCCCAAATACGCTGAAATAGGCCGGTTAATGGCCTGTCCCATCGCGCAATATTGGCTTCTCGGCGGGCATGTCGATAGGCGGCAGTGGTGAATTTTTTCAGCACGATCTAAAAATAACCCCGTCTTGCCGTAAAGAGGCCAGACTTTTGTACGATATCTTCGGCATTCGCCCTGTCCCTATCAGCGCGCCCAAGCGAGAGCAAGGCGCGCATGGCTTTTCGGCGCAACGTAAACATGGTAACGACAGGCTGTCTTATCGAACATAAAAGGTTTTCTTTCATGACCTATCTTGATTATTCGGCGCTTGAGCAGGCCGCCCTGCAGACCGAGCCATATGAGTATCTGATCGTCGAGAAGTTTGTAAAACCTGAGAAATTTGCCGAAGCCATGGGCGATTTTCCTGCCGTTCCGGGGCCTGGATCGCATCCGCCGTCCCAATTGTCGATCAGCGGCAAATTCAAAGCCCTGCTCGACGAATTGCAGGATGACGCCTTCCGCCAAGCGATTGAGAAAAAGTTCAATATCGATCTGACGGGCCGCCCGACCATGTACACGGTGCGCGGTTTCTTACGGTCGACCGATGGCAGCATTCACACAGATAGCGAGACCAAAATCATCACGGTGCTGCTCTATCTTAATGAGGATTGGGGCGCTGATGGTGGAAAATTGCGGATTTTACGCAATGGCACCGACCTTGAGGATTATGTTGCTGAAGTTCCGCCCTCTTTAGGCACGCTGCTTGTTTTCAAGCGCTCGGATAAATCATGGCACGGCCACAAGCCGTTCGAAGGCCAGCGCCGCGTGGTACAGATGAATTGGGTCTTGGATAATGACGTTGTTTATCGTGAACAGCGGCGTCATTCGCTTTCAACTCAGTTCAAGAAGCTCAAGAACTTCCTGACGGGCCGCGCTGCTTAAGCTTTATCCGCCGCCGCACCAAGCCGCCGCTCAGCACAAGTCCAGTTGCGAAAAGGGCAGACCATTGTTCGCCCTTTTCGCCGAATAGAACCATCATTTTTTCCGGCATCCATGGATCCGAATAGGCCAATTGGCCTGCGGCCCAGCCGATGAGTCCGGCACCTATAAAAATAAGCGCCGGATAGCGTTCAATTAACGCACCCGTAGCATCCGCTCCCCAAACGATGAGGGGTACGGAAAGGAAAAGGCCGAGCGCTAAAAAGATCGGCGTATCATGGGCAATACCCACGATTACCAGCACATTGTCGAGGCTCAAAATAATGTCGGCCATGGCAATCGCACCAACCGCGCGCCATAAGTGTTGATGGGACGAAACCGGCTTTGGCTCATCCTTATCCGCGTCGGTAACCAAAGCGGTTGCGATCCATATTAGTAAGGCACCGCCCAACAGTTTGAGGCCCGGGATGGATAGAAGCGGAATGGCTAGTGCGGAAAAGAGGAGCCTTAGGCCGATAGCCGTGGCAGCACCCAAAACCATGCCGAGCCGCCTCTGCCCATCCGGTAAATTGCGACAAGCCAATGCGATGAGGATCGCATTGTCGCCGGACAAAAGAAGATTGACCCAAAAGACATCGAGCAGGGTCAGAATATTTGGCGCGTCTTGCATCATCTTAGGTTGCCTATCGCTTCCTAACGGGAAGCGCAACAATCGGCCCATCGACACGGCATAATCGAACCGTTATGATGAAACCATCAAAAGGCGGGCGTAGTTCAGTGGTAGAACGACAGCTTCCCAAGCTGTATGTCGAGGGTTCGATTCCCTTCGCCCGCTCCAGATAACGACTACAAGCGGGTCGAACCGCCTCCCGCTCTAAAGCTATGCAAGTATGTCCTGAATAGGCCCGTGATGTCGACAAGCCATCCATCCGTCAAACCACTCGCGCATGCCCTTCAGCGGCATTTGGCACGCGTGCTTTGGCTCGCAACGGGAATGTCGGTTATTTTTGCAGCGCTGATTATCTGGTCGGTGCGGGGCGAGCGGATCTTTACAGATCTGGTTAGCACCACGCTTGCATGGTGCTTTTAAGGATTTTTGATGGCCCGCTCGAGATTAATTCTTCCCCTTGTTGCTTTTATGTTGAGCCTCATTGTCGTTGGCGCCGCTTGGTTTGCGTTTGATCCGATGGGAGAGACGGGATCGTCTGCGATTGGTGGCCCCTTTGTGCTGACCGCGCAAGATGGCCGCAAAGTGACAGAAAAGGATTTACTGGGCGGCCCGAGCCTTGTCTTTTTCGGCTTCACCCATTGCCCCGATGTTTGCCCGACGGCGCTTTATGAAATCGGTCTGATCTATAAGGCAATGGGTAAGGAGGGTGATCGCCTTAAAACCTTTTTTATAACGGTTGATCCAGAGCGCGACACACCTGCGGTGATCAAAGATTATCTCTCGGGTTTCGATGCGCGGATGACGGGCCTTTCTGGTGAGCCTGCTGCCATTGAGGCCGTCGAAAAAGCCTATCGCGTCTATGCCAAAAAAGTACCGCTGGAAACGGGTGGCTATACGATGGACCACACGGCGATTATCTATCTGATGGATGGAAAAGGGCGCTTTCTATCGAGCCTCAATATTGATCGACCACCCGAAGAAAATGCCAAGCTGATAGCCAAGTATTTTTAACGAGTTTTCGTGGTAATTCGCCGCGATGTCCGTGAGTGACCATGCTCGGTTTTTCGCCAATGGGAGGGTGCCACAATAAACTCCCAAAGGGCTCGCCATGCTGCGAAACATTTTAAGAGCGAATAAAGTGGTAAGCTAAGGCCATCCCACCAATACAATTTACCACCCCGCTGGCGCGTTCCGACGCAGATCGTCCAATATGAAACGACGCAATGGCATAGAAGAACCAATCCGGCGATATTCCATTGTGCGATCTCAATGAGCGACATTGGCTCGCTGGTGGAAGGTGAAGCAAGTGCCCAACCAAGTCCGAAAACAATCAAGGGATTGAACATGGCTGAAGTGATCGAGGCAAGGCTTATAACGGTGATTTGAAATCGCATCGTAAACGGCGTTATCGGTCGGTTTGAACCTAATGGGCGTACTAGAACGACGGCTGTTTGCATCCATCCTTTAAGCCACCGTGTCCGCTGATTGATCCACGCTTTAAGGGTATTAGGTGCCTCCTCCCAGGTTGTTGAATCAATTACTGCGGTTTCATAGCCAAGGCGGGCGAGGCGTAGTCCAAGATCGGCATCTTCTGTTACGTTCCAGGGATCCCACGCTAAGCACGCTTCTAGGATTGATCGGCGAAAATGGTTTGAGGTTCCGCCGAGTGGGATAGGTTGTCGAGCTTTAGACATTCCAGGGAGTAAAGCATCAAAGAGGCCCGCATATTCCAAGGCGAACATGCGACTGATCCACGCATCGGCAAAATTATCGATCGCTAGATGCGCCTGAACGCATCCAAGTTTTTTGCCGCCGTGATGAAAATACGTTGCCGCCTTTTTTAATTGATCCGAATCTGGTTCATCTTCGGCATCATAAACAACAATAAAATCACCTTTGGCATAAGCAAGCCCCACATTGAGGGCTCGTGGTTTTGTTCTTGGCTTCATTAAAGGGCAAATAACGATATCAAATCTAGATGGCAGCTGTTCGGAGATAAGAGCTAGCCGCGTTTCGATGTCATCAGCTTCAATCAGAAGCTTGATGTCTAATTTAGCTTTCGGGTAATCTATTTTTTTCAATCGCTCGATTAATTTGAAAATAATTTTCCGTTCTCGATAGAGTGGAACCAAAATCGTATAGATCGGTAAATCCTGATCGACTAAGGTATAATTGAGTGGATTGGAAAATGATTGCTGTCTGAGCGCCAATGCTTTGAGCGCTATGGAAGGAATTCCTGGAAATAGAGTAAGCAAAAAAACAGCAGAATTCCAAAACCCTGGCTGGGTGAGTGACAGGAGGAAAAATGAAAAGATAAAAAACGTAAAAGTAATTGATCCAACGATCCCTGCGGGATGCGCCGAAAGTTGAGGTGCGTGATATTTAATTTTATTGACAGCCTTTTCTGCAATCGCCCGGCCGCAGCATTCTCGAACGGATTCAGTGAGATTTTGTGGTGTTGTTATAATGACATTGCTTGCGTTGAATTGAACGGCGCCAATGGAAGCGGCAATCAGTAAGGTGACAAAACTTTCACCCGTGGGCGCGATTGCGAAACTCGGTATGTTAGGATTTTCATTTAATGGACAGGATTCGGCCTTCAGAATAATCTGACCGTTCAAATGAGGTGGAATTGGGAGACGCTTTAGTGTGAACGGCGCGCCTAGAATGGATGCGAGGGCCCGATAAAGAAGCTCGGCACTTACCAGTTCATTTTGGATGAGAAAATGGTCAATCGTCGTGCCACTTTTCTCGGCGCGAAGGTAGGCCCATTCGATTAAAGTTGGGTATTGCTCTGATATCAGGTCTGGCGGCAGCGAAGCCGCAGCCAGATGCCAATCATTATTTTGAATGCTCTCATTCACGGAAGGCCACTCCATTACGGAGGGCCATCATCGCTTTTAAGACCAATTCTGACGCCTGAAAGAAAGGGTAAGCGTTGCGAGAGGTGAGGGCCTAACCCCTGCTTTTTTTGTCAGGGTATCTAAAAATTTAGGCGTCGCGATAAGTTTGCCATTTTATTCCCCGAACCACCTTCCCTCTTTCGGGCAAATTGCTTTATGGTCCGCAGCCTTCGCACGATATCCGAAGGCTCGTTTCCTACTGTACCGAAAGTATCCCATGTCGATAGCCGATCTCGTTCACATCCCTGACCTTGTTGCCACCGCCGAACAATCCGCCGCCTGGCCGTTTGAAGAGGCGCGGAAATTGGTGGAGCGCGTTAAACGCACGGGGCAGCGGAGCGTTTTGTTTGAGACGGGCTATGGCCCCTCGGGTCTGCCGCATATTGGCACCTTCGGCGAGGTCGCTCGCACGACGATGGTGCGCAATGCGTTTCGGATTCTGACAGAGGATAAGATCCCGACGCGGCTTTTATGCTTCTCGGACGATATGGATGGCATGCGGAAAGTGCCGGACAATGTGCCAAATCGCGAGCTTTTGGCCGAACATCTGCATCGGCCTTTAACCCGTGTGCCGGATCCTTTCGGCGAGTTTGAAAGTTTCGGCCACCACAACAATGCCATGTTGCGCCGCTTTCTCGACACCTTTGGCTTCCAATATGAATTCGCGAGCGCGACCGATTATTATACCTCCGGCCGGTTTGACGAGATTTTGATCCGCGCCGCAGAGCGCTACCAGGCGGTAATGGATATTATGTTGCCGACCTTGGGTGAAGAGCGTCGCGCTACCTATAGCTGCTTCTTGCCTATCTCGCCGACAACGGGGCGTGTGCTTTATGTGCCGATGAAGCATGTGGATGGCAAAAACCATACGGTGACCTTTGAAGATGAAGACGGTAGCGACGTAACGCTGCCGGTCACGGGCGGTAATGTAAAGCTGCAATGGAAGCCCGACTTCGGTGCGCGTTGGGCCGCTCTTGGCGTTGATTTTGAGATGTATGGCAAGGACCATCAGCCAAATACAGTTGTGTATGACTCAATCTGTCGTGCACTGGGCGGCGTGGCGCCCGAGCATTTTGTCTATGAGCTTTTCTTGGACGATAAGGGCCAGAAGATTTCAAAATCAAAGGGTAATGGTATCACGATTGATGAATGGTTGAAATATGCGAGCCCTGAGAGCCTTGCGCTCTTCATGTATTCCAAGCCGCGCGAAGCCAAGAAGCTGTATTTTGATGTCATCCCGCGTCAGGTGGATGATTATCTGACTTTCTTGGAAAAATTCCCGGGTCAAATCGTCAAGGAACAACTCGGAAATCCGGTGTTTCATATCCATGGCGGTCATCCACCAAAGGTCGAAACGGTCTCGGATGCCGAAAATCACTCAACGACCGTTACCTTCGCGATGTTGCTGAATTTGGTGGCGGTTGCCAATTCCGAAGATCCGCAGGTGTTGTGGGGCTTCATCCGTCGTTATTCTTCGACGGTATCCGCTGAAAACCACCCGGGCCTTGCCAAAATGGTCGGTTACGCGATTGCCTATTACCGCGATTTCGTCCGGCCAACGAAAGTGTATCGCGCGCCAACCGAACAAGAGCGTGCAGCGCTCGCCGATTTGGCCAAAGCGCTTTCTGAACATGCAGGCTCAACCGATGGCAACGCGTTGCAAGCGGTAGTTTACGAGATCGGACGCGCTCACTTCCCCGACCTATCTGGCAAAACGAAGAGCCCGGATGGCCGTCCCGGCGTGTCGCAAACGTGGTTCGCGACCATTTATCAGGTCTTATTGGGTGCTGATCGAGGACCGCGATTTGGATCTTTCGCGGCACTGTACGGCGTCAATGAAACCTGCGCCCTAATCCGGAAAGGATTAGACGGGTCGTTGATGACGGAGCACCAAAACTTCCTCGATAGCCGCGGATGATCGAAGCCGCTTTATTGAGCGGCCCAGAGAATCCGTGCGATCCAAAGGGTTTCGGCGACGGCCAAATTAACGTCACCCACTCCATGACGGAACGGTGATACGTCAACGCTGTGCATCGTCTTGCGCTTTAGGGTGCCGCCGATGAGTTCACCGGCTTTCGTTTTAACGAGAACCCGATCGCCGCGTCGGACGGGCACATTTTGCGCGCAGATAATGATGTCACCGTCGCGGTACATCGGCATCATGCGCTCAGCTGCGATCTCGACGGCAAAGACGATTTCAGCCGGAAGATCGGGAAAGGCTACTTCATCCCATCTGCTTCCGATCGGCTTGCCTTCCTCGTCAAACGAGGCATCGGCCTCGAGAAGATTGATGACGGGAATGGCCCGGCTTGGAACCGGTGAGCGATCCGACATCACCAAAGTAATGAAGGTATCGAGATCGGTCGTTGTCGCTTCAAGAATTTTGGATATTGATTCGGTTGAAGGCCAACGAAGCCTTCCATCGGTCGAGGCTCGTTTTGATTTATTAAATGTCGTAGGGTCAAGACCTGCCCGACGAGCCAGTCCAGATGCTGAAAGACCGTTGCGCGCAGCAAGCAAATCAATAGCTTTCCAAATGCGGGGATGTGATAACATGGCGAAACCTTTCAAAAAAGGATATTAATCAATAATAGTTCGCATAATAGGTAATTAATCCGCAAATTTGCAAGTGATTTTTCAAATAAAACTAAAAATTTCCTCTAGGTCATTTGCGACCTTTGAAAGCTTGGCCTAAATTCGCCGAAACAAGGCGGGTTTCATGGCAATTTATAAGATTTTATCGGCTAATCAGTGGAAAGAGGCGCAATCTGCCGGGGCCTTCAGCGGAGCGCCCGTTGATCTTGCGGATGGGTTTATCCATTTCTCGACGGCCGAACAGG
>CANGPL010000078.1 GCA_947455725.1 Hyphomicrobiales bacterium | reverse complement strand
GGTGGCGGAGAGGGTGTCCGACATTTTGCAGTTTCCTATAATCTTACTCCTTCTCAATTTATATGTTTAATTATTGAAATTATTCGATTTTTTATCTCCTTGCAATTCATGATCTCTCACCTTATCTCATTCTTAGTGTGGGATGAGATGTGGGATTAAAATATGAACCTCACGGATAGACAGGTCAGATCAGCGTCTGAAGGCCGTCACGCCGATGGGAATGGGCTGTATCTTGTCGTAACAGCCAGTGGGCGGCGAAATTGGGTGCTGCGGTTCCAGATGAATGGACGCCGCCGCGATATGGGATTGGGGGCATATCCTGCCGTGTCCCTTGCCGATGCTCGTAACAAGGCCATAGACGCCCAGAGGCTGATTGCATCAGGAGTTGATCCGATTTCAGCGAAGGCCGCTGAACGGCCTCAAAAGACCTTCGGCGAGGTGGCCGACGATCTCATTGCAAGTCTCTCGGCGGGATGGAAAAACGAAAAGCATCGCAACCAATGGCCAAGCACGTTGAATACCTATGCGGCCTTGCTCATGAAACGAGATGTTGCGACGATTACGACCGAAGATGTTCTGGCTGTATTGAAGCCGATATGGACGAGCAAGGCCGAAACGGCCTCCCGTCTAAGGGGCAGGATCGAGGCCGTCATCGATGCCGCAATCGCGCGGGGATATCGCACAGAAGCCAATCCCGCGCGGTGGAAAGGCCATCTTGAGCGTCTTCTTCCGCCGCGAAAGAAATTGACACGAGGCCATCACCGCGCATTACCCTATTCGGAATTGCCCGATTTCATCGCCCTGCTTCGAGGCCAAGATGGCATCAGCAGTCAGGCCCTTGAATTTACAATCCTGACAGCGGCAAGAAGCGGCGAAGTCTTAGGCGCAAAATGGGCAGAATTTGACCTTGAGAAGCGTATTTGGACCGTCCCTGCCGCTCGCATGAAGGCCAACAAGGAACATCGGGTTCCGCTTTCAGATCGGGCAATGGAAATTCTTAACGCCATGAATGAGGTAAAAGTCAGTGACTTCGTGTTCGCAGGTAAAAAGGCCGATAAGGGCCTATCTGGAATGGCATTGGAGATGGTCCTGCGACGATTGAATTTTGCGGATCGCGCCACCGTTCATGGCTTTCGATCCTGCTTTTCTGACTGGGCAACAGAACAGACGCATTATTCAGGGGAAGTGCGTGAAATGGCGTTGGCTCATACCGTCGGCAATAAGGTCGAAGCCGCCTATCGTCGTGGCGATCTATTTGAAAAGCGGCGTGACATCATGGCCGACTGGGCGAGTTTTTTGGAAAAGGCGCAAATCGAAATGTCCCCGTCAGATTTAGAAACGAAAGGAAGCGTCCGTGAAGACGAAATCAACTCAGTTTGACAAAGTTGCAACTGACCATATCTGGTGGTCGATCCCGCAAACTTTGACTTGGATTATGCACCGTCAAGACGCTTCAATCGGTCTGATCCCAGCAAAAACGACACCCTTTGATATTTTAATTGATCTATTCGGGTCGGAGGCCGACGGCGGAGATAGATCGGCACGTTTGACCGCTTCACTTGATGTTCGAAACGACTTTCTTGCAAAAGTTAGAAGTGGCGTGTTGGCTGTGTGGGCATCACGGACGCCAGATGGTTCGATGGAGATTGTAACAGCTGCCGACTGGCTCACAATTGACGCACTTTCAGGCAATAATCTGATTTTCCCGCCCGATGCACTTGGAGGGAACTATGATGACCGTCCTCGCTATTACCGATCGAAAATTCGCCGCGACGATGCTGTCGCTATCTGGCCTGCTTCGGCGTTAAAAAGGTCGACCGATTTGGAAATCAAGAGGGTCGTCGACGACGCGATTCGGGACAATGGCGGCCGTTTGCCCGTCAAAAAGTTGGATGAACTGGAACTCGAATATCGCAAAACAAATTCCACAGTCCCGCAAAGAGAAAAATTTCGTGACATGCAGATTGCTTTGCAAGGCGAGGGAAAACGAGGACGCGTAAGTAAAAAACAAATTCCATAAAAACATTTTTTGCGTGGAATTTTGCATAAATTGCAGAGCCTTTCGCGGCCTCTCATTTTGCTCCTCACAGCGGTCGCTATTGACCGCATCGTTCAGGAGCATTCCCATGACTGACACCACTACTCAGGCCACCAACGACAACTCGACAACTGCATTGCCCGTGAAGCGTCGCGCTTACACTATCAAAGAGGTTTGTCGGGATTACGACATTTCAGCCGCTACCATTTATCGGATGCGGGATCGCGGTTTAATTCGGATCATCAAGATCGGCGGCGCATCCCGCATTCTCGACGAAGACCTCGTCAAACTTGAAAAGGGAGTTGCATGATGAACTCTCTCGATCAATTGAACGACGTCAGCGGTGAACGCGATGTTATGCATAACGCTGACGACACGGCTAAAACCGATAAAACCGAAAAACTGATTTACGTCTCCAATCCCGACTTTCTGGGAGCGATTTTCCGGCGGGCGCAATCGAGCGTTTATCTGGTCGGCTTTAAGGGTAACCCATCGACGGCTAGACCAAGTGTTTGGTCAGGTCGTGCCGTACCCTGCGACGACATCATTGAAGAACTTGTGCCGTCGGCGGATGAAAATGCATATTTCACGATCTCGACCTATCATGCAGGTGGTGACGGTGTGGTAAGGCGAAGAAAGAGCAATTTCGTAGCACAGCACGCGGTCATGCTTGATGACGTCGGGACGAAAGTTCCGTTTGCCGTCGTCGAGACCCTCGAGCCGACATGGTTGATCGAAACCAGTCTCGGTAATTATCAGGCTGGATATGTTTTCCGTGATCCGCTTACGGACATGGACGAGGCGTCTCGTTTGATGGACGCCATTATCGCAAAGGGTCTGTGCGATAAAGGCGCTGGCGGACCCACGACTCGCCTTGCGCGGCTCCCCTGTGGCATCAATGGAAAGCGCGATCCTGTGTTTCAAACACGACCTGTGAAATTTAATCCTGATCTCACCTATACGGTTCAGCAGATCATCGCCACGCTTTCCCTCGACATGGTCGAGAAAAATACGAAGGGAAGTCAAAAAAAACGGAAGGCCTCGTTTACTCCAAAACCTGAAATGGACCCCGTCTTGGACGCGCTTCAAACGAATGGTCTCTACAAGACGTCGCTCGGGGGCAGTAAACACGACATAACTTGCCCTTGGGTATCGAGCCACACAGACCGCATCGATCACGGCACAGCCTATTTTGAACCATCGCAGGATTTTCCGCGAGGAGGTTTTAAATGCCAACATGGGTCATGCGAGGACAAACATCTTGCTGATCTCCTCGGATTACTCGGCCTCGATGATGACACACCGAACTTTTTGCGGCCTACGATCAGGTGCGAAGCAGGATCGATCGCAAATACCGTGGAAGCCGCTGAGCAGGTTTTGGCAGGAACGGGACGCTATTTTCAACGGGCGGGAGCCATTGTTGTTATCAACCGTGACCCCTCGACGCGCGAAGAGGTCATCACTTTGCTTAATACTGGTTCGTTGGCTCTTGCTCTTGCCGAAAACGCCAACTGGATGCGGTGGAAGAGCGACGCGATTGGCTATGTCCCCTGCGACCCGCCGCCGCGTTATGTCGCTGCACTTGCAGATCGCGATCGTTACCAGCATTTGCCAGTCTTGAACGACCTTGCACGGCAGCCCTTCTTTCGTGAAGATGGCAGCCTTTGCACCGCTTCAGGTTATGATCCCCAGTCAGGCATTTACGGTGCCTTCTCTCCAGAAGGCTTTCATATCCGCGAAGAAGCTACACGCAAGGACGCGGAGGCGGCACTGGCTGATCTCGAAGAATTGCTCGAGGAATTTCCTTTTGCGACACCAGAGGACAAATCCGCGACACTTTCGGCTTTTTTGAGTGCCGCTTGCCGCCAAAGCCTGACCAACGCTCCCATGTATCACGTGCGGTCACATTCGGTAGGCAGTGGCAAATCTTATCTTTGCTCAACTATCCATGCATTTGCGTCCGACAAGCGGAGTTCGCCTATGGCATTCCCGAATGATGACGAGGAGTGCCGCAAATTGCTTCTTGCCGAACTCATGCGAGGTCCTGCCGTGATCGAGTTTGACAATATGACGACTGACATTCTACCGCACAAATCTCTTTGCACCGCCCTGACATCAGAAAGCCTGAGTGGTCGTATTCTCGGCGTATCAAAGACTGCATCTGTTTCAACACGCTGTCTTTTCCTATCGTCTGGAAATAACGTATCACCCATCCGTGATATGACGCGTCGCTGTATCACAATCAGCCTGAACCCGCAGGTCGAGGCACCCGCAACACGGACGTTTAAGCGTCCCGACCTCCAGCGGGAATTGGCAAAACAACGTACTCGCTATGTCAGTGCCGCTCTTACAATCATGAGAGCATTTTTCGTCGCAGGGAGGCCGCTGGCGCTCTGTAAGGCCCTTGCAGGGTTCGGTGACTGGTCAGATATGTGTCGACAGCCCCTCATGTGGCTTGGGCTTTCTGACCCCGCAACATCCATTTTTGCGGCCATGTCAGACGATCCCGATCGTGAATTGCTTGGCCGCCTCATGGAAGGTTGGCGTCGTCACTTTCCGACGACCGACGCAATGGTCCGAAATCTGATTACGCACGCCGCAGTCGATGGCGATTTCAATGAAACGCTGCGAGATATTGCGGAGGAACGTGGTGAAATAAACCGCCGCAAACTGGGTTGGTGGATAAAACGGCATGAAGGTCGAATTATTGACAGGCTTCGTATTGTTAGAGCATCAGGGGTCGGAAATGCGTCTGCTTGGCGCGTTGAAAGGATTAATTGATTGCTATCCCAATAAACCCCATGATTGCACTCAACGTTGCCTTGACCCAATCTTCCGTATTGATGGCCCGCGGCGGCTTTCCCGTCACGGGCCGTTTCCACTTCAAAATCGACCGCTTTTAACCCAATCGGGCGTGCAACGCACGTGGCAATAGTTTATCGATGATCAGCATGACGACAAGCGATGCACCGACCAGTGGATAAAGAATGCCAATTATAACCGCGATCATTAGAATGCCGCGATTGATCCGAAGATCGGATGGATATCGAGGCGCTCCAAGTGAGCCCGCTGGCCTTCGCTTCCACCACATCACAATCGCGGCTACGGACATTAAAACAATGCCTATACAAGCCGCGGCCATAATCAGCTTGTTGAACAAACCAAACTCGCGCCCCATGTGAACGCTGATACCCCACTCGATGCCTTTGGCGCCTATGCCAATACTGGCGAAATCACCATCAAAGAGTGGTTTACCTGTATATTGATCGAGATGTATCACGCGTTCCTGAGCAGCTGTCCCGCCGAATGCAGACGCGGAATAGACCCCGTCCGCGCTATTCGGTAGATCAATCGTATAACCCTTGGAAATGCCGCGTTCGTTAAAGATCGCAATCGCCTTGTCTATTCCGATGGGTGCTGCGCCATGGTTATAGGAAACGGGCATTGGCTGATTAGACAAGGTCCACGGCGTATCCGTCATGGCATCCTTCATTGGCACAGTTGATTTGGGCACTTCATCCCAAAATTCGGGCGGATAGCCTAAGCCCTGATTGTTGACGAAATTATTGAAATTGTTGCCCCAATAGCCTGACCACGGCATGCCCGTGAAGGCGAGGAAAAAAATGAACAGCCCAGCAAAAGCACCTGTTACCGCGTGAAGGTCACGCCAAAAAACACGCTTTTTGGGTTCTCCGCGAACGGTCACAATGCCGCCCGTTTGCTTACGAGGCCACCAGAGATAAAATCCCGTGATGACCAGAATGATCGCCCAACCGCCAACAATCTCGATGATACGCTCTGGAGCCGTCCCAAAATATTTCAGGCTGTGGAGTTTTCTGACAATCCACATCAGTTTGTCTTTGTCACCGATCGCACCCAAGACGTCGCCCGAATAGGGATTCACGTAAACAGAACGGGTGATTTTATCTGCGTCATTTATGCCGATTTCGACGGCGTCCGTTGGCGTCGCTGCTGGAACATATCTGACCACTGACCCATTAACGGCCATTTGAGCGCGGGCGATAAGATTGCTGGCAGCCAACGGTGCGGTTGATTGCTCAGTTACAACCATGATCGGTTTATAAATGATATGATTGAGTTCATTCTGGAAAAGATAGAGGCCACCAGTGATGGCAAGCAAGATCATAAAGGGCAGACAAAGCAAACCCGCATAAAAATGCCAGCGCCAGACCGCGCGATAGAGACCTGTTTCGACCGAGGCCTTTTCAGCCTCGTCAACAAAAGATTGTGTAGACATGTGAATATTCCTTGCCCGCCATGAACCGTGCTTTTCTGGCAGGTTCATCAGGATGGTTCGATGATTGAATGTCAGGTGTGAAAGACTAAATCATCAGCGAAGGAGGTGCTCGCGCTTGTGCGATCCCATAATCATAAGTTTTTTTGACCAGAAAAACTCTATTCTGCCACGCAGCCTTTACGGCGAAGAGGGGGGGCTTCGAAAAAGCAGAATTTTCAGGCGGTGCGAGTGCGAAACTGGATAGCGCCACATAACATTGCGGACAATGATCGTCAGCTGAACCTTGGTGATCTTTGGAACCCTGTTCGGTACCCGCCAACGCTGAACAGATGAAGGCATGGTTCAGCGGATCAAGAGCACGAGCAGCCGCAAGTGATGCGGAAACAGGCGCAATGCCCTGTGTCAACAGCACCAAATAGACCAATATGAAGCTAAAAAGCCGCCGCATTGTTAGCCAAGTCCCTTAATTCACGGGATTGGTAGCATATTAGCTATGGCTCATCAAACGTACGAAAAACAATCAAATTATTCCGCTGATCAGCGCGGCACCTACAATTGCGATGGCTCCGCCACTTATTTTCAACGACATTCGGGAAGTTGTGTTCGATAGGCGGGCTATGCCCAGCCCTAATGCTATACCTAAGCCGTGAAGAAGTGCGGTCGCAGCAACAAAGCCAGAAGCGAACATGAGCCCTGATGTATTTTCAGGCATCTCCGTCCCGTGAGCAAAGCCGTGGAAGACGGCAAAGGTGCCCGCAAGGGCCATTGCAAACGATACGGGCAATCGGACTGCCATTGTGATCATTAAACCAAGGACAAGAACTGAAACACCAATTCCCAGTTCTGTCAGGGGGAGAGTAAATCCAGCCATGCCTATCGCTCCGCCAAGCAACATCATAACAACGAAACTTGCTGGAACCGCCCAGATCGCTCTCCCGCCAAGATTAGCTGCGAGCAGGCCTACCGAAACCATCGCTAGAATATGGTCGATACCAGTTAGAGGATGGCTAAATCCATGAAACACATCATGTGCATCACCCAAGCCAACATGAGCGAACGCTAACTGCGGGACCATAATGATTGCAGGCATGGCCAGTGTCAGTATGCGTAAGAACTTCATAGAGCAGCTCCTCCTATTTATGCGGAGAGGCAGTATCGGAACTGTTATTAGAACCGTCAAGCACAGACATTGAGCAGGTTTCGACGCCTTTCGGCGAATTAATAAGCAAAATTAGGCTAAGCGCCTTAGGCTTCGTACTTAGACCTATAAACAAATTAGCGGACGTTAGTGGCATTTCAAAGGTGGCAGAATACGAAAACGGTAGATTGCGTTTAATTTGGCCAGACCTAGCCTTCTGGCTTGGTTAGGTTTCCTTGATCATGAAATGGTGTTGGCGATAATTTATGATCACGGCGAAATCATTTGGTTGATGAAATGATTTTTTACGGTATTATGATACCGCAAATTTAGAGGGAATTTATGTCAACATCAGGTTCTAGAATGTCTCGTTATCGTGCTCGTCGAAAGCGAGGGCTGCGTTATGTCGGTATTGAAGTGCGCAACACCGAGGTGTCCGAATTGGTTCGGCGCGGATTGGTAGCGGAACAGGATCGCAATGACTGCACGGCGATCCGCGACGCAATCTATCGGTTTTTCGATACGCACCTCTCCACTCGTCATGGAGCGGCACAATGAACGAGTGCGGTGATCTTGTTTCCCGTCGGCAACTGAAAGCAGCAAGGGCACTAGCTGGCTTGACCCAGCGTGGACTGGCGCAGGCAATCGGCGTCGATGAACGGCAGATTCGGTTTTGGGAACGAAGAATCCCAACGTCACCGAAAAAACGGGCAACCATCACGCGGGCTCTAAATGCCTACGGGGTCAAGTTGTTATCCTACCCATCCGTTGGGGTCAGTTTGGCAGAGTGACGGGTCACTATCTTGCGGGCCAAAGGAGGGGCTGGATGCGTTACACGTATCACGCATGGGATTTTTGTTTTCTTGCGCACTACACGCGCGCGCGACCTGAAACAGGAATGTCGTAAGGGCCGCTGTTCAATACCGCGTCGCCAAGCAACACTTATCGGTTTTTCGGTTTTATCGGTTTGTTTCGTTCAAATCGGAAAAATCCCTAGCGAATGCGAATTTCAAATTTTCAATTATACGGTCTAAACATCGCATCATGTGGGATGAAGTGTGGGATGAAAAATAGATCAATCCAAATAATCAAATTAAATCAATGAGTTATAAAAATAAATGGCGGAGAGGGTGGGATTCGAACCCACGGAACCGGGTTAGGGTTCGCTCAGTTAGCAACCGAGTGCTTTCGGCCTCTCAGCCACCTCTCCGTATTCGACCGATATGCCCGATGCGGGGCAAAATGACAAGCGTTTCGATCCGTCAAATGACAAAACAATGTCAGAGGATAGATCGGCCTATCTCTGGGCCGCCAAATATTCCCGGGCAAGGCGTTGAGCCTGGGCGATTTCTTCCCGCGTCATTTCGACCGCGAGCTCTGTGCGCAGCCTTGCGGCCTCGCGCGAGCCATTGGCGGCGGCGATGTTGAACCATTTATGCGCAGTGATGCGGTCGGGCGCGCAATCCCGGCCAAGTGAGGCACCGATTCCTAATTCGGTAAAGCGATCAAGACCCACTTCCCCGGCATGGTCCCAGTGTGACGCGTCGATTTGAATATTCATCGAACTTCTCCCGATTGATGACCAATGGCCACATTCAAGCGCGTTCTGCGCTCTGGGAGAGTTCAACAATCTATGGTTGAATATCGGTCTAAACTAACCGCTAAAATTTTTATCAAAACGCGAGAAAAATTTGATTGAAACCAGCCCGCCTTCGTTCGTTGCCGAACTACGGCGCGACAGCCTTCTCTCTTCGCGCCTTGGCGCGAAGAGAGAAGGCTGGTGCGGCCAAGAGGACTCGAACCTCCACGGGTCTCCCCACTAGCACCTCAAGCTAGCGCGTCTACCAATTCCGCCATGGCCGCGGAGCCATCCGAAGGGCATTGCCCCCGAACGAGGCGGTTCTGTAACAGATGGATTGGGGAGCGACAAGCGCTCCGAGAAAAATATTGCACGATGAACCGATTATACCGGATTTATGATGCAGCCTTAAGGCGTTCGCTGATTTCAATCACCACGCGATCCCCCTTGACCACCACCTCACC
>CANGPL010000077.1 GCA_947455725.1 Hyphomicrobiales bacterium | reverse complement strand
GCCTTTCCTTCAGCCATATCCAGCGCATCGCGCGGAAGGGCGAATTGCGCGTCAATTCCAAGCGCGTCGAGACCAAAGACCGCTTAGAGGCAGGCCAAAGCGTCCGCGTGCCGCCTTTACGCATCGAGGAGGGCTCCGGCCTTGTCGCTCGTTCGCCAAAGGCAGAAGCGGGCGATGCTGCCGCCATCCGCGCTATGATCCTGTTCGAAGACGCCGATATGATAGTGCTCAACAAACCCTTCGGTCTCGCGGTGCAGGGCGGCTCGGGCACGGTGCGGCATTTGGACGGCATGTTGGAAGCGTTACGCGACGCGCAAGGGCAGAAGCCGCGCCTCGTGCATCGGCTCGATAAAGACACATCCGGCTGTATCGTGATCGCCAAAACGCGCTTTGCCGCGTCGGCGCTCGCCAAAAGCTTCCGCTCGCGCGACACGCGCAAAATCTATTGGGCGCTGGTGGCCGGTGTGCCGCGCGTCAAACAAGGCCGCGTCTCGACCTATCTCGCCAAAGGCGAGGATGAGGAGGGCGATGCCAAGATGCAAATCGCCAAGCATGGCGCCGAGGGTGCAAGCCATGCGGTGACCTATTACGCGGTGGTTGAAACGGCCGCCCAAAAGCTCAGCTGGCTCTCGATGAAGCCCGTCACAGGCCGTACCCATCAGCTGCGCGCCCATGCCGCCCATATTGGCCACCCGATTGTGGGCGATCCGAAATATTTTGATATTGAGAATTGGGAATTGCCCGGCGGCATTCAAAACCGCCTGCACCTTCTGGCCCGCCGCATTGTCATCCCGCACCCGCGCACGGGCAAACCGGTGGATGTCACAGCCCCCTTGCCGCAGCATATGCAGCAAAGCTGGAACCTGTTGGGGTTGGATGCCAAGCGCTACGACCCAATCCTTGAATCGCCGGAGGAATAGGGCATGGCATCTTCCGACGGCTCGATTTTTGATGCGCCCCCGCCGATTGATCCGCACGCGATGGCGCGGCGCGATTTGCAAAAATCGCTGCCCAAGCGTTTCTGGAAAGAGGTCAGCATTGTCGAAGGCGAGGGCGGTTACGGCATCCTCATCGATGGTCGCCCCACGCGTACCCCGAACAAACAAACCCATAGCCTGCCATCTTCCGTCTTGGCCGAAGCGGTGGCTGCCGAATGGCGCAATGTTGGCGAGTTTCTTGATCCCAACGCCATGCCGCTCACCCGCATTCTCAATACGGCGATGGAAGGGGTTGCCCCCCGCCTTATCGAGACGGCGGACGACATCGCGAAATATGCAGGCTCGGATCTCTTGTGCTACCGCGCCACATCGCCGGTGCGTCTTGTCGAGAAGCAAAATGAGCTTTGGGACCCCGTGCTCGATTGGGCGTTAGAAAAGCACCGCTGGCGGTTTAATCTTGCGGCGGGCGTCATGCACGTCCCGCAGCCACAAGAAACGCTGACAGAAATTCAGGACCATGTTCGCAAAATCACCGATCCGCTGCGGTTAGCAGCGCTCCATGTCGCAACCACGCTGACGGGATCAGCCATCCTCGCTCTAGCGCTCGCCGAAAAGGCATACAGCGCTGAAACCATCTGGACCGCCGCCCATGTCGACGAAGACGTGCAAATGGCGATTTGGGGCCAGGACGAAGAGGCCTTAGCACGCCGCGCGCGGCGTTTGAGCGAGTTTGAAGCGGCAGCGACATTTTTAGCGGTTCAAAAATAACCCCCCACCATGGTCGAACTGACGAACGCGTCATTCACATGCTAGAGGGAGGCTTGGAGGAATTTTCCATGAAAGACATTCTCGAAAAGCTCGATGACCGGCGCGCCCAAGCCCGCCTTGGCGGTGGCCAAGCGCGTATCGATGCCCAGCATGCGCGCGGCAAACTCACGGCGCGCGAGCGCATCGAGCTTCTGATGGATCATGGCTCCTTCGAAGAATTCGACATGTTCGTCCAGCACCGCTCCACCGATTTCGGGATGGAGAAAACAAAGATACCGGGCGATGGCGTCGTCACCGGCTGGGGCACGGTCAATGGCCGCACCGTTTTTGTGTTCGCGAAAGACTTCACGGTCTTCGGCGGCTCGCTGTCCGAGACCCACGCGCAGAAGATCAACAAGATCCAAGACATGGCGCTCAAAATGCGCGCACCGATCATTGGCCTGTTCGATGCGGGCGGTGCACGTATCCAAGAAGGCGTAGCAGCCTTAGGGGGTTATGGCGAAGTCTTCAGACGTAACGTGATCGCGTCAGGCGTCATTCCGCAAATCTCCGTTATCCTTGGCCCCTGCGCCGGTGGCGATGTATACTCGCCCGCGATGACCGATTTCATCTTCATGGTGCGTGATCGCTCCTACATGTTCGTCACCGGTCCGGATGTCGTCAAAACCGTTACCAATGAGACCGTCACGGCAGAAGAATTAGGCGGCGCGAAGGTCCACACCTCGAAATCCTCCGTCGCCGATGGCGCGTGGGACAATGATGTCGAGGCGCTGTTGCAAGTCCGTCGGCTGATCGATTTTCTGCCCGCCAACAATATCGATGGCGCTCCCCATTGGCCGAGCTTTGATACCGCCGACCGCGTCGATCTCTCTCTCGACACACTCGTGCCGGAAAATCCGAACAAGCCCTATGACATGAAGGAGCTCATCCACAAGACGGTGGACGAGGGCGATTTCTTTGAAATTCAAGAGAGTTACGCCAAAAACATCATTACGGGCTTTGGTCGCATCGAGGGCCGTACGGTAGGCATCGTCGCCAATCAGCCGATGGTGCTGGCGGGTGTGCTCGATTCCGATGCCTCCCGCAAAGCCGCGCGCTTTGTTCGCTTCTGCGACGCCTTCGAAATCCCTATTGTCACCTTTGTCGATGTCCCGGGCTTTTTGCCGGGTACCGCGCAGGAATATGGCGGGCTGATCAAGCATGGCGCGAAGCTTCTGTTTGCCTATGGCGAGGCGAGCGTGCCCCTCATCACCGTCATCACCCGCAAGGCCTTTGGCGGTGCCTATGACGTGATGGCCTCAAAGCATCTAGGCGGCGACATCAATTTCGCCTGGCCCACCGCGCAAATCGCCGTGATGGGGGCCAAAGGCGCGGTTGAAATCATCTTCCGCGCCGATATCGGCGACGCCGATGCGATTGCCGCCAAGACCAAGGATTACGGAGAGCGCTTCCTCTCGCCTTTCGTGGCCGCCGAGCGCGGCTATATCGATGAAGTCATCATGCCGCATTCCACAAGACGCCGCGTCGCGCGCGGGCTAGCGATGCTTGCGACGAAGAAGGCCGAACGGCCTTGGAAGAAGCACGATAATATACCGTTGTGAGCCCGTTGTTCGTCATTGCGAGCGAACGCGAAGCAACCTAGTTGATGGTGCAGAAATTGGTGCGTTATTACCGTTGCGGCTCATTAATTCGCGCTAGCTGGGTTGCTTCGCGTTCGCTCGCAATGACGATTCACGTCACATCCGCCCAACAAACGCCTGAAACGTCAAACCCGGCTCAGTCCTTTGCGCATCCATAAAGGCTCGGTTCAAATCGCGCTTGGCAATCAGCCCATCCGCAGCGATACGCCGGTTGGCAGCCTTTAGTCCAAACCCGTCGCCTGTCTCAAGCCGGGCAATATACTCTGAATAACCCCGCTCAAAGCGCTCGGAGGCACCGCTCGTATTGGCCATTGAGCGGCTATGAATACGGTAGAAATACGAGGAGGCCGCCGTTACCGGCAGTTTCCCGATCCGGTCAATCAGCTGAATATTGGCGACCACATCCTCGGAAAACTCAATGCCCGGCGCGCGTTTCATCACATGATCCCGCCGGATCAGAGGCACAAGCGGCGCGTTCAAATTCATAAAAGCAGCGAGGTCGATCATTGCGAGCGTCGCGGTCTTCCCCATCACGGTGCCAAGCTCAGCACCCGTTTCCTCATCCAGCATCAGGAGGCTGTCCGCCGCCGCGCCATAACGCTCGGCCAGTGGTTTAAGCGTCGCAAAACGATCCGCAGAGATCTCATCATCTGCATCAAGTTGCGTTACATAAGCTCCTGAAATAAAATCGAAACCAACATTGCGCGCATGGTGACATCCGGATCGAATAAGTCCGGTGGAGGTAAATTTTAAACGCGCATCGCTCACCCCTTTGGCAGATAAAAAGGCGGCATAATCGCGCCGGTCATCGGCCACAATAATCGCTTCCCAATCGCCGTCTGTCTGGCGAAACAGGCTCGCCAACGCGCGCTCAATCGTTGCCTCGGCGTCGCAAGCGGGGATGATGACGGAGATCGTCATCCGTTGATCCCGGCAATAAAGCCGCGCGCGAGATCGACATCATTGCGCGTCATGCCGTGTCCGGTTTCAAGCACGCGATGATCGACCACCGCACCATGCTCGCGCAACGCCTCGGCCAATCGCTTGGCGTTATCGAGCGGCAAAATCGGATCCATGCGTCCCGATACCAGCATCACGGGCAAGCCATTTAAAGCGTGTTCCGGCCCCGTCGGCAGCGGCAGCATCGCGCGGATCAGCACCGCACCGGCCAGCACGTCCGGCCTCAGATAGAGCAAAGCCGCAGCGATATTCGCACCATTTGAAAAGCCAACCGCAATCGGCTTTTTGATCGCATGGGCAGCTGTCTGCTCAGTAATGAAATCAGCCAGCTCATGGGTGCGGGTAATCACATCGGGATAATCGAACACGCCCTCGGCAAGCCTGCGGAAAAAGCGCGGCATCCCGCCTTCCAAAACCTTTCCGCGTGGCGAGAGCACGGCAGCCGCCGGATCAATCATTTCACCCACAGGGATCAGATCATCCTCATTCCCACCCGTGCCATGCAAAAGTAGCAGCGGGTGTCGCGTCGGATCAGTGCCGGGCAGATAGCGATGGATGAAGGATGTCTCGGTCATGGTTACCTCACTCTTTGCGTCCTACATACACTTTGAAGGGATTCCTGAAACAGCCCATTAACCAGAAAATCACTTGCTTTTATGCCATTAACCTTTTGCTCTTTCGCCTTTGCGAGGATTAGCCTTACCAAGGGGAAAGAGCTGAGGCAGGGTATGACCGAGAGCCGAATACGTTCGACTATTTCCGTTTTGATTGACCGGCGTTCCGTCGAAGATGCCGATGTCTTGCGCCTGCGCGAACTCCTCTCGGTCGGCGGTGGTCTGACAGCTGTTGAGGCCGGTGATCTTGTGCGACTTGAGCGCCATGTCAAACGCATGAGCCCGCTTTGGTTGGCGCTTTTTGTCGAGGCTTTAACCGGCTATTTCATCTGGGAGCGCCGCCCGACAGGCCGCATTTCGGAAGCCGATATTGAATGGCTGGCCTTCCGTCTCGGCCTTGATAGCACCGGCCCAACGCCCGCCACCCGCGCGCTGCTTACCATTTTGAACGAGGAATGCGCCGAGCCACCTGCGGCTCTCACCAAGCGCCTTGATCGGATATCCCACGTCCGCCCGCTATGGGAGCGGTATGCCGTGGGCGTATCGGGTGCCGTCACGGCGTCGTCATAAGGTCGAGTTTACCGGTTTCCTTTTTGCGCTTAGTAAGTCCGAAGCGTGATTTCAATCGGGACCGGAAATGTTCAAAAAAATCCTCATCGCCAATCGCGGCGAAATCGCCTGCCGCGTCATCAAAACTGCCAAACGCATGGGTATTGCGACGGTGGCGGTCTATTCCGACGCCGATAAAGACGCGCTGCACGTCGAAATGGCCGATGAGGCGATCCATATAGGCCCCGCACCCGCCAACCAATCCTATCTGGTGATCGAGAAAATCATTGAGGCCTGCAAGCAAACGGGCGCTGAAGCGGTGCATCCCGGTTACGGCTTCCTGTCCGAGCGCGCCGCCTTCGCCGAAGCGCTTAAAGCCGCCGGAATCGTGTTTATCGGTCCCAATGTCCGCGCCATTGAGGCGATGGGCGACAAGATTGAATCCAAAAAATTCGCCAATGCCGCCAAGGTCTCAACCGTCCCGGGCTATCTTGGCGTCATCGAAAGCCCCGAACATGCCGTCAAAATCGCGGATGAAATCGGCTATCCGGTGATGATCAAGGCCTCAGCGGGCGGTGGCGGCAAAGGCATGCGTATCGCCTATTCGGCTGATGAAGTGGCGGAGGGCTTTGCGCGCGCGAAATCCGAAGCCGCATCTTCCTTCGGCGATGATCGCGTCTTTGTTGAAAAATTCATCGTCAATCCACGTCACATCGAAATTCAAGTGCTCGGCGATAAGCACGGCAACGTCATCTATCTGGGCGAGCGTGAATGCTCCATTCAGCGCCGCAATCAAAAGGTGATTGAAGAAGCCCCGTCGCCGCTACTCGATGAAGCCACGCGGCAGAAAATGGGCGAGCAGGCAGTGGCGCTCGCTAAGGCCGTGAATTACGATTCTGCCGGCACGGTCGAGTTCGTCGCAGGCCAAGACAAGAGCTTTTTCTTTTTGGAGATGAACACCCGCTTGCAGGTCGAGCATCCGGTCACGGAACTCATCACCGGCGTCGATCTCGTTGAGGAGATGATCCGCTCGGCCTATGGCGAACCCCTTCGCCTCCAACAATCCGACATCAAACTCAATGGTTGGGCGGTCGAATCCCGCGTCTATGCCGAAGATCCCACGCGCAATTTCATGCCCTCGACGGGCCGCCTCACGGTCTATCGCCCACCGGCAGAAGGCGTAGAGAACGGCATCACCGTTCGCAACGATACGGGTGTGTATGAAGGCGGTGAAATCTCGATCTATTACGATCCGATGATCGCCAAACTCGTCACCCACGCGCCGACCCGCGCGCAGGCGATCACCATTCAAGCCCATGCGCTTGATGCCTTCGCGATTGATGGCATCCGTCACAATATTCCGTTTCTATCCGCCTTGATGGCCCATCCGCGTTGGCAATCCGGCGAGCTATCGACCGGCTTTATCGCCGAGGAATTCCCGAACGGCTTTAGCCTCATCGAACCGCAAGGCGCAATGCTCGAAGTCATGGCCGCCATCGGCACCTCGATCGACCATCGCATGAATGAACGCAAGCGCCATATCTCGGGCCAATTACGCGCCGCAAAGCCAGTGCGCTTTGCCCGCGAACGCGTCGTCGCCCTTGGCGACACACGATTGCCGCTCATCATCGAAAGCGAAGGCGAGACGCTTGCCTTGCGTTTTGTCGAAAGCGGCCGCACGATCGATCTTGAATCCGATTGGCGCCCCGGCCAGCCCGTCTGGCACGGCAGCGTGGATGGCAAACCGGTCGCAGCCCAAATTCGCCCCACGCTGAACGGCGTCAGGCTCAGTTATAGCGGCACAAGTTCGGTGATCCGCGTCTTCACCCAACGCGAAGCCGAGCTTGAAGCGCTCATGCCACCGCGCGTTGAAGCAGACACTTCCAAGAGCCTTATCTGCCCCATGCCGGGCTTGGTGAAAGTGTTATCGGTCAGCGTCGGCCAAGACGTCAAAGCTGGTGAAATGCTCTGCATCGTCGAAGCCATGAAAATGGAAAACGTGTTACGCGCCGAACGCGACGGCACCATCGCCAAAATCCACGCGAAAGAAGGCGATAGCCTAGCGGTGGACGCGGTGATTATGGAGTTTGCGTAAGGATTGGACCGCGCGCCTCCCGGCGCGCTTCTTGAGAAATGCGCGGCAGGAGCCGCGCGGTCCGGGCATTAAGCCTCACATCACCACATCAAAATGCGTCGGCGTCTCACCCGCCGCATGGCGCCGCCAGACTTCTTGATAAATCTTCTTAAACTGCGTTACCATGCGCTTGGCATTGAACAGACGCGCTTCGGGCAGTGCCTCTAACAATTTTCGACGATGTAACCCCAATTCATCGGGATCACGCGCCAAGCGTAAAGCCGTCTCAAAATACGCCTCTGCCGTATCAACAATCAGCTCCGTCGGCCCCACCGCGCGGATATGCGCCTCGCTCAACCGTCCTTGCGCGGTGCGCCCACGCTTTGTCAGCACAGGGAGGCCTGCGGACAAAGCATCCATCGTCGTCGTCGCCGCGCTAAAGGTGAAGGTATCTAAAAACAGATCCGCCAGCCGATGCCGGTTGATATGCGAAATCTTATCCGCCGTGCGTTCCGCAATTACGAGACGCGCCGGATCAACCCCTTTCGCCTCTGTCAGCTCTCGGATTTTCTTGATCGATTCCGGCGTCGGGCCAGCCGTAAACCACAGTACACTCTTGGGCACTTCACGCAAAATATTAAGCCAAATATCAAACACTTCCGGGTCGATCTTCAACCAATTTCCAAACACACAAAAGACAAACCCATCCTCGGGTAACCCCTCGGATTGACGGGATGGAAGCACTTCGGGCAAGTTAAATCGCTCGCCGCATTGAAACGCGTCAGCGAGCCTAATCAGCGGTCCGTTGCCTTGGTCGCGCTCATCATCGGGCACGATCACCCGATCCACAATTGTGTAATCGAAATAGGGCGCAGGGCACCCCGCAAGCGATTGCAGCCAGTGGATTTGAGCCCGCGCAGGCCGTGTGGCTAAAACCTCTTGCCGCCCGCCATGCAAATATCCGTCGAGATCGATCAGCACATGCAAATCATCGCCACGAATAAGCTGCGCCAATTCGCGGTCTGAAAGGTTGCGGCAATCACGAAGCTGATCAGCGGTGGCATGGATGCGCGGCCCATAGCCATCAACATCGACATGCGGCTGCTGCTGATGCAGCGAATAAAGATAAAGTTCGTTCTCCGAGAGCTTGTGCGCCTCGAAAAACACCGAGAGCAGATGCCCGATCGGGTGATTGCCGAAATTATAGGAGATAAACCCAACCCGTAGTCTGCCCGCACGTGGCGGCGCCTTGGGCAGGATCGGCGGAAAGCTTGCGCCTATCTGGTTACCCAGTGCCCGATGTACCTTCAATAAGTCGCGATCATTAATCCCGTAATAGGGGAAGAGATAGGTAAAGCGCCTCAACGCATTGCGGTCCGCCTCAAACCAGCGCTCGGGCGCTTCATCGGGCAGCGTTACCGGTATCGCATCCATAACGAGGTCTAGGACGCGGGGGCGCAAATCGAGCCGCCCCGTTCGCCCCACCAGCGACATATAAGAAGCAAGCCGCATCTCAAGCCCCTTGGGCGGTGCGAGCTCGATGGTCCGCTCGGTAACGGCGAGGGCCTGATCGAGATTCCCCAATTTATCAAACCCGATCGCTTTATAGGTCAGCACCTGCACATTTTCGGGGTGCCGCGCGAGATAGGCATCGAAAACGGCCATCGCATCGGCTGGCCTGTTCAGTTCAATCAGCATCGAGCCCAGATTTTCAATCGCCGAAATCGAATCCGGATTGCCCTGAACAAGCGCCCGATACATCCGCTCGGCCTCCTCATACCGCCGTTGGCTCGAGCATAAATTGGCAAGCGTGAAGACGGGCAGGGGATTTGTCGGGTTTCGCCGAATGGCTTCTCTTACCATCGCCTCTGCCTCGCCAACCCGCTGGTCGGCGCGCAACGCGGCTCCGAGATCCGCATAATAATCCGGATTTTCTGGCTTTAGCCGCAACGCACTACGATAATACTCGACCGATTCCGAGAACCGCCGCTGACGAAACAAAATGCTCGCAGCAAAAAACCAGACGCGATCATCGAGCGGGTTGAGTTTCAGATACTCTTCAAAGGCCGAACTCGCCTCGGCAAAACGGCCCGCGGCGAGATGGGAGTTGGCTAGATCAATTTTTTCATGCATTCAGGAAGCGATTCAAACCGTGAGGCGGTGGGTGGAGAACGGCTTTCTTAAACGAGAGCGATCTATCAAACTTTACGTTAGGGAAGTTAATAAATCCATGACGCTTTATTTTGCCTTTGGCCTCACCCTTGATCCCGCGCGGATGTCCGACCTTTGTCCGAACGCGAAACGCATCCAAATTGGCCGCTTACCGCGCCATCGCCTCGTCATCCTGCCGGGCGGGCAGACAAGCATCGCGCGTGATCCGCGTCACGAGGTTATCGGCATCGTGTTTGACGTGCCGCTCAGTGAAATGACGATTCTGGATCGGCAAGCGGGCAAAGCGCAAAAGATTAATCAGCCGATCATTTTACCGGGCGGCGCCAAACGCGCTTTGCTTCACGTGGCTCAGGGGGCAGGGAGCGCGCCATCCCCATCCGACCGGCAGCTTTTAGCGAAAGCAGCCCGCGCCGCAGG
>CANGPL010000076.1 GCA_947455725.1 Hyphomicrobiales bacterium | reverse complement strand
GTGTGCTCTTCCGATCTAAAAATGCCTTCGCATTTTTGCCCCAAGGGCACTCCCTTCGACCCGCGAGGGACGAAGGTATCTTGTTTCCCTCTCCCCTTGCGGGAGAGGGTGGCCCGCATAGCGGGTCGGGTGAGGGGTGTGGTTGGCGTAGGGCGCGATATTATTGCCGCGCAGCCCCCTCATCCGTCGCCCGTTGGGCGGCACCTTCTCCCGCGCTGGGGAGAAGGCTTTTTTTACGAACTACTCGCTGCTCGCTTACGAGCAACCCGTCGTTGATCCGCAGGTGTCGCACTTCAAGCATGTTCCGTTTCGCACCAGCGTGAAGTTGGCGCATTCTGGGCAGCTTTCGCCGACATAGCCTTTCATCTTCGCTTCCGCGCGCTTGTCCATGCCGCCTGATTTCGCGGTGCCGGTATTGGTGCCGGCGGCGGCGAAAGTGAGGTTGGAAAGGGCGGCTTCGCCGACCGTCAGCGTTTGTGGGATCACGCCCAATTGTTGCTCGAGCTCGCTTTTGAGCGCGTTGGCACCAATCGATTGCGGGGCCGACATCGTGGTCGTGTTGCCGCCCTGCATGACCGCGAAGCGATCCGCCTTTGAGCGCACGAGACCGCGCGAGACTTGGGACGGGATGAAGCCTGCCGGGGCCTTGCTCTCATTGTCGCCCTTGCCGAGATCATTGCCGAGCGTTTCTGGCGAAACATGGGCGAGATCGGAGCGGCCGAGATAGGAGATGGCGAGTTCGCGGAAGACGTAATCGAGAACGGAAGTGGCGCTCTTGATCGCGTCATTGCCCTGCACGAAGCCCGCGGGTTCAAAGCGGGTGAAGGTGAAGGCTTCGACATATTCTTCCAATGGCACGCCGTATTGGAGGCCAAGCGAGATCGCGATGGCGAAATTGTTCATCAACGAGCGGAAGGCTGCGCCTTCTTTGTGCATGTCGATGAAGATTTCGCCGATGCGGCCATCTTCATATTCGCCGGTGCGGAGATAGACCTTGTGGCCGCCGACAACGGCTTTCTGGGTGTAGCCCTTGCGGCGATCGGGCAGCTTGTCGCGCTCGCGGATGCGCTCAATGCGCTCGACGATACGCTCCACAATCTTTTCCGACATCGCAGCGGCGCGGGCGGCGGCTGGCTGGGCGACGAGGGCTTCAACCGCGTCATCCGCCTCGTCCTCATCATCCGCAATCAGCTGCGAGTTGAGCGGCTGCGAGAGCTTCGAGCCATCGCGGTAGAGCGCATTGGCTTTGAGCGCCAGCTTCCAGGAGAGGAGATAGGCGGATTTGCAATCCTCAACCGTTGCATCATTCGGCATGTTGATCGTCTTCGAGATCGCACCCGAGATGAAAGGCTGCGCTGCCGCCATCATGCGGATATGGCTCTCGACCGAGAGATAACGCTTGCCGATGCGGCCGCATGGATTGGCGCAATCAAACACGGCGTAATGCTCGAGCTTCAGATGCGGTGCACCTTCCAACGTCATCGCGCCGCAGACATGGATGTTGGCTGCTTCGATATCCGCCTTCGAGAAGCCCAAGAAGGGCAGGAGCTCGAAGGATGGATCGTCAAGCTTCTCGGCAGGCACTTTGAGCGCGCTTGTGAGGAAGCCTGCATCGAGCGTCCATTTGTTGAAGACGAATTTGATGTCGAAGGCGGAACCTAAGCTCTTTTCAACCTTCTCGATGGTTGCGTCATCAAAGCCCTTGGCACGAAGCGTCGTGTGGTTGATGCCGGGGGCTTGGGCGAGCGAGCCGTGGCCGATGGCGTAAGCCTCGATCTCGGCGATTTCATTCTCGCGGTAACCCAGCGTGCGGAGCGCTTCTGGCACGGCTTGGTTGATGATCTTGAAGTAACCGCCACCGGCGAGCTTCTTGAACTTCACGAGCGCGAAGTCTGGCTCGATGCCGGTCGTGTCGCAATCCATGACAAGGCCGATCGTGCCGGTTGGCGCGATGACGGTGGCTTGCGCATTGCGGTAGCCGTGCTTTTCGCCAAGGCTCAAAGCGCGGTCCCATGCGGCTTTCGCGTGGGTGACGAGGCGGGCATCCTTCACCGAAGCGTGATCCAGCGGGACCGGATTGACGCTTAGGCCCTCATAGCCTTGGTGCTCGCCGTAAGCCGCGCGGCGGTGGTTGCGGATGACGCGGAGCATATGCTGCGCATTGTTCTTGTAGCCGGGGAATGGGCCGAGCTCGCTCGCCATTTCAGCCGAGGTTGCATAGGCCACACCCGTCATGATCGCGGTGAGCGAGCCGCAGATCGCGCGGCCTTCCTCCGAATCATAGGGAATGCCGTTGGTCATGAGCAAGCCGCCAATATTGGCGTAGCCCAAGCCCAGCGTGCGGTAGCGGTAGGAGAGCTCGGCGATTTCCTTCGATGGGAACTGCGCCATCGTGACCGAGATTTCGAGAACGATCGTCCAGAGGCGTACGGCGTGCTCGTAAGCGGCGATGTTGAAGGTGCCGTCTTGCTCGCGGAACTGAAGCAGGTTCAGCGAGGCGAGATTGCAGGCGGTATCGTCGAGGAACATATATTCCGAGCATGGATTGGACGCGCGGATCGGGCCTGAGGCCGGGCAGGTGTGCCAATCATTCATCGTCGAATTGAAGTGCAGGCCCGGATCAGCCGACGCCCAGGCGGCGTAACCGATCTGCTCCCACAAATCACGGGCCTTCAAGGTCTTGTGGACCTTGCCATCGGTACGGCGGATGAGGTTCCAGTCCTTGTCGTCTTCAACGGCGCGGAGGAACTCGTCTTTCAGCGAAACAGAATTGTTCGAGTTCTGGCCAGCAACCGTGAGATACGCCTCCGAATCCCAATCGGTGTCATAGACGGGGAAATCGATTTCCTTATAGCCTTGCTTGGCGAATTGGATGACGCGCTTGATGTAATTATCTGGCACCTGCACGCGGCGGGCCATTTTAATCTCGCGCTTCAGCGCTGGGTTTTTCTCAGGATCAAAGCAGCTTTCATCCGGGCCATCGCAATTGATGCAGGCCTTCATGACGGCTTTGAGGTGCTTCGACACGAGCTTGGAACCGGTGACGAGGGCGGCGACCTTCTGCTCTTCCTTCACCTTCCAGTCGATATAGGCTTCGATATCCGGATGGTCGACATCAACCACGACCATCTTGGCCGCGCGACGCGTGGTGCCGCCCGACTTGATCGCGCCCGCTGCACGGTCACCGATTTTCAAGAAGGACATGAGGCCCGAGGATTTGCCGCCGCCAGCGAGACGCTCGCCTTCGCCGCGCAGCATCGAGAAGTTCGAGCCGGTGCCCGAGCCGTATTTAAAGAGACGCGCTTCGCGGACCCAGAGGTCCATAATGCCGCCTTCGTTCACGAGATCGTCGGCAACGCCCTGAATGAAGCAGGCATGCGGCTGCGGATGCTCATAAGACGACTTCGACTTTGTGAGCTTGCCGGTTTTGAAATCAACATAATGATGGCCCTGTGATGGACCGTCGATGCCATAGGCCCAATGAAGACCCGTGTTGAACCATTGCGGTGAGTTCGGTGCGACCATCTGGCGGGCGAGCATGTAACGCTGCTCGTCAAAGAAGGTCTGCGCGTGTTCCTCAGACTTAAAATAGCCGCCCTTCCAGCCCCAATAGGTCCAGCAGCCAGCGAGGCGGTCAAACACCTGCTTGGCGCTCATCTCGGAGCCATAGCGCTCATTCTCCGGCAGCTTGGCGAGTTTGGCTTCGTCGGGGACCGAGCGCCACAAGAAGGAAGGAACGTCGTTTTCCTCAACCTTCTTCAAATGCTTCGGCACGCCAGCCTTGCGGAAATATTTCTGCGCGAGAACGTCGGCAGCAACCTGGCTGAAGGCTTCAGGAACATCAATGTTCTCAAGACGAAACACGATCGATCCATCCGGATTGCGGATTTCGCTGGTCGCCGACTTAAAAGCTATCCCGGAATAGGGAGAAACGCCGGCCTTGGTGAAAAAACGCTCAATCCGCATGATACTACCGCCCTCAAAAAATTACAGGCTACTGCCTGCGAAGTCGAAACCCGACTTCAAGTCCGCAAAAAAATGTTTTCCGTGTCCGCTAATTCCCTAACCCCGATAAAGGGGAGAGGGTCAGCAGATCCTTATGCCGATGAATTGCTTCATCGGGTCTTAGCCCCTTCATGGGCAACGCGAACCGGTATCACCTGTTCCGCCGGCACGCCCTGATAACGGGATTTGCGCTCTCGGCCTCCGCGAAACGCTCCGCATCAGGCCACCCAGTGCAATGGATTCGGACCGTAAAACTGGCCCCTCATCCCGTCAAGGCACAATCAACACTTAGCGTCTAGAATTTGACGTATGACTATATGTTGTGGGTAAATGTTAATAAAACGTTAATAAGAAGTGATCCGGTCACAAGTGCCGGAATTTAAAAGATAATTTCAATTCTCGTCTTACGATTAACTTAATAGGCACTAAACCTATGCGTGTTTTCGCCGCGCAAAAGGGCCGTTTAGCGCCCCCTAGATGTAGTCGATTCGGAGCCGGATCGAAGTCCCGGCTCGAATCAACAATGTGACAACATTAAGAAGGGCGCGCCGTTTTCCAAAGCAAACTCAGCAGGCTATTTTACCGCAAGTCCGAACCGATTTGACCGCGGATGCGAGGCTTTCTTGGCCAACGGCACCAACAATGACGCCGTCACCCACCACAAAGGCAGGCGTGCCACCAATGCGCAGCGCGTCAGCCGCGCGCATGGTCGCCGCGATAAAGGGACGCGATTCTCCCGAATCAATGTCTTTGGCCAATCGGACCATGTCGACACCTAAATCCTTCGCGACCTGCGTCGCGCGCTCTTTACCAACCCGACCGCGCGAGGTGAGGAGCTGCTGATGGAAGGTCATATACTGTTCAGCCGTCAGCTGTTTGCGAACTGCCAAAGCAACAACAGAGGCTTCCACCGAGTCAGGGCCAAGGACAGGAAAATCCCGCAAGACGATGCGGAGCTTTGGATCGTCTTTCATCAAGCCCATCATGTCGGAGAGCGATTTTTTGCAATAGCCGCAATTATAATCGAAAAACTCGACTAAGGTGACATCGCCCTTCGGATTACCCAAAACGACACCGTTTTCTGCCTTCACCAAATCGGTCGAGAGAGAGGTGAGGGCTGCTTTTTGAGCCGCTGTCTCGGCATCCTTCTGCTTTTGATCCAGCGCATTCATCGCGTCTTGGATGAGCTCCGGATGCGTCATCAGGTAGCTTTTCACGATTTCACCAATCTCGGCCTTCTTCGCGTCGGAAAAAGCCTCCTCGGCAAAGGTGACGGAAGATGAGAAAAGAACGAATAAAGTTCCCATGACGAGGGAAAATTGGCGGGCGGTGAACATTGTGCGCTCCATCAGGGCCTAATTAAAACGTTTCGGGCGATAATTAAAAATATCGTCGGCTTTGAGAGCCGCAGGCGACCCTGCGGGTAAGAGTTTTTTGGCTTTGTCCGCATGGTTTACGGCGGCTTGTTGATCTCCGATCAAAAATGCTTCCTGAGCGGCGCTATATTCCGCCATACCGATATTACCTTGGGTCCCATAAGCCATGGCCAAATATCGCCAGGTTTCCGAATCCTCGGGCTCGCGCTGAACGGCATTCGATAATTCTTTGACGGCCTCCGAAAGATTACCATTCTCGGCGGTCGCCAAGAGCGCTCGTCCCAAAAGCCCATGAATAAGGCCCGCTTCGGGCATGAGCGATGTTGACCGCTTAAGCGCTGTTACCGCTTCGCGTGCTCTGCCAAACTCAAGTAAGACTTGGCCTTTAAGTTCCCAAAAATACGGATTTTCTGGCTTTGCCCGGATCAATTGTTCAATTTCTGCAAGCGATTCAGGAATTTTTTTATACCGGTAATTCAAGATGGCGCGCGCATAATGGGCGGGGAGAGACATGTCAGAGACAGGATATTTACGCCCCACCTCCTCTTGTTTGGCCACAAATCCATAAAGCTTGGCCCGCATGAGATCATGCCGCATCTGAAGGTCGGCAGCGTCCTTTTTGGCGAGATAGGGGCTCGCATCGACAAGCGTCTCTAAACTCGCAATGCGGTCCTGAGGCATGGGATGGCTCATGAGATAAGGATCAAGATGTTCTGTCTTGAACATCATGTCATCGCTCAAACGCTTGAACGTATCGAGCAGACCGCGGGATGATTGCCCGGTCTTATCGAGATATTTAATAGCAGCTCGATCGGCCGCTTGCTCTTCGCCTCTTTGATAGGAAAGCAAGGTGCGGGTGGCGAGTTCTTGAGCGCCCATCATAACGCCTATACCACCGGCCCCCGAATTCGAGTTGCGATTACCGGCACCGGCAGCCATCGCTCCGGCACCGAGCAACATGCCAGCGACCGCCATCATTTGAGCGTTTCCAAGCTGCTCACGCTGAAGCGTTAAATGGCCACCGGCGACGTGGCCCGATTCATGGGCAATGACGCCGATAATCTCATTGGGTGTTTTTGCCTCCATCAATGCGCCCGTATTGATGAACATGCGCCGACCATTGGTGACGAAGGCGTTGAACGTACGATCATCAATCAAGCCAATTTGAATTGAGCCCTTATAAATGCCTGCCGCATTAAAAATAGGCGCCGCATATTCTTTAAGAAGCGTCTCGATTTCGGTATCTCGAATAATCCCATGGCCAGACGCTTGTGATTGGGCGTAATCGAGCGTTTGGGCGTTAAAAACCGCAATTGCAACCAGACTGATTGCAATTTTCTTGATAAATTGACGATTTTTCTGCCCAAATTCCATGGTCTTACCCAATTCACTGACCCAGACGTTGAGGTGATTTGAACGCCTCGTCAATTCGATCGGCCAATATTAAGCGGTTTTAGAGATCAATCGGGGCATAACAAGGGCAAAAGGGAAGGTCTATGCCGGTCTTGCCCAAACTTCGCTTTGCCCTTACATCTCCGGCCCTCGAAAGGGATCGCTCATATGACCAGTCAGTTTTCACCCAAATCCGACTTTCTCCGCACGCTGCATGAGCGGGGGTATATCCATCAATGTTCGGATTTCGAGGGCCTCGATGAAAAGGCGCGTTCCGGAATGCTGACGGCCTATGTCGGATATGATTGCACGGCTTCTTCGCTTCATATTGGCAATCTGATTTCAGCCATGATGCTGCATTGGTTCCAGCAGACGGGCCATCGGCCGATTACGCTGATGGGAGGAGGCACCACCCGCGTTGGCGATCCTTCCGGAAAGGACGAGACAAGAAAGCTTTTGACCGTTGACCAAATTGAGGCCAACAAAAACAGCATTAAGGGTGTTTTTGGTAAGCTCCTAACCTATGGCGCCGACGGTAACGGCGCTATTATGATCGATAATGCGGAATGGCTCACGAAGCTTAATTATATTGATATGTTGCGGGATATCGGACGGCATTTTTCGATCAACCGCATGCTGACCATGGACTCGGTTAAATTACGGCTTGAGCGTGAGCAGGAATTATCCTTCATCGAATTCAATTATATGATTTTGCAGAGCTATGACTTCGTCGAGCTTGCACGAAACTATAATTGCTCGTTGCAGATGGGTGGCTCCGATCAGTGGGGCAACATCGTCAACGGCGTCGATCTCGGACGGCGCATGGGAACGCATCAGCTCTATGCGCTTACGACCCCGTTATTGACCACCGCGTCGGGTGCTAAAATGGGCAAGACGGCTTCGGGTGCCGTTTGGCTTAATGCCGATATGTTTAGCCCTTATGATTATTGGCAGTTTTGGCGCAATACGGAAGACGCCGATGTTGGCCGGTTCTTAAAGCTGTTCACCATCTTGCCATTGGATGAGATTGCTCGCTTAACGGCTCTCGCAGGTTCTGAAATCAACGAGGCGAAAAAGGTGCTCGCAACAGAAGCGACCGCTCTGCTTCATGGCCGCGCTGCGGCAGAAGAAGCGGCGGAGACGGCCCGTAAGACGTTTGAAGAAGGAATGACAGCTGAGACATTGCCGAGTTTCAATCTTCCGATTGGAACAGGGCTTCTTTCTGCCAATGTTGCGGTTGGGTTTGCAACATCAAACAGCAATGCGCGTCAGCTTGTTGAAAGTGGTGCGGTGCGGATTAACGATGTTGTTATCACCGATACACGCCGCGTGCTGATGGAAGAAGATTTCCGCGATGGCGCGATTAAGCTTTCAATGGGTAAAAAGAAACACGTGTTGATCAAGGCTTAGACGTTTCAAGGCTTGGGCGTTTCAACGGCCGTAGGTGGTAATTTGCTGGGTGGGGCATTATCGGTTGGCCCACCCGCTTCAAATAATTTTCTTAAAAATCCAGGAGCCACCACGGATAGGGGATTATAGGTGATTTGTGGTGCTGCGATGGGCCCATAGGCGCGATAATTAATCGAAAACAGACCTTCGTTTTCCCCGCCCAATAATTGTCCCAGGAGTGGAATTTTATTTAGAAAATTATTGACCAAATAGGCAGGCACAACGGTGCCTTTAACGTCAACATTTCCTTTCGCATAATCAATTGTACCCTCAACGGTGCCGCCTAAGACGGGGCCTGACATGACACCATCGCTTACTTCGATTTTTCCCGAACCAATCGTGAAGCTTGTATTCAATCGATTAAATTGAACATTCTTCGGATCGGTAACAATGGCGCGACCACCGGGGGCACCGGCGCGCGTGTTCAAATCAGCAATGGCGGCTTCATCTAAAATGGCAAATCGTTTGATCGACAATTCGCCGGATAGAGGCTCACCAGCCGTCGCGATTTGAAAGGTTAATGTCCCCGCATTCATGCGCTTGTATAAATCAGTGAATCGCAGAAGGGATCCTGCGTCAGCGCTTTGAATGACGATAACATTTTGTCCTGTTTCCGAACGCGCCGATTGCCCAAGCACGGGTTGTTGTCCAATTCTCCCATCAAGGCGAAGGTCTTTTAAAAGACTACCACGCGTTTGCGCGTGGAGATCGGCATTCTTCATCACCTCGCCATTAAAGCCAGACAGTGTCGCAACTTTTAGATCTAGATCGAGATCTTGGCTGATGGAGCCTTGTCCCCGTTGCGAGGAGAATGCCGATTTAATGAGGGCGCGGCCATCAAGCGTTTCGCCTTGAATGGAAATTTTATAGCCGACACTTGCCTTCTCGAGTGACGCGCTAATCTTATCATTCGGATTGATGCGCAAGGACGATAAATTAGCGGATCGCAGCACACCTTCAGGCCCGATCTCAGCTTTTCCTTTCAGATAAAGGCTTGGATCGTCGATGATAAGATCATCAAGTAAGATGGTTTCATCGGGTGCGATACTCAGCGTGAAAGTTGCTTTTTCAGCTTTTCCGGCGGGGCGTGTCCAGCCCGGGATAAGGCCTGCGATTGATGCCTTGGTTAAATCAATTTCGCCTTTTCCTTTAACCTTCTTTCCGCCAATGCCTTTGAGGGAAAAACTCAGCGTAATTGGCCCATTTAGAAGACCTGCTGTTTTCAGGCCTTTCTTGTCGCGTAATGCATCATCAATGGTCATCACGACATTTGCATCGCGGGTGGTTGCTCCGTTTTGCTGGTGCAGTTCAAATTTCGACGGAGCACCTGCGAGTTTGCCTTCGCCTTTTACAGTTAAGCCTTGAGGCAATGCGGTGACGTGTACGATACCACCTTCCAGACTTTCCGAGCCGAACGCATTTTCAACAACGAGATCGGTGAGGTCGCCCTCGGCAGAGACTTGAATGTCTGAAGGTTTTAAATCTGGCTTTTGCGGAAATAATATTTTTACGGCCATGGTTACGCTGCCCGATGTCTTATCGGGATCAAGCGGTGGCGTAGAAATATCCCGCATCATGTCTGATCGGAGCACTGTCGCAAAATCACGGGCCGCGCCGGCGAAATGAAAATTAATGTCCGCTATTGTTGGAACGAGCGATGTATCCGAAACGCGATAGGTGCCATCTGTAATTGTAAGCGTTCGTTCATTTCCGGCATCAATGGATCCCGCTAAAATATCAATGCCGACGGTCTGTCCCGTCACATGGACTTTACCTTCCATTTTTCGGAGCGTTGGAAGGCCTTTGTCGGGTTGTAAAGTGCCATTGGTGAAGGCGAGATCGAGCGTGACGGCGTTGTCCGGTATGACCTGTTTCGCAATAACCGCACGAAGAGCCGCGGGATCTAGATCCAAGCGATAGTTTGCCGTCGATGCCGTGCCGCCAATGATGGATTGACCAAGGTAAGAACGCAC